>DAOTYB010000320.1:0-2185 GCA_034435315.1 Anaerolineae bacterium | reverse complement strand
GGTGAAATTGCGGTATTAATCTGTCGAGGTGACTTGAGTATGACTCCTGCAGCACGCTGTGCTGCATCTGGAGGTACCACTCCTGTCAAAACGAAATATAGGGTCGCGCCAAGTGCGTACACATCCGATCGTTCATCTGTGCCTCCACTATACTGCTCCGGCGGCGCAAATCCTGGTGTTCCCGCTCGTGCGCCTGTTACGGTTGCCTTCCCCGGCTTGTATTCCTTGGCAATGCCAAAATCTACGAGCACTGCCTTACCCTCTGGCGTGATCTTGATGTTCTGTGGCTTGATGTCGCGGTGAATGATGGGGGGATTTTGGTTGTGCAGGCATTCCACAGCGTCGAGTATCTGGCTCATCCATTCGATTGCCTGTGCTTCGGCCAGTGGGCCCTGACGCGCCACTAAGGTTTCTAAATCATCCCCCTCAATCAGTTCCATGACGAGATATTGGACGCCATCAGGTTCAACGAAGAAATCATAGACCTGCACCAGATTGGGATGCTTGCCCAGGCGTACGAGAAATTGCGCTTCGAGGGCAAATTGCTCTCTGGCATCGGGTGCAGTATCCAAATTTTCTTTCACTGCACACGCGCGATTCAGCCGCAGGTCTATGGCTCTATACACTGCCCCCATTCCACCCTGGCCTAGAATTTGTTCGATTCTGTAACGCCCTTGCAAGATTTGCCCGGCTGTTAACGGCATAGTAACACCTCAAACTGTTTGGGACGCGGACGAGGGCAAACGCGTTTTTTGCCCGTGTATTCTACGCTCGTCTGCGCCCCAACCATCACGCAACATCCACTACCACCACACTGATATTGTCCTCGCCGCCATTCTCGTTGGCGCGCGCGACGAGTCGCTCGCAGATCGTTTGCGGCGTGTCGGTGCTAAAGAGGAAGCGTTCTAGTTCGTCGTCGCGCACCATATCCCACAAGCCATCGCAGCAGAGCAAGAGCCGCGCGCCAGGTTGTAGTTTGAGCGCGCCGCCATCGGCGGGAAATAAATCAATCTCGACGTTTTCATTCGCACCGAGACTACGGAGGATATAGTTGCGATGCGGATGCGTGTAAATCTCCTCCGGTTGAATCTCACCCTTGGCAACAAGATTGGCAACGAGCGAATGATCGCGTGTGATTTGTTGCAAGCGAGTGCCAGCCAGCAAATAGGTGCGGCTGTCGCCCACATTCGCAACGTAGGCACTGTCGTTGATAACAAGCGCGAGTGTCATCGTCGTGCCCATTTCCGGGTGTGTGGCTTGGGCAATCTCGTACACCTTTTCGTTTGCCGCTTGAATCGCTGTCTGGATCGCGTCGCGCACTGCCTCGTCGCTCGGCGTTTCGCCGGCGAGTACAGGTGCGATAACATTCTGCATCAGTTGGGCAACGACGGTCTGGACGCCGGCTTTGCTCGCGATGTGCCCCGCCTCTGCCCCGCCAATCCCATCGGCGACGATGAACAACCCCAGTGTCGGTTGCGCGACCGATTCGTAAATGGCAGTGAACACGGCGGCAAATACGCTGTCTTCGTCCGGCGTATCCGCGCGCACCAGACCGGCGTCGGAAGCACAGCCAAAGGTCAGATGCACACCGCGCGCAAAGGGTGTCTGGGTTGGCGTGGGGGGCGGCTCGAACTGGATGACGTACAGCCGATTTTCCCAGGCAAAGGCGTTCGGCGGTACCGTTGCCATATCTTGCGGTACGCGGCTTTCTTCCAGGAGGCACGTGCCGCGCGACTCGCCCAACTCGGCGCCACAATTGACGCAGAACGACTCGGTGGGTTGATTTTCGGTGTGGCACTGGGCGCAGCGCATTGCATCGCGCGCCCGATAGCGTGTAACCCCATTCGCCGATTCAAGCACCTCCAGTATCTCAAAGCGCTCGTACAAACGCGTGCCCGGGGCGAGCGGCGCGACAGGTTCAACGGCAGGCACGGCGCTATCTTCCATTGCCGGGTTTGGAGGTGGCAAGTCAGCAGACGTTGACGGCGCGCTCGCGGGTGCTGGGGCATCTGTTACGACGGAGACGGCCGGTGCAATGTCCGCTGGCTGAGCGACCTGTGACACCGTTTGCGGCTTGCCACACTGCCGGCAAAATCGGGCATCTACACGATTCGGTGTACCACAAAAAGGACAGGGTTTGAGTTCTTCCATTGGACTCCTTATGCCTAGTCAAGTAGTCGAATAG
>DAOTYB010000319.1:0-1704 GCA_034435315.1 Anaerolineae bacterium | reverse complement strand
TGAGGCGTTACAAGACTATGCTAATCGTTGGGTGTTGGTTCGGGTGCGTTGGGACCAAGAGCGGTTCAGGATTGACCCACCTGACTTTATCTTTGTGTATGACCCGGGCAAAGGGAGGTATGAACAAGCAGCGAAGAAATAAGGATGGATCATGTTCGCAATCCTGAGGACGCAATGTCTCTTTTTCCCGGTTACATTCTCCAAAACAAATATCGCATCGAACGCTTGATTGGTGAAGGCGGTTTCGGTTACGTTTACGAGGCGACCGATCTGCTGTTGAATCGCCGCGTCGCCATCAAATCGCTCAAGCCGGAAATCAGCCGCGATACGGAAGCGTTCCAGCGTTTTGTCCGTGAGGCAGAAGCCGCGAGCGTGGTCAACCATCCGAACGTGGTCGCCGTGTATGGCGTGGAACGGGTTAATGATGGCTACTATATCGTAATGGAGTATATGGATGGTGGCAGTCTCGGTGATCGCTTGCACGCGTCCGGCGTGCTTCCGCCAGGCGAAGCCACGCGCATCACGCTCGCGCTCCTCGACGCGCTTGCTGCCGTTCATCAGCACGGCATTATCCACCGTGACATCAAGCCGTCCAACATTCTTTTCACCGCGAACGGGCAGGTCAAGTTGAGCGACTTTGGCATCGCGCGCGCCCCCACGCAAGGGGCGTACTCGCTCACGCAAAGCGGCGCGGTGCTTGGCAGCGTTCAATACATGTCGCCGGAGCAAGCGCGTGGCGAGCGGGTGGACGCGCGCAGTGACCTGTACGCGCTCGGCGCGGTGCTGTACGAAATGCTTGCCGGCCACCCGTATCTGCCATTTGGCGACAACCTCTTGCAGAATCTCGAGTTTGTAAAAAATCGTCTGCCGCTACCACTGCCGCTTAATGTGCCCAAGCCGCTGGCAAGCGTGGTCTATCGCGCGCTTGCAAAACCACGCGAGGCGCGTTATCAATCGGCAAGCGAGATGAGTGTCGCACTACGGGCAAGCCAGGTGGCGGCAACCGTTCGAGGTTTGCCAGTCCCCTCTGCCTCCCCACAAATGCCAACATTGCCAATTGCGCTCGCGGTGTTGATGGTGGGCGTGATTGCAATTTTGGTGATTATGTTTTCCTTGTTGCTGATTCGCGTTCAAGCGAATGCGGCGATTGCCACCCAAAACGCGCAAACGGCGATAGCGCTGGCAGCAACACCGACACTGACCGCAACTCCATCTCGCACACCGACAATCACAACACCTCTTCCCACACCAAGTGGCATTGTTCCACCACCTTCGATTATGCCGACGGAGGCAATTTCCACGACAACGCCAACACCTGTGCCATTAACTGCGCCGACATACACACCGTTTATCGTTGTCACACCTACACCAACACCCGAACCGCCACCGCACGGGGAGGTTTGGTATGATTTTGCCGGTACCGCCATAGGGATTAGTCGGTTGACTGAATTGTTCAAACTCGTCGAGAGGAACGACCCCGATTACGTATCAAAATATATTGCCTTCTACAACGCTCATCCCGAAATCCATGTGCCCTGGTATCCCAATAGCCCTAATTACATCGTCGGTACTTTGAAGGTGCAATACGGTGAACTTGCTGTGATGGGGCTGGGAGATCCGAACTTGAGAACATCCGGTCCCAAGTGGCTGGTGCTGAAGGTGAACAAGGATAACGCCACCAATGGGCTTGAGGCGTTACAAGAC
>DAOTYB010000318.1:0-6569 GCA_034435315.1 Anaerolineae bacterium | reverse complement strand
ACATTGGTAACACCGAATTGCTCTTTCGGGTCAAGGGCAATGCCCCTTCGAGAGCACCGATACCACCAGTGCCCTCCGCGCCGGTGGTGGGTGAAGCATGGTTAAGCGTCTCGCGTGGCACGCAAGTTGGTAGGCGTTTCACCCTTCGTACGCTCACCACGCAGTTGGGACGTGATTCGTCCTCCGACATCGTTTTGGAAGACAAACAAGTCTCGCGTCGCCACGCTGAAATTCGCCGAGAGGCAAAGGGCTATGTGCTCTACGATTTGCAGAGTAAGAATGGTACCTCTGTAAATGGAAAACGTATCACAGAGCATCTTTTGCGTGAGGGAGATGAGATTCAGATCGGACAAACGGTACTGGTATTTCGGAGAAACTAGCCGGTTACTATTCACTGATTATCAATGGCAGAAATGAACCGGCGATCAGGCAGGAGGACAAGCATTATGGATTTTACTGATTCACAGCTGGGTCCCTATCGTGTGTACGAAAAAATTGGGACGGGCGGTTTTGCGACGGTATATCTGGGGCGTGACATCCGAACGAATCAAGTTGTCGCGATCAAAGTGTTGCACCCGCACCTAGCGCAAAATTCGCAGTTCATCGCGCGTTTCCGTCGCGAAGCCGAAGCCCTGCAAAAGATACCGCCTCATCCCAACATTGTGCGGTTGCATGAGTTTGGTCAACAAGAAGGTACTTATTACTTGGCAATGGATTATCTCGAGGGCAAAGACCTCGCCGAGATTCTCGCCGAGCGCAAGCGCTTGCCGGTGAACGAAGCATTGGACATTGCGGCACAAATCGCGCAGGCGTTGGATGTGGCGCATCAACATGGCTTGGTGCACCGCGACATCAAGCCGGGCAATATCAGGATTACGCCACAGGGTGTTGTCAAAGTGATGGATTTTGGTATCGCGCGCGCAACGGAAGGGACGGTGTTGACTCAGTCGGGGACGTTCGTCGGCACGCCGGAGTACATTGCGCCGGAGATTTGGGAGGGAAAACCTGCTGACATTCGATCGGACCTTTACGCGTTGGGCGTGCTGCTGTACGAGTTATTAACGGGCGTGGCGCCTTTTCGCAGCGATACCCCTGCGGCAACGATGCGTCGGCACTTGGCAGAACAGCCGCGCTCTGTATCTGCGGTGCACGCAGATGTGCCAGCACACGTGGATGCAGTGATTGCCAAGATGATGGCAAAGGATCCGGGCACACGCTATCAAACGCCAGCAGAAGCAATCGCCGTGTTGCGGCGCAAAACCGTGCCAGATGCTACGACGGTGATTGTACCGAAAACGCAGACACCGGCGCAGTCCCCCGTGCGCCATGCGGTAGGAATTCCAACAAGCTACGCCTGTATTGGCACGGTAGTGGGATTTGGATTATGTGTTGTTGTGACGATTCTAGTCATGGCGCTGTTCAGTGGGATGAACCAAGGTATCGCCATCGCGCAGGCGACGGCAACGGCTGGCTCTCGGCTGATAAATGCGCCAACAGTTGTGGCGAACGTGGATTGGTCCGTCACGCGGTCACCGAGTGTGACATTGGCCTCACCCACCAACGCGCCAACTGTTGTGCTGGGGATACAGGCGACATCTACCAAGCGTGTGTACCCGCCCCCCACTTGGTTATCCTCATCATCAGATGATGCACCAGTGACCGTGCCTCCTCCTATTATTCTGCGGTGGAGTTTCCCGTTTCAACTGGCGGATGATGAGTGGTTTGAGATTATTGCAACACAAAGATATAGAGGAGATAAGAAGCACTCCCTGACCTGGACCAAGGGCTTGGCGTACGAGTTTCGCATTCAGTTTATTTCGATAATGTTATTCCCGATTGGGCAACCGATAAAGGTGACTATTGCATGGCAGTGAAGGTCATTCGTGGAAAAGAGGGCAAGTGGTTAGAGGATCAAAGTCCAGAGAGCAATTGTCTATACGTGAGAATCAAATGGTGAGGCACAATCACAGAACGTGTGCTACGAGCCACCAGTTACTTCAAGCAGTTGACACAAACGTTATTCATATTTTGGGAGGAGTTGATTGCAATGTTACTCGAATGGAATGGACGCGAGTATCCTATTTCGGCAAGTGGATTGCGCATTGGGCGTAGTCGCAGTAACGAGGTGGTCTTAACAGACAGCGAAGTTTCACGTCATCATGCCTTTATCTGGGAGTCGAATGGTATGGTGTATATCCGTGACGAGGGAAGTCGTAATGGAACCTTTGTCAACGGCAGCCGAATCACAGATATAACGGCACTCCGCGCAGGCGATCAGATTCGATTGGGTAGTACCTTGCTTCAGGTGCGCGTGGGCGAGGCGCGCAGTCTTGTATCACTAGAGCCGACCCAACTTGCCCCGCGACACTCTTCGCTTGCCGTGCCACATCAATCGGTCAATGTGCCCTCCATGTACTATCCAGTCGAATATAATCCAGAGGGCTATGCTGAGCAAAGTCTCGTCGCTGGGGAACGCATTGTATTGAAAGCCAGGTTGCATTGGGGGATTTTGGTATGGCCCTGTTTGAACATTATTTTTGGACTGGTATTGATTGCTCTATCGCCCATTGCCGGGCAGATGGCGGGTGGATCGGAGGTTGGGGGAACAGTCAGTTTGGGTATGTTGGTGTGCGTCGCTCTGCCATTTACACTGGGCGGTTTAGCAGGGCTGCTAAATGCTTTTCTTGTCCTAATCACCACCGAGTTTGCGGTGACCAACAAGCGGATCATCGCCAAAGTAGGTGCCTTGAGTCGCCATTCACTTGAACTATTCTTGAATCAGGTAGAAGCGATTACGGTGGATCAGACCATGATGGGACGCATTATGAATTACGGAACTGTAGTTGTGCACGGTACCGGAGGAACCAAACAAGGATTTCCGAGCATTGCCAATCCGTTTGAGTTACGCCGTCAGGTAACGGCACAAATTGCCAAGAAAATGGATTAAGATAAACGACCAGCGAACGTAGATTATTTTCTCGATGGAGTTACTTGTGGACGTGTGCCCTTGCCACGCAGGATGAAAATGAGTGGCTGTCGGCAATCATCCGTCAGCGTTCATATTTTCGTAAGGGGGAATCTATATGCTCGACAGTCTGATTGGACAAACGATTGGTAATTATCAAATTGTTTCAGAGATCGGGCGCGGGGGTATGGCAATCGTGTACAAAGCGTTCCAGACCTCGCTCAACCGCTATGTCGCGATCAAGGTATTGCCACCGTACTTTCAACACACCGCCGAGTTCCTCGATCGCTTCAAGCGTGAGGCACTGGCGGCCGCGCAAATGCAACACCCGAATATTGTTCAGATCTATGAAACCGGCGAATGGAATGGCTATCATTATATTGTGATGGAGTACGTGGACGGGGAATCGCTTCATACCCTGATGCAAAAGCGAGGAGCATTAGACCTCACAACAACGTTCAATCTAATCGCTCAAATCGGCTCTGCGCTCGATTATGCCCATGCGCAAGGTATCGTTCACCGCGATGTCAAGCCCAGCAATATCCTGGTTGATCAGCGCGGACGTGCGTTACTCACCGATTTCGGCATTGCCAAAGCCGTCGAGTCCACGCGGCTCACGCACACTGGTACCAGTCTGGGCACCCCAGAGTATATGGCACCTGAACAAGCCGAAGGTGAACCAGTAGATGCACGCACCGATCTGTACTCGCTGGGTGTGATTTTGTACCAGATGCTCACCGGCAAAATTCCGTTCGGGGGGCCGACCCCATCGGCGATTATGTATGGCCATGTCCATAAACCGCCACCGGCGCCGCATACGTTAAATGCGGCTGTACCCCCGGCGGTTGAAAGTGTGCTGCTCAAAGCACTTGCCAAGCGGCGCGAAGACCGTTTCCAGAGTGCCAGTGAAATGGTCGCTGCCTTGCGCAACGCAATGGCTGGCAAGCCAGTTACTCTACCACCGATACCGATAGACACAGATAGTCAAGCAAAAGGTAGATCGAATGCAATGATGCCAATTGTAGTTGG
The DNA here is from genome assembly GCA_034435315.1 of Anaerolineae bacterium. Lineage (GTDB taxonomy): Bacteria > Chloroflexota > Anaerolineae > UBA4142 > UBA4142 > VGOB01. The sequence goes on along the minus strand of DAOTYB010000318.1, from coordinate 2,575 downwards.
TGGGATGATTGGCTTGATGATACTTTTGTGCGTTACGCTTGTCGCTTGGTGGGCGCGTTCGTCGCAGACGTTGCCTGTCGCTGCGCCAAGCTCGCCGACATCTGCCCGGATTGCTGTGGTTACTTCGCCAACACCTGTACCAGTTGCCAAAGCCACTGAGGCATTCAAGACTCCTTCACCACCTGCGGCAGTGGTCGTCGTGGTAACCGCAACTCCAGCACCAGCAACTTTTACCTCAACACCCCCACGGGTGCCAACGAACACCCCTACAGTTACCCCGTCCCCAACTCCTGCAGGTCCCGAGGGGATGGTCCTAATTCCTGCTGGTGTATTCTGGATGGGTTCTTCGGAAGAGGATACTGCGGCTCAACCAGATGAAAAGCCTGGTATGTGGTTGAATACGCCTGCCTACTGGATTGACAAATTTGAAGTGACGGTTGGTCAGTACAAGAGATGCGTGGATGCCGGGAAATGCGATAGACCATCGAATGTATGGTCACCCCAAAATCCTAACGCTCTGTTTGGCAATCCTAATCTGGCGGCAGTGCAGGATTATCCCATTACCTTCGTCTCGCATGGGAACGCATCTCAATATTGTGTTTGGGTTGGTAAACGTCTCCCGTACGAATACGAATGGGAGAAAGCCGCCCGTGGTCCTTATGACGCACGTATTTGGCCCTGGGGCAATACCTGGGATGGCTATAAAGCAAACGCGGCACAAGGTAAGCCAGGTCCCTTAGTGGCTACCCAGTACTCTAATCCCGCTGATCCTCAATCTTACGGTTGTAGTATATTCGGCGTTTGTAATCTAATTGGCAATGTTCGTGAATGGGTCGCGGACTATTATCATTCCAAGTGGTATGCCGATGGTTACCGTGATGTTCACCCCGGGACCGTCGGCACAGCCAGACCGAATTGGAACAGCGCGCCCCACATGGTCATTAAAGGTGGGTCATATAAATCTGATGCCGCAAACGCACGTATTGCTAAACGCTTCTCCGGCGCGCCAGCCGCTACAATTGACGATGTGGGTTTTCGCTGTGCAATGGATGCCAAATAAGCATCCTCTTTCGGATAACCAATCTACCTAACAGAGGAATCCAAGATGATGAATACGACGCAATTGGCCGGTGCTCAAACTACTAGTTTAGGACGTGTGCGGCATAATAACGAAGACCAGGTTTGGATTGCTCCCAGTCATCTTGACGCTCAAACTATTCAAACTAAAGGATACCTGGGCATTGTGGCGGATGGAATGGGCGGACCTGCCAAAGGTGAGGTGGCAAGCGAGATTGCGGTCCGTCAGGTGGCAAAAGAATATTATGATCAGCGGTACGCCGATCCAGTGCGTGCGCTCAGGAACGCCGTTCAAGTCGCTAACGCGGCCGTGTTCGAAGCAGCGCAACAATCGGGCTATGCCGGGATGGGCACCACGCTGGTGGCAGCGGCGGTGATTGGCAATCGCGTGATCTTTGCCAATGTAGGAGACAGTCGGGGTTATCTCGTTTCCCAGGGGCGGATCGAGCAGGTAACCCGCGACCACTCGCTGGTACAAGAGCGGGTGGATCAAGGGATATTGACGGCGGCACAAGCGCGCCAGCATCAAGACAAAAACCTTATCACCCGCGCGCTCGGAGCACATCCGCAGGTTCAAGTGGACATTTTCGAGCGCACCGCACAGCCTGGCGATGTGGTCGTGCTTTGTTCGGATGGGGTGTCGAATCTGGTCGAAGATGATGAGATTGCCCGGATTGTTTCCCAGAACCCTCCCCAGGTTGCCGCGCAACAGTTGGTTGATCTCGCTGACGCACGCGGCGGATACGATAACAGCACCGTCGCGATCTTGCCGGTTGGTACGGCGGGACAAACGGCGCGCACCAGTCCATTGTTGTGGCTTGTACCGATTGGGATGATGCTAACCCTCATCCTGATTTCCGCGCTCGCATTGTTAGCCGTTCGAAATGGAGCATCGGCTATCCCTACTGCCCAAAACGCGCAAACGGAAATGGCGCTGGCGGCAACACCGACACTGACCGCAACTCCATCTCGCACACCAACAATCACAACGCCTATGCCCACGCCAACAAGTGGCGTCATTGTTCCACCGCCTTCGATTACGCCGACGGAGGCAATTTCCGTGGCAACGTCAACACCCGTGCCATTAACTATTCCAACGGAAATATCCACGCCGACATACACACCGTTCATCGTTGTCACACATACACCAACACCTACGCCAACACTCGAACCGCCACCGCACGGGGAGGTTTGGTACAATTTTGCCAACACTCGCACAGGGGTTAGCCGGTTGACTGAATGGTTTAAACTCGTCGAGAGGAACGATCCCGATTACGCATCAAAATATATTGATTTCTACAATGCCCATCCAGAAATCCATTGCCTTCCTCCCAAAGACAAAGACCATAATTGCGTCCAGGGCACCTTGGAGGTGAAATACGATGAACTTGCTGTGATGGGGCTGGGAGATCCGAACTTGAGAACATCCGGTCCCAAGTGGCTGGTGCTGAAGGTGAACAAGGATAACGCCACCAATGGGCTTGAGGCGTTACAAGAC
>DAOTYB010000317.1:0-2683 GCA_034435315.1 Anaerolineae bacterium | reverse complement strand
CCCTCACCCCTACCCTCTGCTTCCCCCTCCCCACGCCGCTCTTGCGGCGTGGGGAGGGGGAAGCAGAGGGTAGGGGTGAGGGCGGGCGGCGAAGCCGCCCGCCCTCACCCCTATTTTTCTACTTTTTTGCACGCGCGCGCCGCATCGCCAAAAGCGCACCCAACAGCGTGCTCAGGATACCAATCAATGCGGCAATGATAGCGCCAGAATGTTCGATGATCGAATCGCCAATGCGATCGGTGACGGGACGCGGAGTGGGTAGGGAAGTTTCGACCAGAATGCTTACGGTGAGGTTGTGCAACACTTTGGTACTGAACTCGGTCGTCACTCCGTTGATGATGACCGGAATCGAGAGTTCCAGCGTCAAGTCATGGTGACCTGCGACCAGTGGGCGAATGACCCACGCCCATTCGACCGGCTTGTTCGCTTCGAGGATACGCCGCACCGGTCCTTTTTGATCTATCTCGAACGCAAGCGCGCGCAGTTCAGCGAACATTATCGGATACAATTGCACGTTGCCACTAAAACGATAGACGAAACCGGGAATGTCCGGCGTTTTACCGGGTGCCGGCACCGGCGTCAGGGCGACGAGTTGTTGGGCGGGGGAGAGACGTAAACGGATTGTGCGCGTCTCGGTGAACAACATTTTTTCTGGCGCAGCGAATTCGATTTGCCCCACACCCAATTGCTCGGGCGCGCTCACACTGGCACTGGTCAGCCAACTGCCATCCGCCTGGCGATCTTTTTTGATGTTTTGCAGCGAGAGCGCGGAGGCAGGCGTGGCGGTCGCTGCACTCGGCGCGCTGGGTGATTTGCTCACTGCTGTTGGCGAGGGCGGCACACGTGTCGGCGTGGCGGGGAGTGTCGGTCGTGGGGTGGGTGTGGCGGCTGGGGCGCAGGCAAACAAAAACAGGCACGCGCCGATAAGGATTACGAGTTTGTGCATCTTGCCTCCGCATCACGGGCACCGATGTCGTTAGTGCACCGTGATCAAATCTTTGATCTGGTTGAATAACGCCTCGCCAATGCCACGCACTTTTTTGAGATCCTCGATGGTTTTGAAATCCCCATGCTGTGTGCGATAGTCAATGATGCGTTGGGCGAGCGCGGGACCAATGCCCGGCAAAGTGTCGAGTTCGGCGACGCTGGCGGTGTTGATATTGATTTTGCTCGCGAGGCGTGTGGGGGTAGGCGCACCGCGCGCTGGCGTTGGTGGAGGGAGAGGCGTGGCTTCGCCGTAGCGGGGAACGTAGAGTTGTTCGCCGTCGTTGAGTCGGCGTGCCAGATTGAGCGACCGCGTGTCGGCATCGCTGGTTACTTCGCCGGCGCGTGTCAGCGCGTCCTGCACGCGACTTCCCGCAGGCAAGGTGTACACGCCGGGGTTATGCACCGCGCCGCGCACATCCACCACAATCAAAACCATCGTCGCCGTGGGGCGCGGGGTGGGTGTGATCAAAGTCAACGTGGGTGGTGCTTCGGGACGACGCAGCAAAAAGATTGTGCCTGCCAGTGTGCCGATAAAGAGCGCGACCATTGCTACGTACGGACGATAGCGGGCGAGTGAATCGTCCATAACTCCACCTCGATCTTTATGCGTGGATGTTTCGCGTTGCTTCGAACAACAATAGCGTTGCTGCCATTGCCGCGTTCAACGATTCGATGCCGCCGCGCAACGGGATGCGTATGCGCGCAGTCGCTATCTGCTGTGCCGGGGCGCTCGCGCCGTGCGCTTCGCTACCGATGATGAGCGCGACAGGACGCGTCCAGTCGGCGCGTGTGTACGTCACCTCACCGCGCGCGTCCGCTAGATACACACGCGGAATGTGCGCCACCGCGTTCACGATGTGATGCCACGCGGCAACCCGCCAAGGAACGCTCCAGTGGGCACCCATTGCCGCGCGAACGACCTTGGGATTGTAGGGATCGGCGCTGCCGGGGGCAAGGAACAGCGCATCCACCCCGGCCGCGCTCGCCGAACGGAAAATGGTGCCGGCATTGCCGGGATCGCGCAGCGCATCGAGAATTAAAACGAATTGGGGTTGCGGAGGTAGAGGTCGTTCGACGAAAGGAACAACCGCCACAAGTCCTTGCGGCGTCTCGGTCTGCGTTACCTCGTGCAGGATAGCCTCGCTAACGACATACACTTCGGGGGTTGTGGCGTGGAGGCGTTCGAACAAGGTGCGCGCCCGCGCATCGGTTTCGATAGAGGGAGTGTGGAGGACAAGCGAGGGGAGGACGCGCGCGTCGAGGGCTTGTTCAAGCAAGCGTACACCTTCAATGACGAACGCGCGCGCGGCATAGCGTTCTTTTTTACGTCCCAGAGCGCGGACAAGTTTGACCTTGCGATTGGCAGGACTGGTAATCATCGTTTGCCGCCGCCGTGCCGAACTCGACGCCAGTGTACTGCGTGCACAACCGAACGCATCACTCGGGCGCATTGTAACACAAGTTCGATTCGTCCGCAAATGGGATACGCGTGTCGAGTGTCCTTTCACATAATTCAGACTCATCGGGTTATGCTGCGACAGCCAGACACCGCCTCTTGAGGAGGTGGTGCTCCATCCCCATGCCCCATATGCGTCAACTTAAGGCTGGCACTTGCTCCATTCCTCGCCCCCTCCTTCGCCTGAATTTGGGAGAGGGGAGGGTTGTAATGCGGCATTCCCCGCTTAAGTTGACGCGT
>DAOTYB010000316.1:0-9624 GCA_034435315.1 Anaerolineae bacterium | reverse complement strand
TTACCTCTCTCGTCGCAGTTCTGGTTCAATGCCACTCGCAAGAGAGGTCGATTTTGCGCGCCCTCATGCGGGCGTACAAATCTTTTTTTCGTCAAATTGTTGCCAAAGTCCAGTACGAGATTCTTCATGCCGAGAAGGTCATCGTGATTCATCAAATTGGGCATCGTAGAGACATCTATCGCAAGCGATAACAGCAGGCGATATCACGCTCGTCGCGACGAGCGAGCATGTCTTGCGCGCGCGTCGCCAACTTGCCCAGAAGCGCAATTCCGTATCCATTCACCAAGTGGTTGGCTAACCGCGAGAAAAGTTGTATACTCACAAATTACGGAGGTGAGTTGATGAAACAAGAAAGAGTCTGGCGTGAATACACCGCTTTGCCGCCTGAACTCCAGAAACAGGTTGCTGACTTTATTGCCTTTTTGCGAACGCGCTATGCACCGCCACGCGCTAACAAGACGGCCGGGCGTACCAAGTTGGCAGAAGAACCTTTTATTGGCATGTGGCGCGATCGTGAGGATATGCAAGACAGTAGCGCATGGGTACGCCGTATTCGTCAAAGCGAATGGATGAGTCGCCATGCCTGATTGGGTGATTGTAGATACGGATGTGCTGATTGACGCAGGGCGTAACATTGCAGACGCAGTTACTTGCCTCGAACAGGTTGAACGCCAGGCATCTCTAGCCATTAGCGTTGTCAGTGAAATGGAACTTGTTGTCGGTTGTCGCAACAAAACAGAACTTCGCATGCTCGACAAATTTCTGGCGCGCTTTTGGGTGGTGAAGGTGGACGAACAAACTTCCGATATTGCTGTTGACTTGTTGCGTCGCTATCGGTTGAGTCATGGCTTGTTGATTGCTGACGCGCTGATTGCCGCAACTGCCCTTTCGCAGAGGGTCCCCCTCGTGACAAAGAATGAGCGTGACTATCGCTTCATCGCTGGGTTACGCTTGCTTCCCTATCCACAACCATTCATCACTTGACAGTGCGTTCTACAAAACAGAGTGAACGACCGATGACGCGCGGCGAGCGATGCACTGCAAGGCATAGGGAACGCGCCACTAACGCGAATGACGATACCACGCTCATCGCGACAAGCGGACACGTCCTGCGCGCGTTGCCAACTTGTCCAGAGGCAAGCGCACGTCGAAGGAAAGCGAAGTGATGAAGGAAGGCGATGCGGTCGCGAGTATCGCGCGGGTGGAAAGTCAAAAAGGCAAAGGCTTAAAGTGAGGCATTACCTCGGCGGTCAGAATGAAAACGAAACACGCTGTGTCTAAACCATATCTCAGAAGATTGATCCGGGAATCACTCCGTGCTCAGGGCTATTCAATAACTAATAAGGGTATTGTTTTGAACGCCAACACTAAAGATGCTTTGCGCAAAACTCACCTGTTAGCCACACGCGCGGAAATTGCTCGCGCGAAAGATACACTGAGCCCTCACGAAGATGCGCTCATAAACTACATTGCAAACGGCGATGAAATAGATCCCTGGAAGATTAGACCCTATCTCGTCGCAGTTGCTCCCGACACAGAATATTCCCGCTTGTTTCGGTATGCTAGTCTACACTGGAGCATTCCCATTTCTAATGGCTACGGGAGACGATTGAGATTTCTGATATTTGACGAGAACACCAGCAAACTAATGGGTATACTCGGTTTAAGCGATCCCATTTTTAGTTTGCGAGTACGGGACGAATGGATTGGCTGGAATCTCACACAACGACATCAACGCCTTTACCATGTGATGGATGCATACGTGCTAGGCGCTGTTCCACCCTACTCAAATCTCTTGTGTGGCAAATTTGTGGCTATGATTGTTGCAAGCCGTGAAGTTCGTGAAGTGTTTCATGATCGTTACCAGGGGCGCAAGACAATTATTTTACAACGTCAGCGTCCCGCGGAGCTTGCACTAGTAACCACAACCTCGGCACTAGGACGATCTTCATTGTATAACCGACTCAAGTACCACAATCGTTTCGTGATGCAAAGTGTCGGCTACACGGCAGGATGGGGAACATTCCACTTTGCCAATGGTGTGTATGAGAAGATGTTAGCCTTCACAGCGGAACATTGCGAAGGAACAGCAAAAGCAGCAGGTTGGGGCGGGGGTGAATTTCGAAATCGGAAAGAAGTTGTAAGAAAGTGTCTGAAAGCACTTGGGTTTCCCGATAACTGGATGCTTCATCAAGTGAAGAGGGAAGTTTTTGTTGCACCTCTGGCAAAGAATACGCGCGAGTATCTTCGTGGAGAGACAAATAGGCTTGAATACTGGAACGATTCTCTGGATGATTATTTTGAATTTTTCAGAGAACGTTGGCTCTTACCTCGTGCCGCGCGCGATCTGTCGTATAAGGATTTCCATCGCGAGGAATGGCGTCTATGGTAGAATCAACCACATCCACTAGTTTTGCTGATCTCCCCGATGCGCTAGTCCGCGAATTATTGAATCGTGCAATCCCTGTTGCTGCAGACATTCAACAACGTGTAGACGCTTTGCGATCAGTGCAATCTCAACTTCGGCGTTGTGCACAGGATTTAGGGTTGATTCGTCGAAAAGCAGATCTAGACGTTGCCTCCGAGCCAAGCGTGGTGGGGATAGATGGTTCCTATCAAATACATCGCTTGACTGCGCTCGATCTTTGCGCCACCGCAGCGGTAGCAGTAGAAGGCACAGTCAAAGAAGCACGTCGCTACTGGCCTGAACCGCACCACCGTATTTGGGTTGATGGGATACCCCATCAAGGTCAACCTGCAGGAGTTCTACGTGCCTTGATGGTAGCCATGGAACTAGAGTTGGCTGCCGAGGCACCGCACGATGTGGTGTTGATAGATGGTTCGTTTGCTTCGTTGATTATCTACATCAACCAAGGAGTCACGCAATTCTCCCACGTTGCACCACAACTTGCAAATGCTATTAGAGAGCAATGGGAAAAGGGTTCTTTATTTCAGAGTCTGCTTACTCTTCTTGCTAGCAATCGTACTGTTGCTGTTCCAAAGTTCACTTCCAAAAATGAACTTGTGTCCCAGGCAAGGATCTCGGTCCCGCAAGATATTGACGGCAAGACCCTAGCAACACTGATACTTGAACCCGGCGAATATACCAAGCCTCTTTTACTTGACAGGCCAGACTCGCGGGAAGATTACCATTTGCCTCCTCCTGCTGATAACGAAAAACTCAATGAGGCAATGGAGCTTATTCACGTCATTTATTTTCGACCGTATGGCTGGACTGCTGCTCTACGTTTAGAAGTGCCAAGTGTAATCAGTAACAGCCCAACGCGACTATCTATCATTTTGGAAGGTATTACCAGGCAATTCTTCTCCCCAGCGGTTTTCGAACCATATCCTCTATTTCTGGCAGACCGCATGGTCAAAAGCCTCGGTGCGGGTGTTCAAGTGGTTGAACAATCTATTGCCCAACATGTTGCTGGGGCAAGTGTGGATGTCGAAACAACTTTACTCTTTCTGCAAAACTATCGTACTGAAGGCGGAAGAGGAGGTATAGGATGAATACAGACCGAACACAAGACATTGGTGTGGTGGGCAGTCCTTCCACCAATACCGAATTGACTGTAGATTTGCTACAGGAAGCGGCCGAGGAACGCGTCGTTGGTGCACTGGTGGGTTTTCAAGCGACACAAAATGGCAGCCCCGTGATCTCTGTCGGATAAATTGTCAGTGTGGAGTTAAGAAACCGCTGGCATGAAGATTCCGTATTTCGCAACCTTATCAAGCGCACAGGGGAGATTCCACCGATTACCAACCGTCAAGATACTCGCACGGCTGCTCTTGTCGTTGGCGCAACGTTTACGCGTACTGCAAAAGGATACGATCCTGACGTGTTGGGTATGGTACCACCTACAGGTACACGAATCTCGCGCATGAGTCAAACCATGCTCAACGATTTACTCTCTGTCTATGCCAGTGAAATTTTCTATTTGGGGCGCGCCTATGCCAATGATATTTTCTATCCGATGTGGCTTAAACATTTTGGTAGCGGTGTCGGCGGAGCGGGAGAGGCATACCACATAGGCATTTTTGGCAAGACCGGCTCTGGTAAATCTGGCCTGGCAAAGATGATACTTGTGGGATACGCCCGCCATCCTCAAATGGGTATTCTTGTGATTGACCCACAGGGAGAATTCTCCCTGGAGATGCAGGGAACCCGTGTTGGGCAACAGGGGCTTGCGCTTGACGAGGCTTTAAAGGGATCAGGCCGTCAGATTAGTCGTTACACTATCGAAGATATTCAACTTGACGAATGGGATTTGTTTGAAGAATTGTTAGTGTCATTGCGATTTACCGAACAGTTGGGTATTCCTGCGGCTTCAGCAGACAATTCCAGGCGCGCGGCCGAAGTAATTCGTAATGCCCTTGAAAGAGAACCAAATACGAGGTTAGACTCGCTAGGGAACGAACCCAGCCTGCAAGTAGCACTAATGGCAGTACAAAAGAACGCTGTATATGTCTACTCAACTGCCTCTCGCGCACAACAATTACAGCAACGTATTGGACAAATACAAGCCAATCGCAATGACTTGAACAACCTATTACAACAACATTGGTTGCCACTTGCGGGTCTATTTGCTCGGGGTCAAAGACGAAGACAAATGTACGGAATCATAGATGATTTGATGCGTCCTTTGCAATCTGGGCAGGCACGCCCAATCGTGGTCATTGACATTTCTCAACGCGGCAACCAGCGATTTTGGTCAGAAGAATTGCAGCGGAAAATACTTTCGCGGTTGCTGGGCGCTCTTATTGCCAGATCAACGCAAGGTCTTTCAACTCAGACGAGCGCTAACGTACTAGTTGTGCTTGATGAAGCGCATCGGCATGCACCAAGTGGAATGTTGGAGTCTGGCTCGCAGGCTAGTCTTCTGAGAACGCAGCTCAGAACTGCAGTCAGAGAAACGAGAAAACATGGCGTTGGTTGGTGCTTCATCAGTCAGACGTTGGGCGGGCTGGACTACGAAATTATTCAACAGTTGCGTATTCTGTTTTTTGGTTTTGGTCTTGCACTAGGATCCGAGTTTGACAAGTTGAAAGATTTTGTGGGCGGTGACAAACGATCTATGGAATTGTATCAATCCTTCCGCGACCCCCAAAGTTTTCCACGTCGCGATCTTCAAGAATTTCCTTTTATGGCTGTTGGGCCCGTCTCACCACTAGCATTTAGCGGTCGTCCGGTATTCTTTACAGCATTCACTGATCCACAAGAATTCCTGCGTGCAAACAAAATTCCAACTCAGACAAAGTTGCTGTGAGATAGCCTCCCATAACACATTATCATACAACTGTCCAACTGACCCACTGTCTCACTGTCCCACTGGAGGAACGATTGTCTCAAGTCCATGTTTCCAACCATCCCCTGGTGTTGCACAAACTCACATTGTTGCGCGATGTGAACACAGAGCCGAAAAAGTTTCGCGAACTCATCCGCGAAATTTCGATGCTCCTCGCGTACGAAGCCACCGCCGACTTGGCGCTGCAAGACAAACCCATCACTACGCCACTTGCCCCCACTACCGGCAAAGAACTCGCCGAGACCATCGGCTTGATTCCGGTGTTGCGCGCCGGGCTCGGTATGGTCGAAGGGTTCTGGGAAATGATGCCCACTGCCGAAGTATGGCACATCGGCTTGTATCGCGATCACAAAACGTTCGAGCCGATTCGGTACTATAGCAAACTTCCCGTCGCGCCGATGGTACAAGTGTGCGTCATTCTCGACCCAATGCTCGCGACCGGCGGCACAGCTGTCGAAGCCGTCCGTATGCTCAAGAACTGGGGCGCGCGCAAAATCAAGTACGTTGGACTCATCGGCGCGCCTGAAGGCATCCAGCGCTTGCAAGACGCGCATCCCGACGTGGACATTTACCTCGCCGCCATTGACGATCATCTAGACGAACGCGCGTACATCGTGCCGGGCTTGGGCGACGCGGGGGATCGGCAGTTTGGAACGGGATGAACTGCAGTGGGCAGTGATCAGTGTTCAGTTTTCAGTGTTCAGTTTTCAGTATTCGGTCTGGACACTGACCAATGACCACTGCACACTGACCACTGACCACTGACCACTGAATACTGAATACTGAACACTGACTATGAACCGACCAACCTGGGACGAATACTTTATCGAAATCACGCGCGCGGTCGCCAAACGCTCGACGTGTAAACGCGCGCAAGTGGGCGCCATCATCATCAAGGACAAGCGCATCTTGACGACGGGCTATAACGGCGCGCCGCGCGGATTGCCGCATTGTCTCGATGCGGGCTGCGAAATCGTGGATGGGCATTGTGTTCGCACGCTCCACGCGGAACAAAACGCCATCATCCAGGCAGCGCTACACGGCGTTTCCGTCGAAGGGGGCACGATTTACTCGACGCATCAACCCTGCCACGTCTGTGCCAAGATGATCATCAACGCGGGCTTGGTGCGCGTGGTGTATGTGGGCGAGTATCACGACGAAATCGCGATGGAGTATTTGCGCCTCGCGGGTGTGCGCGTGGATCATTTTACAAATCAACCTCAGAAAGAAGAATAGATACCCAATGTCTCAACGCCTCCTCATCGCCCAACGCGCCGCGCGCGCGGCGGGCAAAGTACTGCTGGCTAAACTCCGCGACGCGCGCGCCATTCACTACAAAGGCAAACGCGACATTGTCACCGATGCGGATTACGCCGCCGAGCGCATTATTCAGCAAACGATTCGCGCGCGCTTTCCCAATGACCGCTTTATTTCGGAAGAAGGTAACGCCGCCGAACATCAACGCCTGTGGACACAAACAAACGCCGACGACGCGCTCGCGCTGTGGATCATAGACCCGCTCGATGGCACGACGAACTACTCGCGCACGCTCCACGCGTTCTGCACCTCGATTGCGTTGTACCAAGCCGGTCAAGTGCAAATCGGCGTGGTGTATGATCCTGTGACGCGCGAACTGTACTCTGCCGAACGTGGACGTGGCGCGTTCCTCAACGGCAAACCGATTCGCGTCAGCGCGATCCGTTCGCTTGAAAACGCGGTGGTCGGCGCGGAATGGGCACGCGCGCCGCGCGCGCGTCAACGCGCGTGCGCGCTCCTCGCGCGCCTCCTGCCCCGCGTGATGACTGGACGCATCTTTGGCAGCGCCGCGCTCTCGTTGTGTCAGGTAGCCGCCGGACGAATGGATGGCTATATGCACCTATCGCTCGCACCGTGGGACGTGGCAGCGGCGGCGCTCATCATCGAAGAAGCCGGCGGCAAAATCACTACACCGCGCGGCGACGCGTGGAGCATCCATTCCAGAGAGTACGTCGCCAGCAACGGACATTTGCACAACCTCCTCCTACGATATTTGCGATGACACCCCGCGACCGCATCTACAACACCTTGCGCGGCGCGCCGACCGATCGGCTGGCGCGCGGCGAAATGTTCATCGCCGATGAATTCATCCGCGCGTTTTCTCCTGCCCAGACCCTCGAACGCGTCATCGAGGAACTCGACCTCGATGTGGTTTCGATTCCCCTCAGCGCGGGCTGGGGCGCGCCTCAACAACCCGATGCCGACCGCGCGCTGCAAACGATTATGCAGTGGCGCGAACGCGATCGGTTTGTCTTTGCGTTGATTGATGGACCTTTTAGCGCGGCAGTAAAAGAAGTAGGATTCGATACGTTGATGCGCTATGCGCGCAGCGCGCCCGAAGCCGCGCGCCGCGCGTTTATGCACGGCGCGGACGAGACGCGCCTCGTCGCGCGCGCCGTCCGCGATGCGGGCGCGGACGGCGTGATTCTGGGTGAGGACATTGCATACAATCGCGCGCCCTATTTCTCCGCCGAAGCGCTCGGCACGCTCTATTTTCGCGCGCTGCACGCGGCGGTGGACGATTTGCACGCGCTCGGTCTCGTTGTCTTTTTTCACTCCGACGGCAACTTGAATCTTGTGCTGGACGATCTTGCCACGTGCAATCTGGATGGGATTCAGGGACTAGAACCCGAAGCGGGGATGTCCATCGCGCGCGCGCGTCAACGCGTAGGGCAGCGGCTGACTCTGTGGGGCAATCTGGGGTTCGATTTTCTTTCTGTGGAACGTACCGATGAGGAAATCGAGCAAACGCTCAGCACGATTGTCCAAGACAGCGGCAAACTGATTTTCGGATCGAGTGGCGGCTTGGTGGGCGGATTGAATATCGAGACGGTGCGCCGCGTCTATCGGTGGGTTGCCGCATCGGGACTGTGAAGAGTGCCCATTGCATATTCACTGATCAATTGATCATACAACGCTTCGATACGTTCGGCGACGTGTGTCCAGGCGTACTCGCGCGCGACCTCTACGCCGCGCTTGCCGAGACGCGCGCGCAAGTCGGGATCGTGCAAAATGCGACTCAGGCACTCTGCCATCGTTTGTGCGTTGCCCTCGGGCACAAGAAAGCCCGTTTCGCCGTCACGCACAATGAAGGACAAGCCGCCAACATCGGACGCGACGACCGGCGTACCACACGCCATCGCCTCAAGCGCAACCATCCCAAACGATTCGTACCGCGAGGGCATCACCACCACATCGGCAGAGGCATAATAGTACGGTAACGACTCTTGCGATCGCTTGCCCAAGAACGTCACAATATCGGCAATGCCCAATTCGTCCTTCAGGGCTTGCAGACGTGCCAACTCTTCATCCGGTTCATCCTCGTCCACATCTCCACCGATAAGGCAAACGCAGATGCGCCCGCGCAGCCCCGGGTCTTGTTCGACGACCAACTTCATCGCGCGAAACCACGTGTCAATCCCTTTGATCGGATCAATGCGTCCTACAAAGAGCACCGTGTGTTCGTCTTTAAAATATTGTTTGCGATCGGGAATCTCAAGGGGATGAAACAATTCCAGATCCACGCCGGGCGGAATGACTGAAATCTTGTGGCGTGGCGCGTCGTAGAACTCGACCATATGCTGACAATCACGCGGCGTAGCCGCAATGATACGATCAGCCACCTGCATCATCTCGCGTTCGACCGCGATTCGCCGTTCGGTTTCGCGATTGGTCGGCAGTAGCGTCACTTGATTTTTCAGTGCGCCGAGCGTGTGAAACATTTGCACCATCGGCGCGGGATAAGCGCGTTGCAATTCACGCGCCACCCAACCCGAAAGCCAATAGTGCGCGTGATACACGTCGTAACGCATCTTCTCGCGCGCCATTTCGGTTTGCACACCGCGCACAAAGTCGGGTAAATAGTCGAACAGACGATTTTTGTTGTACGGCACCTCAGGACCTGCGGGGACGTGAAACACACGCGCGCCAATCTCCAGGCCGGGCACCTCGTGGGGCACCGTCGGGTCCTGCGAGCGCGTAAAGATGTCAACGTGGTGACCACGCGCCGCGAGTTGTCGCGACAGTTCACGCACATACACATTCATTCCGCCGGTCTCCTTGCCGCCTAGCGCCGCCAGCGGACAGGTATGCACACTCAACATAGCAATCTTCACTGCGGTACAATCCTTGTTCAAGAAATCAACCTACCAGCATATTCATTAGATTTTATCGGTAATAAGGTTTTCGCGTACAATGTCTGCTCCAGACCGAGTTTTGCACTAGGGAGCAGACTGCATGATCACATACGAACAGGTGAAGGGTAAAGCGAAACTGC
>DAOTYB010000315.1:0-9202 GCA_034435315.1 Anaerolineae bacterium | reverse complement strand
TCGCCGCGGGGCTTGTGCTGGGATTGATCGCGCGCAGACGGAACAAGTAGCCGAACACCAATTTGACAACCCGTTGAATTTGCATAAAATAGCACCAAATTGCCAGCGAGGGCATTGCCCTCGCTGTTTCACTTCACACCGCGACGTGTGATGCGATGCCGCGCTGCATCAACACCCTACCTCATCTTTCTCAGGAGGTCTGTATGGCGCTCAGCGATTCGCAAAAACACGTCCTCGAGCAAGCCCGTGCCGATGGTGTGCAATTCGTCAGTTTGCAGTTGACCGATGTGGTCGGCGCAACCAAGAACGTGACGATTCCCCTGCACAAACTCGGCGAGGTGCTGGAACACGGCATCTGGTTCGATGGGTCTTCCATCCAGGGATTCGCGCGTATCTACGAAAGCGATATGTTTATGATCCCGGATGTAAGCACCTATCGTGTGTTGCCGTGGACCGAAGGAGACCATCGTCTCGCGCGTTTTATCTGCGACGCGTACACCCCCGATGGTGAACCCTTCCCCGGCGATCCGCGCTATGTCCTCAAGCGTCAACTGGAACGCGCCCGGGCATTGGGTCTGCGTTATATGACCAGTTCCGAGCCCGAGTTCTTTCTCTTTCACAAGCACGACAGTGCGACGCCCGTTCCGTACGATGTCGCCGGCTATTTCGATTTTTCTCCGCGCGATCTTGCCTCCGAGGTACGCCAGGACATTATCCTCGCGCTCGACGCGTTGGGAATCGAAGTGGAACGCGGGCACCACGAAGTTGCCATCGGGCAACACGAAATCAACTTTCGCTATGCTGATGCGTTGACCAGCGCGGACGCGCTGATGACGTTCAAGTACACCGTCAAAGCAATTGCGCAGGCGCATGGTCTCTATGCGACCTTTATGCCCAAGCCGATTATGGGTATCAACGGCAGCGGGATGCACACGCATCAGAGTTTGTTCGACCTGACGGGCGAGACAAACCTGTTCTACGATGCGCAGGATGCGTACCACCTATCAGCGTTGGCGTACCATTTTCTTGCCGGACAACTCGCGCACGCGCGCGCGCTCGCGGCGGTCGTTGCACCGACGGTGAACTCGTACAAACGGCTGGTGCCGGGCTATGAGGCGCCCGTGTACATTTGTTGGGGGCAAATCAATCGCTCCGCGCTCATTCGTATTCCGCGCTATTCCAGAGGCCGCGAAAAATCAACCCGAATGGAACTGCGTTGTCCCGATCCCAGTAGCAATCCGTACCTCGCGCTGGCGGTGATGCTCGCGGCGGGACTTGATGGCATTGAGCGTAAACTGCCCGCCCCACCGCCCATCGAAGAGAGTGCGTACGAGTTGACCGAAGAAGATTTGCGCGAGCGCAGCATCGGTGTTCTCCCCGGTTCGCTGGCCGAGGCGCTCGCAGAACTCGAGCAAGACGACGTGGTGCGTAGCGCGCTCGGTGAGCATGTCTATCGCGCCTTTATGCGTGCCAAACGACGTGAGTGGGACGACTATCGCTTGCAGGTAACGCCGTGGGAACACGCACGCTACTTTGAGGTGGCCTAAGTCAAAAACCTGTCGAGTGCCTTGACGCTCGACAGGTTTTTTTATCGAACCAACTTGTAGCCGCGCCCGCGCACGCTAATCACATAGCGCGGCTTGCTCGGATCTGGTTCGATTTTAGCGCGCAGGCGGCTGACCAATTTTTCGATGCGCGCATCATCCACCTCGTCAATGAATTGTTGCCCCCACACATTCTCCACGATAGAGTACTTGTCACATACCCGATCCCTTCGACCGTAGAGAAAGGTGAGCAAACGATACTCGAGATCGGTCAACGCTTCGACGCGTTTGCCTTCGACGTACGCTATCCCCGCGTCCACGTCCACGTACACGCCTTGCGCGTGGGGATGTTGAGTTAACTGTTGTCGGCGAACAAAATCCGCGAACAAGGGCGAGAAGAGCGCATAGCCCGATTCGTTCTCACGCAGGATGTGCTTGGCGATGAGGCTCGGCGGCGGTGTCTCTGCACTGTCCAGATGAAACAGCGCGTTCTGTTCGTCCGCATCGAGATCGCGCCAGATTTTTTCGCACTCGATATGCACATTCGGGTCGTTGGCAAATTGTTGCTGAACGATTTGGTGAATCACGCGGTCTTGATGCACGTTACGCATCGGCGCGCCGGTCACGCGTCCTAACGCGCAGCACACGGCGAGTGCTAGCCCCGGGTGTCCATCTGCATTTGCGTACACGAACGCGCGGTCGGCATCGCTGAAGGTGACGCCTTCTTGCGCGGCAAAGCGCGCGCAAAACTCGTTCGTGTCCGCGCGCGTCATAAAACTCAAAAAGTGCACGTGGGGCGTCACGAGTTCGACAAATTCGCCTTGCTCGCGCGACATCGGCAGGCGCGCAAATTCGCGGTGCGTGGCGGTCACATACGCCAGCGCTTCGCGATAGCGGTCTTTGAACGCGCGCAGATTGAGAAATGCCTGTCCTTCCATCGCGGCATACACTTCATCGAAATCATCAAACAAGAGAACGAGTGGTCTGGGGAATTGTTCAAGCGCGTGCGCTATGCCACGTTCTAGATTCAGCGCAAACGTCGTGGCATCCCCGGCACGTGTGAGGGCGTCGGTGAGGTGATGGTGGGTGCGCGCAGGCAATTTATCGGCGAGAGCGCGCCACAGCGCGGTAAAAAACGCGCGCGCGGTGCGTTCGGGCAGGGTGTTGCAATCCACGTAGACAAACGTGCCACGCGACGTATCGCGCGACTCGCCCAGACGGCGCATCAAGGCTGTTTTGCCCAGATTGCTGATGCCGACCAGCGACACACACGCGCCGCGCAACGCTAGCGTGCGAATTGTTTCCACATCGTTGTCGCGACCGATGAGGGTGAACAAGAGTGACATTGTGCCTCCCGTGAGTGCGATTATATGTTGAGTTTGGGTTTGAGGCAAGTGGAGGATGAGAGATTGGAGATTGGAGATGGGGCGGAATTGCATTTCGGAAATTTGGTGCTATACTTGTGCGAGATTGACCCCAAACCTTTGAAACCTGTAACTTGCAACCTGCAACCTGAAACTCTGGAGACACAATGACAACCATCGCAAAGACACGCACCGGTTGGCGCGCGTTGCCGCGCAATGTGTGGGCGGTCAGCGCGACGAGTTTTTTTATGGACATTTCGAGCGAGATGGTCATCAACCTCTTGCCGCTTTTTCTCGCCAATGTCCTGGGCGTCAAAACCAGCATCATCGGCGTCATCGAAGGTCTGGCGGAAACTACCGCGAGTTTGCTCAAGATTTTTTCCGGCTGGCTCTCGGACAAACTGTGCGCGCGCAAATGGCTGGCGGTGTCCGGCTATGCGCTTTCGGCGATCGTCAAGCCGCTGTTCTATTTTGCGATGACGTGGGAACTGGTCGCCAGCGCGCGCTGGGCGGATCGCGTGGGCAAGGGGATTCGCACCGCGCCGCGCGATGCGCTCGTTGCCGACTCGATTGACGCGTCGCAGCGCGGCCTGGCGTTCGGCGTGGCGCGCGCAGGAGACACGGCGGGCGCGCTGCTCGGCATTTTGATCGCGCTCGGCGTGGTGTGGTTCGCGCAAGCCGGCGCCGTGGAGCTGGGCGAAGCGACCTTTCGGACGATTGTGCTACTCAGCATCGTGCCGGCGTTTCTGGCGGTGCTTGCGCTCGCGTTCCTGGCGCGCGATGTGCCGGTTACGCGTGAAGGTGAGATGCCCCGTTTTGCGTTCAAAGCGCTGGGCAAGCCGTTCATGACGTTGATGCTTATCGTTTGCATCTTTGAACTCGGCAATTCGTCCGATGCGTTTCTGGTGTTGCGCGCGCAGAACCTGGGAATGAACGTCGTTGGCGTGCTGGCGATGCTGGCTGTGTTCAATCTGGTGTACAGTGTGCTGTCCGCGCCCGCTGGCGCGCTTTCGGATCGCATCGAACGGAGCAAAATCATCATCGGCGGCTGGCTGATGTACGCTGTGGTGTATCTCGGTTTCGCGCTGGCCGATAGCGCGTGGCAGGTGTTTGTGTTGTACGCGCTGTACGGTGTGTACTATGGCGTTGCCTACGGCACGACCAAAGCACTCGTTGCCGACTTGGTGCCGGAAGATTTGCGCGGCACCGCGTACGGCACGTACAACGCGGTGTTGAGCATCATCAGCTTCCCCGCGTCGGTCATCGCCGGCGTGTTGTGGCAGGGTGTGGGCGCGTGGGAAGGTTTTGGCGCGGCGGCACCGTTCTGGTTCGGCGCGATGATGGCGCTTTTGGGCGCGCTGCTCCTCGCGCTATGGCTGCCGCGCGCGCGAGGAGTTTCACGTTAAAAGTTTCAGGTTTCAAGTTGAAACAGAACCTAAAACTTTCAACCTGAAACTTGAAACCTGAAACCTTCAAACCAGAGGAGTGCGTATGCCTGAAAATAAAAAAGTGACTCCGCCCCAACCAGATCCCGAAGAGGAAAAGAAACGTCAGCAACAGATGCAACGGCGAATGAGTTTTAGTCTCAGTTATCTGCTCGTTGGGATGTTGTTCTTGTGGCTGTTTCAAGAATTCATCCTGACGCCGATGATGATTCAAGCCACCGAGATTCCATACAGCGAGTTTAAACAAAAACTCGCAGACAAGCAAATCGTTCAGGTCACCTTGCGCGAAAATGACATCATCGGCGAGATGAAAAATCCGACACCGAACGCCACGCCAGCGACAGTTCCGTTCGAGACAGTCGGCACGGCGCAGAGCGATCCCAAGTTGATCGAACAGTTGGAAGCGGCAGGTGTGTCGTACAAATTTCAACGCCCTCCCAGTCCGATTGGCAGTTTCTTCGTCGCGTATCTGTTGCCGCTGTTGTTGCTGGGTGGCTTTTGGTACTTGATGTATCGTCGCGCGACGGGTGGCGCCGGCGGATTGGGAAATATTTTTGGCATCAGCAAAAGCAAAGCGACCGAAGTCAAAGCCGCGGATGTTGGCGTCACGTTCAAAGATGTCGGTGGCGCGGACGAAGCGATTGCCGAGTTGCAGGAGATTATCCAGTTTTTGAAAGCGCCGGAAAAATTTGCCAAACTGGGCGGACGCATTCCCAAAGGTGTGCTTCTCGTTGGTCCGCCGGGCACCGGCAAAACTCTGCTCGCCAAAGCGACGGCGGGCGAAGCCGGCACATCGTTCTTCGAGACGAGCGGTTCGGAATTCGTCGAGATGTTTGTGGGCGTGGGCGCCGCGCGCGTGCGCGATCTGTTCGAGCAAGCGCGCAAAGCCGCGCCGGCAATCGTTTTCATTGACGAGATTGACGCAATTGGGCAGAGTCGCGCCGGCGCGATTCGCATCGGCGGCAACGACGAGCGCGAGCAGACGTTGAATCAACTCCTCGCCGAGATTGACGGGTTCAAAACCTCGACGGCGGCGCCGGTGATCATTATGGCGGCGACGAATCGCCCCGAGGTGCTCGATCCCGCGCTCTTGCGCGCGGGACGATTCGACCGGCAAATCGCGGTGGGCAATCCCGATTTGCAAGGGCGCGTGCAGATTTTAAGGATTCATAGCAAGGGCATCAAACTCGCGCCCGATTTCGACATCGAGCGCGCGGCGCGAATGACGCCGGGCTTTAGCGGCGCAGACCTGGCGAACGTGATGAACGAAGCCGCGCTCCTTGCCGCGCGGCGCAACGCGGACGCGGTGACGCTCGACGATTTCAGCGCGGCAATCGAACGCGTGGTCGCGGGACTGGAGAAAAAGAGTCGCGTGATGAACGAGGGCGAACGGCGCACGGTAGCGTATCACGAAGCCGGGCACGCGCTCGTCGCGGAACTGGTGCCGCACGGCGATCCCGTGAGCAAGATCAGCATTGTGCCGCGCAGCCGCGGCGCGCTCGGCTACACGATGCAAATGCCGACCGAGGATCGCTACTTGCTGACGATGGAAGAGTTGCAGGATCGGCTGGCGGTGATGCTGGCGGGTCGCGCGGCGGAACAAGTGGTGTGCGGGCAAATCAGCACCGGCGCCAGCGACGACATTCTGCGCGCTACCGAACTGGCGCGGCGGATGGTCACCGAATTCGGAATGAGCGAGAAATTGGGAACGGTGCGCTATGCGGGGCAGCAGTTGCAATATCTCGGCGGCGCAATCGAAGACAGTAGCAACATCAGTCAAGAGACGCGGCAGTTGATTGATCGCGAGATACAGCGCATCATCACCGAGCAGTACGAACGCGCGCAAAATCTTTTGCGCGAGCATCGCGACGCGCTGGAAAAGTTGACGCAGTTGTTGCTGACCAAAGAAACGGTGGATGGGAGCGCGGTGAAGGAAGCGTTGGGACAATGAGCCAAAATCAATGAGCCAATTGCCCAATGAGCCAATGAACCAAACATTTGCCCAACAGTCATTTGGCTCATTGGTGCATTGGCACATTGGCTCATTGAGCGCAGCGTTTGGCTCATTGGTTCATTGGCACATTGGCTCATTTGTTAGTGCGCTGGAAGAGGACGATGCGGTTGGTGTTGGTGCCGCGCTGGTTGTTGCGAATGCCCCAGATGTTTGCGGTTTTTGTAAATTTTTGCTGATTGACCAGAATTCCTCGACACGCGAATCCCGCGCGCACGCCGAGCGGCACGACGTGCGCGTCGAGTTCGATTTTGCCCTGCCGCACTTCGCCCACTTCGAACGCGACCCAGCCCCCGCGCCGCGTGATGCGGTAGAGTTCGTGGAACACGTCCTGCATCACGGCTGACCATTCGTCCACATTTCTGGCGGTGGTGATTTTCCGCGCGATGTCCGCGGCGTCAATGCCGTTGAACCAGCAACGCAACCAGTTGTCTTGCGCGTACTGCACCACATCGAGAAACGGCGGTGACGTGACGGTGAGTTGTACACTCTCACTTTCGATGGCGTCGGTCGCGCGCGCATCGCAACTCAAAAAACGCGCGCGCGCTGCCGCTCGTGCGAGATTCTCGATGTCTTGATGCGTCAACCCGCGAACGAGTTGACGCGATTTTTTTAGGATGAGTGCGCGCGTGTCGCGATAGGGTGGCTTTTGGTGACGACGCGCGTTGATCTTGCGCTGGCGTTCTGGTGAAACAGCTTGATTCGGCGGCAGCGTGTACACCGAAAAGAATCCGCTCGAGTGTCCGGTCAGGCGATTCGTCGCCACCATCCGAATCCACGCGTCGAGGTGATCGGCGGTGCCGCGCGCGTATCGGGTCATCAAGTAGCGACGCAGCGAGACGATTTCACGCAAGGTGCGCGGATGATAGAACATCGAGAGGTCGAGGTCGGCTTGCGCGTGATCGTCTAGCGGGATGCGCGCCAGTCGTTCGGCGAGCGCGTCGAGGTCGGGGATGAGGAGGCGCGGCTGGGTCAGGATGCGGCTCAACGGGTTGATGTCGTTGGCGATGACGTTCCTGCCGAGTCGCGCCGCTTCGATAATCGTGGTGCCGCGTCCGCAGAACGGGTCGTACACCACATCGCCGGGCGCGGTGAACGCTTCGATGAAGAGGCGCGGCAGTTGGGGCTTGAAGCACGCGCGGTAGGCGATTTCGTGCAGCGCGACGCTCTGGCGTTGTCGCGCCGTCCAGAATTCGGCGATCCAGCGCGTGACGCGCTGACCGGCAATTGTGATGGTTTCGGTTTGGATGTTGCGCGGAAGTTTCAAGCGCGCAGGAAGCGTGGACATCGGGTTGGATGATATGCCAGATGCAAAGCGGCGTCAAGCGCGCGAGCGGCGCGCGTCTACGCGCTGCCTGCGGTGGGAGAGACCTGTCAGGTTTTCAGAAACCTGACAGGGCTGCGCTACACGAGTGCTATGGCGTTTTGGTTGGTTCAGCGCGCGGACGCAATCCCAGCACCGCCGCCGCACGCTCATCCATCGCACGCAAGATCGGTTCAACTTCCCTAATGTTGAGACCGTCTCCCTTCCCACCATCTATGTCAAAGTAGAAGTAGACAAAGTAGTTACCATAGCGAAAGATAGCACGGCAAGCTGGTACTTCATCTACGCCACAGCCCAGATAATACTCATCTGCAAACGGACTATGGTAAGTAATCTCAGGTGGTGGCAAGAACTGGCGATTGGGCGGTTGACGTGGCCTAAAATCTACCTCGCGATAAGTGCGAAACTTGGCTTTCGCGGCTTCGGTGTTTTCTAGGCGGAATACGTTCTGAATTACGTGCCCTGGAACATCAATGATTCCAAAGACGCGTGCGGCATATGTCTCCCTAAGACAACGTTCTGGGTTGCATGGATCAACATCCCAATCTTTCGGAAACGGTTTGGCATCTAAAAGTAATTGCCATGCAGGCGTAACTGGTAGCGGAGTATATGCGGATTCTCTTATAATTCTGGCACAGCCTGTCTCAAAGAGAATGAGCACGAGTACTCCTATCAGTTTTTGCAACCATGGCAAGATAGATACAGTGTTCATGGTCTTGTTGGGTCAAAGTACCCTAGCGGATAGGGCCAATTTTTCGCAACATCATCTCTTACTGGACGAAGATCCGGATATTCCGTTGCGAAAAGTGGAAGACCCTTACTCAACTCCAATTGAAATGTCGGAAACGTCAATCCCCGTCCACCCGCATATTTGTCATACAGCATAATCCCAAACTGTACCGCCTGATGGTCTTTTGGTTCATCACCCAGATTCACGCTCCAGCCAAACGGTCCAAAGCATCGGGGTCCAGAAGTACAGCCGATTTGACCTTCGTACGGTGTGTAACCAGGGTCTTTGGGGTCACGCCAATGTGACGGGTCAATGAATTCTGCAATGCCTGCGCCTAAATGTACTATTTGACTGTCATATCCTGCTTCCCTTGCGACAAACCCATAGTGAATGTTGCCAGGTACGGAATACTCGACGTTGTTTGGACAACCAGCAGAATGGCACAACGTAATGCCAGGCCCCAAGAACTCCAATATCTTGTGCTTGAAATCCCAGGGTTTGCGATCCGCGACAAGCAAATAGAACTGGAGCGCACCTGCATAGTTGGCGTTGGGAAAGAAAATCGGGTTGAGGTAACGCGCCGCATTTGCCAGACGTACCGCCTGCAAGCGCGGATCATCCAAGTTGTGTTTCATCTCGCGGAAGAGCCAGCAGGTCAGGTCGCGTGGATCGCCATTGGTCACACCGCCCAGACATTCGGAGGGCCAGTTGGCGCGCGGCGGTGCAGCGTTCGCGTGCTTGTTGATCGGATCGTTGTCGGAGTAGATGTATGAACCGTTCGCAT
>DAOTYB010000314.1:0-9967 GCA_034435315.1 Anaerolineae bacterium | reverse complement strand
CACGCCGCGAATCCCAGCGTGCCTGCCGCGCAGGTGCGCGAGCGCGAGGCGCGTCTCTTGCAGATTGCCGACCTGGTGTTCACCTCATCGCGTCCATTGTACGAAGACAAGTGCGCGTTCAATCCGCACACCTTTTACCTGCCGAATGTCGCGGATGCTGAACTCTTCGCGCTCGCGCGCGATCCGTCGCTGCCGATTCCCAACGATGTGAAAGATTTGCCGCATCCGATGGCTGGCTTCATCGGCAACATCGCCGCGTACAAAATGGATTTTGATTTGTTGTGCGCGGTCGCGCAACGCAAATTCGATATGCCGTTCGTGCTCATCGGGCCCATCGGGCGCGGCGATCCTTCCACTGATGTATCGAAATTGCGCGCGCAAGCAAACATCCTTCTGCTGGGTGAACGGTCGTACGCTGAATTGCCGCGCTATGTCAAAGCGTTCGATGTGTGCTTGCTGCCGAATCGTTTGAACGAATCGAATCGCGGCAGTCTGCCGATGAAGTTCTTCGAGTATCTCGCGGCAGGCAAGCCGGTCGTTGCGACCGATCAGCCGACGCTTGCCGAGTTTCGCGATTATTTTTATCCCGCGCGCAACGCGGACGAATTCGTTGCCGCGCTCGATGCCGCGCTCTCCGAAGACTCGGCGCGCGCGCAAGCGCGCATCGAACTCGCGCGGCGATACTCGTGGGAGGCGCGGATGAAGGAGATCGGCGAGATTGTTCAGGCGGCGTTGCGACGGACGAAGGACGAATGACGGAGGACGAAGGACGGATGACAAGTCTTTCGTCTTTGGTCTTTCGTCATTCGTCTTTCGTGATCCTGGTGGACAAACGGATTTTTGAAAGAGTTGTGCATGGGCGTGTGCGCCCGCCACGACGGATGAAAATATCCACCAAGAACACGAAGAGACACGAAGATTTTTCTTCGTGTTCCTTCGTGACCTTCGTGGACAAATGGATTTTCGGAGATTCAGCGATGAAGACCTGGCAACTCGTTTCGAGTGTTCTCGTCATACTGGGCATACTGACGGCTTGTGAGAGCGCGCCGCCTTACAAACGGGTGCGGCTCTCTGAGAATACGCAAATCATCAACACAGGTTCTCACCCTTCCGGCAAAATGCCGTTGCGCGTGGCGGTCGCCGGCATCGTCTCGCCCAAAGAGACCCTGTCGAGTTATCGTGATTTGATCACCTATCTGGGTCAGCGGCTGGAGCGACCGGTAGAACTGGTGCAACGCAAGACCTATGCCGAAGTCAACGATCTGATTCGCACCGGGATGGTGGACCTGGCATTTGTCTGCACAGGTGGCTATCTGGCGGGACAGCGTGAATTTGGGATGGAGTTGTTGCTCGCGCCACAGGTGAACGGCGCGCCGATTTACTATTCTTACCTGATTGTCCCCAGTACGAGTGCAGCGCACCAGTTGTCCGATTTGCGCGGCAAGACATTCGCTTTTACCGATCCAATGTCCCTCACGGGGCGTCAGTATCCCCTCTTCTTGCTCGATCAACTCAACGAAACCCCGGAAGGATTCTTTCGACAGGTCATCTTTACCTACAGTCACGACAATGCGATCAAAGCCGTTGCCCAAACGCTGGTGGATGGTGCCGCGGTAGATGGCTTGATTTTCGATGCGATGGCGGCGCGCGATGCCGAACTGGCTTCCCGCGTGCGCATCATTCATCAATCCCCTCCCCTGGGCATTCCGCCGGTGGTTGTCCACCCCGATTTGAATAGCACGCTCAAGGAACAACTGCGTCAACTTCTTTTGGGGCTTGACCAGGAGAAGGAAGGACAGGCGCTCTTGCGCGCGCTGCAGATCGAGCGGTTTGTCGTGGTATCGGATCGCCAGTACGATTTTGCTCGGCAGGTTTATTTTAGGGAACGCAAATGAGGACGCGGTCTCTTCGCGAAAGGTGGCATCTGGCGCGAGAGCGTTTCTGGGCGCTGGCAGGCGCGGTGCCGGTTCAGGTCAAGATGATGGGCATCCTCCTGGCGATGGTGCTGATCTTTGGTCTGAGCGCCATCGTGCTGATGCGCGCCATCTTTACAGAGACGCTGACCCAAAAGATGCAAGAACAGGGACGCGAGTTGGCGCGTCATCTTGCCTCGCAGAGTGCAGACCTGATTTTGACGCACAACTTGTTCGCGCTGCACGAATTGTTGCGTCAAGTGATAGACCACAATCGCGATGTGCGTTATGTCTTTGTGGTGGATCAATACGGTCAGGTGATTGCCTCGTCATTCGGTCAACATTTTCCAACGAGCCTCCTGGGCGCGAATCAAGTCACGGCGGGCGATACCGTCCATCTCGAAATTTTGCAAAGCGAAGAAGGATTGCTGTGGGATTTTGCCGCGCCTGTCGTGGGTGGACAGATCGGCGTAGTGCGGGTCGGCATCACGGAACGCTATCTGCAGGAAACCGTGTGGCGTGTGACGCTGGGCGTGTTGGGCATCACGCTCTTTGTGTCCTTGCTGGGGATCGGCGGCGCGTATGCATTGACGCGCGTCATCACGCGCCCGTTGGGGGAGATGGTGCAAGCGACGCGCGCCGTCGCGCGGGGCGATCTGACGGCGCGCGCGCCGGTGTGGGCGCGCGACGAAATCGGCGCGCTGGGGGAAGCGTTCAATCGAATGGTCGCCGAGTTGGCGCAAGCGCAAACCGCCGTGCAACAAACCGAACGCGCGCGCAGCGAGTTGCTGCGTAAACTGCTGAATGCGCAAGAGGACGAACGCCGACGCATCGCGCGCGAACTACACGACCAACTGGGTCAACAACTGACGTATCTGCTGCTGGGTTTGACGGTGCTGGAGAATCTCCCCGCGCACGAGACGCGGGCGCATCTGGACGATCTCAAAAAGCAAATCGGGCAAACGCTGGACAATGTGCGCGCGCTGGCGCGCGAGTTGCGCCCCGCGCCGCTAGATGAACTGGGTTTGGTCGTGGCACTCGAGCGCTATGTGCAAGATTATGCGCGGCGGTTTCCTCTCAAGGTGGATTTTCAGAGCGTCAACCTCGATGGGCAACGTCTGCCGGCGCAAACTGAAATCGCGCTGTATCGCATCGTGCAAGAAGCGATGACGAATGTGGTGCGCCACGCGCAAGCACGCTCGGTCAGCATCCTCATCGAACGTCGCGGCGCTTCGATTGTGGCGATTGTCGAGGATGATGGCAAAGGTTTGGATATGAACGCCCTCGCGCAAAAACCCGAACGCTCATTGGGTTTGTTGGGGATGCACGAGCGCGTCGCGCTGTTGGGCGGACAACTCACCATTGAATCTGCGCCGGGTGAGGGAACGACGGTGTTCGTGGAGATACCGATGCCAGAAGGGTAGGGCGCGTGTGAAATGTGCCTTGCTGGCGAGGAGGGTGTGTGTCCAGAATTCGGATTCTGATCGCCGATGACCACGCGGTTTTGCGCGCGGGGCTGACCATGCTTTTGAATTCGCAAGAGGATATGCAGGTGATTGGCGAGGCGGCGGATGGCGAAGCGGCGGTGTCTCTGGCAAGGCAACTTACGCCCGACATTGTGCTGATGGATTTGGGGATGTCGGGTCTGAGCGGCTTGGAAGCGACCCGTGCGATTGTGCAGGCGCAACTGGGTACGCGCGTGCTGGTGTTGACGATGCACGATGATCCGGCGTTCTTGCGCTCGGTGCTGCAAGCTGGCGCGGCAGGGTACGTGTTGAAACGCGCCGCCGATGTGGAACTCCTCGCGGCGATTCGCGCAGTGCAGCGCGGCGAAATCTACATTCATCCGGCGATGACCAAACCGTTGCTGGAGGACATTATCACACGCCACGAGCAAAGAGAGACCAGCGCGCGGAAAGAATCGTTGCCCTTGAGCGAGCGCGAACTCCAGGTGTTGCGCCTGATTGCGGCGGGTTATACGCGGCAACAAATCGCCGAGCGGTTGCATCTGAGCGTCAAAACAGTCGAAACGTACAAAGCGCGCGTGATGGAGAAATTACATCTGGAAACGCGCGCCGAGTTGGTACGTTACGCGCTTCAAAAGGGCTTGTTGGATGACGAGACGCGGCGTCAGGAAAACACCTGACAAAAAATGTTGGGCTTGTCCTGACAAACAATTAGGGCTTGTGCGGATAGACACAAGCCCTTTTTTGTTGTCTAATGTGTGGGACAAATTTGAAATTTGTCCCCCATTTTTCCATGGAATTTCCGATGAACTCGCGTTCACCAGCGTTCGGATGAAAATATCCACCAGGGACACGAAGATTCACGAAGGTTTTTTCTTCGTGTTCCTTCGTGACCTTCGTGGACAAATGTATTTTCAATGGAGGCAAAATGACGGTAACGACGACGGAACGCACTGCGTTCAGTGTGCGGGATGCCCCGCTGGGGCAACTCGAAGATCCTTTGGTCCGAATGCACGCCGAATTGGTGCGTGCGCTGAAAAAGCCGGTGCGCGAGCGGCGCTGGGCGATGGCGATTGATCTCCGCAAATGCGTGGGCTGTCATGCGTGTACGATTGCCTGTGCGGTGGAGAACAAACTGCCGCCCGGCGTCATCTATCGCCAGGTGGTGGAAGAAGAGTTGGGCACTTTTCCCAGTGTCACAATGCGGTTCATTCCCCGCCCGTGCTTACAGTGCGATAAACCCCCGTGCGTGCCGGTGTGTCCGGTCAATGCCACGTACAAACGCGCCGATGGGATCGTGGCAATGAATTATGATCTTTGTATCGGTTGCCGTTATTGTATCGTGGCGTGTCCGTACAACTCACGCTATTCCGATTTTGGGCACAGTTACTATGAGACGGCGCCCCAAGCCGAAGGCAAAGTGGTGAGCCGAGCCCAAGCCAGCGTGCTCGAAACGATTCCGACGTTCGAGTACGGTCAACGCCGCGTGCGCCGCGGCAAAGAATCGCCGATCGGCAACGCGCGCAAATGTCACTTTTGCTTGCATCGGCTGGAGGCAGAACAGTTGCCGGCGTGTGTATCTACGTGCGTGGGGCATGCCACCTACTTTGGCGATTTGAACGACCCGGACAGTTTGATCGCGCAACTTGCCACGCAACACAATGTGGTCCGTTTGCGTGAAGAATTGGGTACGCAACCGCGCGTCTTTTATCTGGTCTAGGCGTGGCATTATTTTTCCCGTTGGCAAGGTGGAGGTTAAAGATGACAACTCCTGAAACGACAATCGAAACGACGAGCGAACCCCCTGTTCCTGCTCCCAAGCCACCGCTGTGGACGCCTGAACGATTGTTGTGGGGGCTGGGCGTGCTGGGCTTGCTCATTGGCGGGTATGGTCTGTACCTGCATTTCACCGAGGGCTTGCGTATAACGGCGCTCGGCTCGTTCGTGCCCTGGGGCTTGGGCGTGGCGATGTACGTGTACTTTGTCTGGCTCGAAGTGGGCACGGTGCTACTTTTTACGGTGCTGGTGTATGTGTTCAAGTGGAATACGCTCTTGCCGGGGATGGCGCGGATGGTCTATCTGGCCGCCCTTGCCTTTTTGACGATGGCGTTGATTATGATTGGAATGGATCTGGGACATCCGTTCCGCTTTTGGCACGTGCTGGCTTATCCCCAATGGAACTCGCTGATCACGTGGATGTTTTGGTTGCACGTCGTCTATATGGCGTTACTCCTCATCAAACTCTTTCTCGAATGGCGTCCTGTGCCTGCGCGCTGGGCTTGGTTGGGCACCTGGCTTTCCTATCTCGGCTTGCCATTGGGCATCGCGCTGATTGTGGTCGTCGGCGGCGTTTTTGGTGTGGTGATTGGACGCCCGGCGTGGCAGGGGAGCGCGTTGCCGATCTACTTTTTGCTTTCCGCAATGGTTGCCGGCGCGGGCTTGCTGACCTTTGAGTTTGTCTGGTTCTGGCCCCAGCGGCAGGGGACGGACTATGTGAGCACCGCGCGCCGGCTAGGGAATCTCCTGCTGGGCTTGCTCATCGTCGCTTTGATTTCTACCATCTTGATCGGTACGACCATTCTGTATCCTGGCGTGCCGGCGCAAGCCACGGCTCTACAACTTACGCTGTTCGGTCCGTATTGGTGGGTCTTTTGGGTCTTTTTCGGTGGGTTCGGTGTGCTTGTACCGATTATCGCTCTGATTACCCCATCACAGAACGCGCGCCGCATCGGTCTGGCGGCGGGCTTGGTCATTCTGACCTTTATCGCTGTGCCATTGAACGTTGTCATCCCGCCCCAATTGGTGATTGAAGTCGTGGAAAAGGGACTCGTGACGGCATACACCGGACCGGGCTTGTTGCCCACCTATTTTCCAACGTGGGCGGAGTGGTTGCTGGCACTCTTTGCCCTGTCGCTCGGTTTCTTGATCTTTATGTTTGGCTATCACATTCTCCAATTGCGCCCGCAAGCCAAAGTGACGGAGGGTCAGTAAAATGTCGGACCAAACTCAAACGATGCAAACGCATGATACCGCAGTAACTCAGCCAGCGGAATGTGGTTTGACCCGCCGCGAGTTTTTGAAACTCTCGGCGGCAGTGGGTGGCGCGGCGGCTTTTCTGGGCGTGCTACCCTATGTGCAGACGGTGCTGGCACAAACGAGTGCCAACCCCGGCGCGTATCCGCTGGCGAAACCAGAGCACATTCTCTATTCGGTTTGTCAACAATGCAATGGGCAATGCGGCATCAAAGTCAAGATTCTGGATGGGGTTGCCGCAAAGATCGAAGGCAATCCATACTCGCCCTGGAACCTGTTTCCGCATGTGGACTATCGGATGCCGCTCAAGCAAGCCGCGCCGCTGGATGGGATGCTCTGTCCGCGCGGACAAGCCGGCGTGCAAACCGTGTACGATCCGTACCGTCTCGTCAAAGTGCTGAAACGCGCGGGCAAACGCGGCGAGAACAAGTGGGTGACGATTGATTTCCATCAAGCGGTGGACGAAATCGTCAATGGCGGCAAGTTGTTCGCGAATGTGCCCGGCGAAGAGAATCGCGTGGTCGAGGGCTTGAAAGATGTGTGGGCGATTCGCGATCCCAAACTGATGAAAGCCATCAGCGATGATGTGAGCAAAATCCTTGCCGAAAAGGACAAGGAAAAACGTAAAGCGTTGATCGAAAAATTCAAGACCGATCACGCCGCGCACCTGGACAAGATGATTGATCCTAATCATCCGGACCTGGGTCCCAAGAACAATCAGATTTTGTACTTTTGGGGCCGCCAGAAACCCGGGCGCGCCGATTTCGTGCATCGTTTCTTCGGTTCGGGGCTGGGCACCGTCAATCGGCACGGGCACACGACCGTTTGCCAGGGATCACTCTACTTTGCCGGCAAGTCCATGACCGATCAGTGGGATGGTTCCCGCTGGACGGGTGGAAGCAAGATGTACTGGATGGGCGATACTGCCAGCGCGGAATTCATCATCTTTGTCGGCGCATCGCCTTTCGAAGGTAACTATGCCGTGACGAATCGTGTCCCGCGCACGACCGAAGGGATGGTCAGCGGTCGGCTCAAGTTCGCCGTGATTGATCCGCGCTTGTCCAAGATCGCCGGGCGTGCGTGGAAATGGTTGCCGAATAAACCGGGCACCGAAGCCGCCATCGCGCTCGCGTTGATCCAGTGGATCATCACGAACAAACGCTACGATGCCAAATATCTGGCGAATGCCAATCAAGCCGCCGCCGCGGCGGATAAAGAACCCACCTGGTCGAACGCCACCTGGCTCGTCAAGATCACCGATGGCAAACCGGGCAATTTCGTGCGCGCCAGCGAGTTAAAACTGGTCGAACGGAAAGAAGAAGAGAAGGATGGCAAAAAGACCACCGTGTTCGTTACGCTGGACGGCAAACAAACGTTCACGTTCGATCCATTCGTCGTGCTGGATAGCAAAGGCACGCCCATCCCGTTCAATCCCAACGATACCAAGAACGCTGTCGAAGGGGAATTGTTGGTAGATACCCAACTGGGCGATCTGACGGTCAAGAGCGCGCTCCAGATTCTGTTCGAATCGTCCAAGCAAAAGACGATGGAAGAGTGGGCAGAAACGGCTGGGGTGCGTGTCAAGGATCTGGAGGAGATCGCCTTTGAGTTTACCTCGCACGGCAAGAATGTGGCAGTGGACATTCATCGCGGCGTTTCTCAGCATACCAACGGCTATTACAACACACTGGCGTGGTACTCGCTGGCGTTGCTCGTGGGCAACTTTGATTGGCGCGGTGGACAGACCTGGCCCAGCACGTACGACATTCTGGGCGCGCGCGCCGAAGGTCCTTTTGATTTAGGTAAGATGAATCCCGGTGCACTCTCGCCTTTCGGTATCAGTCTTATTCGCCACGAGGTCAAGTACGAAGACACCACCCTGTTCGATGGCAAGTATCCGGCAAAACGGAACTGGTATCCGCTGGCTTCGGATGTTTATCAGGAGATCATTCCCTCCGCTGGCGACGCGTATCCATATCCGATCAAGATCGCGTTTATGTATATGGCATCGCCGGTGTATGCCTTGCCCGCCGGCAATACCTGGGTTTCGATTTTGCAGGATGTGAACAAATTGCCGCTCATCGTTGCCTCGGACATTGTGGTGGGCGAAGCGAGTATGTACGCCGATTACATCTTCCCCGATGTCACCTATCTGGAGCGCTGGGAGTTTAGCGGCACGCATCCTTCGGTCACATTCAAAGTGCAGGGGGTTCGTCAACCGGTCATTGCACCGCTCACGGGTACAGTCAAGGTGTACGGGCAAGAGATGGCGTTGCAATGGGAAGCGCTCTTGCTGGCGTTGGCGGAGAAACTCAACCTCCCCAATTTCGGTCCCAATGGTTTGGGTCCGGGGATACCCCTGACGCATCCGGACGATTTGTACATTCGGATGGTGACAAATCTTGCCTTTGGCGAAAGAAAAGACGGCACAGATGCCGTCCACGATGCGAGCGATGAAGAAGTGGAAATCTTCCTCGCGGCGCGCAAGCACCTCCCCAAAGCCGTGTTCGACGCCGAACGCTGGCAAAAGATCGCGGGAGCGCATTGGCGCAAATTGGTGACGGTGCTGAATCGTGGCGGGCGTTTTCAAGACTTTGCCAAAGGGTATCCGGGTGATGGGATCTTTCCCGGCTTTTTCGACGAGCCAGCCATTGTGCCGCTGGGCGTGCGGTTTGGCAAGCAAATCAATATGTATCTCGAAAAGACGGCGGGAATCAAGCACAGCGGAACGGGCAAATCCTTGCCGGGCATCGCGACGTATTTCGAACCCGGGATGGCGTATGACGGCACCGTGCTCGACGATGCCAAAGCCGGCTTTGATCTAACGCTCATCACCTATCGCGATGTGCGCCACACCAAGACCCGTACGCCGGGCAACTATTGGCTGTTGAATACGTTGCCAGAGAACTATATCTTGATGAACGCTGCTGATGCGGCGGCGCGCGGCTTGAAAGAAGGTGACCGTGTCAAGATCATCTCTGCCACCAATCCGAACGGTGAATGGGATTTGGGAAACGGTGGCAAAGTGCCGATGATTGGCAAGGTCAAAGTGGTACAAGGGATGCGCCCTGGCGTGATTGCCTTTTCGCTCTCGTTTGGACACTGGGCGTATGGCGCGCGGGACATTGTGGTGGACAATCAAGTCATCAAAGGCGATGCGCGGCGCGGCACCGGCATCAACGCCAACGCGGCAATGCGGGTGGACCCTGTGCTCAAGAACACGACGCTCGTTGATGCGGTCGGTGGGAGTGCGGTGTTCTACGATACCAGAGTCAAAGTGGTCAAAGTGTAAAATATGAGACCTGACGCTACGCAAGCGTCAGGTCTCTTTTTTTTGTGCGACAAGTCGCCGCAACGAGTACGAGCGACGGATGTTGTCCGCGCAGGTAATTACTCAGCCGTGTCATCCATCATGACAAGCCCCACCTCCTCTCCACGCCGCTCGGCGGCGCGGGGAGGGGGAACTGGGGAATGGGAGTGAGGGCGGGCGGCGCAGCCGCCCGCCCTCACCCCGCCTCGCATCTTCCCCTGCTCCCCGCTTTGCGGGGAGAGCAG
>DAOTYB010000313.1:0-5627 GCA_034435315.1 Anaerolineae bacterium | reverse complement strand
TATCACGGTAATACCAGTGGCGCTAACAAAACGTAATCTGCACCGTCACTCGTACGCAAACGCACGCCCGTCGTCGCGTCGTACACTCCAATGACCAGCCGATAGACACCGGCCGGGACATCCACCGCATTCAAGGTGTGCGCGCTGGTGACATACTCGTCTTCGATCCAACCGGTGGTGGGCAGAGCACCATTGCCGGGGAGCGCGTCACCTGCCGCCAGGACGCGATTCTGCGCGTCGAGCAGATGGACAAACACGGTGTAGGATGTGTGCATCTGTGTCAGCGCGCGCCAGTGCAAGGTCAGGTGTATCTGTCTGGACGCGCTGATGTGAGTAGCATAGCCGAGTAGTTTCATCTTGTTCTCGAAGACGGCCTCCCACACCTGCTCGATGGTAGGGGCGGTCATCGTGCGCGCGCGATTTTTGATTTCGATCTTGCCCAGTTCAACCACGGTGGGTAAAAAGGGCAACAACGTCGAACCCAACAACGTGTTGTCGTGCGCCACGGTGAGTTTCAGTGTATAGACTCCATCGGATAGATTGGCAGGGAGATAGAACACAGGAAAATCGCGCACGAAAATATGCGGTTGCCATTGGGGTGGCGGATACCCCGCGCTGATCAAGGCATCGCGGCTGGCGATGAGTTTGCCCTGTCCATTTTCCAGCGACAGGCGCGCGACCAGTGTAGCAGGTAATTTCTGCCAGCCGGCGCGCCACAGTAACGTGAGTGGCACCGCATCGCCCGGACGCAGCGCGGCGCGCGTATCGAGTGAATACCCTTCCAGCGCGAGGAGACCGAAATCTGCCGCGACGATTTTCTCGACCTGCCAGATCTCGCGACGCGGCGCGCGCGTATCGGCATCCAGAACGATGCGCTGCAAATCGGTCTGATTCAATACCTCTCCCGATACTGCATCGTACAGAGTGACCTGTAGCGTGTACGCGCCGGGCGGCGTGCCGAACCAAATCGGCACGTCGTACGTGTCCACGATGATCTCGCCAACGCGCCAAAAAGAGGTGGGATACGCTCCGCGCACCGGGCGATGGTCGGTTTGCCCAAAGATGCGTCCATCGGCGCGCAGGATTTTGAGCGATACGAACGCGTCCACCGGTATCTTTTCGACGACCTGCCAGTACAGTGTCACGCGCAACGTTTTGCCGCTTTCAAGATGCTGGCTGCGTGGCATCGCGTCAAAAGACGCGCGGACGTTATAGCCCAGCAGTTTCACCGTACCGAAATCGGCAGACAACGGACGCGGTACGGCAGGGATAGACCACTGGGGTTGCGGCTGGACGCGAATCAGCGCACCCAGCGACGCAAGCGAATATTTTTCGGCGAGTCCCGGCAGTGGACGCGTGAGATACACGGCGCGCTGACGCTGGAGCGCCGTCTCGACCGCCACGCGACGCACCTCTTCTTTATCGGCGGCAATCGTTTGCACATCGGGACGCAAACCGTGCACCTCTTGAAAATAGCGCATCAACGTCATCTCACCCAGAATACCGATCACGGTCGCATTGTCTTCAAATGGTTGTGTCATCCAATCTATGCCTTGATCGTACACCTCCCAGCGGTGCGATAGATCGTTGGCGGCAAAGTTGGCAATGAGCAGTTGAAGCGGGATGAGCGTCAACAGGACGGTAAGGACAAGACGCAGAGCCAGCGCGGAGGCGAACCTCGAAAGGATCAACGCGCTTGCCACTGCCAACAACAGCGCGCCCAGCAAGAACGTGGTCAAGAAATGCACCTCGACATCCGCCGCGCGATAGTTGAAGACGAACACAAGTTGCAACGCCAGCGCGCTGAAAATCAACACCCCCTCGCGCCAGCGTCGCCACAATCCGACAAGCCCCAGTGCCACTAGCGCGAGTCCCGCGAAGGTGAATTGATGTTCAAACAGTGTTTGGTAAAAGGCAACATCGTGAACAACGTTCAGGGGATTATCGGTGACAAATGCCAGATACCCCAACGCGGTGACCCATTCGAGAAAACCCGCCAGCGTATTCTGATAGGCGCCATCCGCAGAACCGATCGCACCACGCAAAGGGAGATACAGATAAAAAGCCAGCGGCACAAGCATCCAGCCCAACGCGCGCACGAGCGTCTTTCGATCAGGCTGCCACGCGCGCGCTGCCAGAGCAAGGTATAACACAATCGCCGGATAGAGCAGGGCGATTAAACGATGATGCGCCAAACCCAGCCCCATTGCCACCGCGAGCGCGTACAGAGCGCGCGGGGCAGGATGGCGCACGTAGCGCAACGTCAACCACAACACGAGCGCGGTCAGGAGCATTTGCAGCGCGTACACTTCGGCGACGACGGCTTGTGCCCAAAAGGTTCTACCCACCGCAAAGGTCATTGCAGCGATAAACGCCGCCGTGCGCACCGCCACAAGTTGTTGCGCGATGAGGTACACCAGCGCCACCGTCAGCGCGGCACATAGCGCGGAAAATAGATTCAGACGAAACGCGGCATCGTTAAGCGGAACAAGCAGGGTGAACAGTTTGCCCAAAAGCGTGTACAGCGGATAACCGGTCGGGTGCAGAATACCCAGACGTGGAACGACGTACTGAATTTCCAGCGAATCGTCAAAAGGACCGGTAACAGAAGGCGCGAGCGTACGCGTATACAGCGCGAACGCCAGCACAAAGAGGAGTGCGCCGAACAGGAGATCGCGTGGCTCGTTCCACCATTTGGACATAGCACGACTATAACACAAACCGCGCCGAAGCGCAAAACGGTAAGCGCTGAGAGGTAAGGACGGGGTGGTGGCGGGCGGCTGCGCCGCCCGCCACCACCCCGTCATCCCCCTTCTCTTCGGGGGGCTTGACATTCCAAAACGTTTTGGATATAATAGCCTCAGAATCCCAAAACGTTTTGGAAGGTGACAGAGTGGTTACGATTCGCGATGTCGCCAAACGGCTCCATCTCTCGATTACAACGGTCTCGCGAGCACTGGACGGCTATGACGATGTGGCGGAAGCGACCCGCGAACGGGTGATCCGCACCGCGCGCGCGATGGGCTATGTGCCCAGCCGCGCCGCGCGCCAACTCCGCCGCCAGCGTGCTGACGCCATCGGCTACATCTTGCCCGCGAGCGGACCTCAC
The DNA here is from genome assembly GCA_034435315.1 of Anaerolineae bacterium. Taxonomy (GTDB): domain Bacteria; phylum Chloroflexota; class Anaerolineae; order UBA4142; family UBA4142; genus VGOB01. Next base: position 2,518 of record DAOTYB010000313.1, on the reverse strand, counting down.
TTTACCGATCCTTTCTTCTCTGAATTCATCGCGGGGCTGGGCGATACCGCGACCGCACACAATCTCGATCTCCTCATCTCCATTGCCCCTCCAGATTCTACTGCTGAACATCACATTTACGCGCGCTGGGTGCAATCGCGCCGCGTGGACGGACTTGTGTTGAGCCGAATGCGCTTGCGCGATTGGCGCGTGAAATATCTCACCGAAAACAAATTTCCATTTGTCGCGCACGGGCATACGCGGATGCGCGTGGATTTCCCCTACATCGAAATGGATTCGCAGACTGCGTTCACGCAACTTGTTCGGCATTTGGTTGCGCGCGGACATTGTCGCATCGCGTACATCGGCGCGCCAGCCAAATTTACGCTCCAGGCGGAACGTTTTGCCGGTTATCAACAAGGTCTCGCTGAAGCAAACATCGCCTTTGATGAAACGCTCGTTGCCGAAAGCGATCTGACGCGTACGGGCGGCTATCAAGCCGCGCAGCGACTGCTGACTTTGCGTAAACGCCCCACCGCGATCATCGGCGTCAACGATCTCACGGCAATTGGCGCGATGCGCGCCGCACGCGAACACGGGTTAGTCGTTGGGCGCGATATTGCCATCGCGGGCTACGACGGCACCGAAGATTCGGAACATACCGATCCACCCCTCACCACGCTCAAACAGCCGATTTATGCCACCGCGCAACGACTTGTTGAGATGTTGCTCAAACAAATTGCCGGCGAACCGTTGCCCGAGTCGCGCATCATTCTGCAACCCGAACTGATCATTCGTGCGTCAACGGATTTTGACTTTCGTTGAGACGAAGGACGAACGACGAAAGACGAAAGACGGACGACGAAGGACGAACGACGAAGGACGAAAGCGGCGGTCGGCGGTCATTCGTCGGCGGTCGTGTTCTCGAAGGAGTTGTGCATGGGCGCGTGCGCCCGCCACGACGGATGAAAATATCCACCAAGGACACGAAGATGCACGAAGATTTTTTTCTTCGTGTTCCTGCGTGACCTTCGTGGACAAACGTATTTTCGAAGGAGTTGCTCATGGGCGTATGCGCCCGCCACGACGGATGAAAATATCCACTAGGGACACGAAGATTCACGAAGATTTTTTCTTCGTGTTCCTTCGTGACCTTCGTGGACAAACGTATTTTCGGAGCGTTCGGATCAAAAATATCCACCAAGGGCACGAAGATTCACGAAGATTTTTTTCTTCGTGTTCCTTCGTGACCTTCGTGGACAAACGGATTTTCGAAGGAGGTGATGCGCAAGACAAAAATTTCTAAAGATGCTGCGGGACAGAAATTTGAAACACACAGGAGGAGATCGAAATGAACAAGCACATTCTCATCATCGCGTTGCTGGCGATGATTCTGGTCATCGTGGCGGCATGTGCACCGGCACCTACTCCCGTCCCGACCGCTGCGCCACCGACTGCTGCGCCCAAACCCCCAGAGCCGACCAAGGCGCCCGTCGCTGAACCCACCAAACCACCTGCACCTACGGCTACCGTCGCGCCCACCGTTGCGCCAACGGTCGCTCCACAACCGCTCGTCTTTCTCTCCACGCAACTCAAGCCGGTGGAAGAAGCCGAAAAGATGCGCAAGAGCATCCTTGCCGGCTTTACGGCGGCCAAAGTCGAATTCGTCGCCGACGATGAAGGTCCCTTCCAGGATCGCATCCTTGCGGAACAAAAAGCTGGCAAAGTCACTGTCGGCGTTATCGGCGCGCTGCACGGTACATTCCCCGTGCTGGCTGAAGCGAACGCGCTGGAAGACCTGACGCCGCTCTTGGAAAAATTGAAGGATCGCCCGCTTGTTCAGGAATTCGTCACGCTGGGGAAACTCGGTACGAACAAACAGTACTACATCCCCTGGATGCAAGCGACCTATGTTCTGGCGGTCAATAAAAAAGCCCTGCAGTACCTGCCCCAGGGTGCGGATGTGAACGCGTTGACCTACAAACAATTGGCCGAGTGGGGCGCGAACATCCACAAAGCCACGGGTCAAAAGAAACTGGGGATTCCCGCCGGACCCAAGAGTCTGCTCCATCGCTTTATTCAGGGATACCTCTATCCTTCCTACACTGGCGGCTTGGTAACGACGTACAAGACTCCTGAAGCCGTTGAGATGTGGAAAGAGTTCAAAGCGCTGTGGGAGTATGTCAATCCGCAATGCACCACCGTTGACTTTATGCAAGAGGCATTGCTGTCGGGCGAAGTGTGGGTAGGGTTCGACCACACGGCGCGTTTGATCAACGCCTTCAAAGAAAAACCGGATGACTTTATCGCGGTGCCTGCGCCCGCTGGACCCAAAGGACGTTACTATATGAGCGTCGTCGCGGGATTGGGCATTGCCAAGAATACACCGAACAAAGCCGGCGCTGAAGCGTTGATCGAGTACCTGACGCGCCCGAACGTCCAGGCATTGACCCTGCGCGAAGTGAGTTTCTTCCCGGTGCTTGCTGCCGACTTGCCCGCCGATTTGCCCACACCCATCAAACTCGAAGCCAGCGGCGTG
>DAOTYB010000312.1:0-8756 GCA_034435315.1 Anaerolineae bacterium | reverse complement strand
CGGCTTTGGCGGCGGCCATATGATGCGCTTCGGGGCAGACGCCACAGATGCGTCCTGTGATGACGGGCATCTCTTCGATGGGGCGACCGACGCAGAAACGTTCAAAGCCGCGCAGCTCGGGGATTTGAAAGTAGGTGTTGGCGACGTTTCCTTGCTCGTCCAAAAAGATTTCGATTTTACCGTGACCTTCGAGTCGCGTAATCGGGTCTATCGTGATGCGTTGCATATGCCCTCCACTAACTTATTCACCCCACGCGCTCTTACTCGCATGCAAGAGCGAACGCGGCAAGCCAAAGCGATACAGCATTCCTGCAGGATCGGGAATGCCATCAAGAATCTTTTCGATCTCGGCAGGGTCGCGCGAGTCAATCACCGAAGCGATAGCGTTGAGCAAGCGCGCGCCGTGATCGGAGGTAGCATCGGCAGGACCGTAGCAACCGACGCACGGCATTCCCGCTTTGGGGCACAGTGCGCCACAGCCGCTGCGCGTGGCAGAGCCAGCGCACACGATACCTTGCTCCAGCAGGCACAGGTCGGGGTCAACCGGAATATCCTGAATGCGCACGAATTGTTTGATCTTTTTCTCGTTGCGCGTGCGCGTGCATTCGTCGCACACACTCGACACACCTGCGCCGATGACGGTGCCTTTGGGTGGGAGTTGCGCCTTGCCCTCAAGCACCTGCACGACCAGATCAATCACTGCGGCGATTTGATGCGATTCGGGAGGACAGCCGGGCATATAGTAATCCACCGGCACCACCTGGTCGAGTGCTTTGACCGTAGGATAGAGTGTGGGGATGGTGAGTTCACCTTCGGGCACACGATAACGCGTCTGGGGACGCGCGCCATTCCCGTTATCGGTCGAGATCGTCGTAAAAGCGGTATCCACGATTTCGTGCACCGGGCTGAGATTCGCCAGGCCCGGGATGCCGCCCTGCGTCGCACACGCACCAAAGGCAACAAGGATTTGCGATTTACGGCGGAGCAAATGCGCAATGTGTTCGTTCTCGTCATTGCGGATGGCACCGTTGAAGAGGGTGAGGAGAATCGAGTTATCCTCCATCGCCTCGACATCTTTGTATTTCGCGTCCATTGCGACGGGCCAAAAGACTACTTGAAAGTTAGCATCCACATCGAGAATCTTCTCGTGGATGTTGAGAACAGCGATTTCGCACCCGCCGCAAGCAGCCGCCCAGTACATTGCGAATTTGGGTTTGCCGTTGGTGCTCATTGTGCCCCTCCTGCTACTGCCGACCGCTGACTACCGACGGCTGACGAGTGTCCTTCGTCCTTCGTCATTCGTCGTTTCCAGTTCAACGGACCCAGCGCGCGAATTTCTTCCGTCATCCTGGTCACCTCGTCCGCAAAGATCGCGCCTTCGGCAGCCGATGCCCACAACAGTTTAAGGCGCTGTGGTTCGATACCCATTTGCGCGAGGAGACGGCGCATCAACAGAAAACGACTTTGCGCCCTGTAATTTTGTTCGATATAGTGACAATCGCCGGGGTGACAACCCGAAACCAGCACACCATCCGCGCCGTTGGCAAACGCGCGCAACACAAATGCCACATCCAAGCGTCCTGAACACATCAGACGAATCAAGCGAATGTTCGGCGGGTATTTCATTCGTCCCAATCCTGCCGAATCTGCGGCGCGATAACTACACCAGTTGCACGTAAAGCCTATGATCAATGGTTCGAATGTATCTGTCATAGTCTTCCCTCTTTGACGATTTTCGATTTTCGATTTGCGATTTTGGCAATCGGCAATCTAAAATCTTTCGTCTTCCTACGCTGGCACCGGCTCTGCCTCCACGCGCGCACCGTGTCCATCGCCGCCCGGTTTCAACGATGTCAAGCCATCAATTTGCGCGATGATTTGTTGCGTACTGAACGCGGTACCGTGAATCGCGCCCGATGGACACGCGGCGACGCACGTGCCGCAACCCTGGCACAATGCCGGATTCACTTCCGAGTAGGCAGGTTCGTTCTCCGTCGCCTCGACAAAACGAATCGCCTTGAACGGACACAGGTTGTTGCAGATGCGGCACGCGGAGCAACGCTCTTTGTCAATGCTGGCGCGAATCGGCTCGATAAAAATTTCTTTCTGTTGAATCTTGCCGACCACGCGCGCCGCTGCGGCCGCGCCCTGCGCCACACTCGCGGGGATGTCTTTGGGACCCTGACATGCACCAGCGATGAAAATGCCTTCGGTCATCGTCGCGACTGGATCGAGTTTTGGGTGACGCTCGATGAACCAGCCCGCTGCCGCGCACGAAATCCCGAACAGTTTGCCCAGTTCTTTGGCATCGCGGCGCGGCTCCAAGCCGACCGAGAGAATCACCATATCCACAGGAATTCGGCGCTGCTTGCCGATGAACGTATCTTCGACCTGAATGATGAGTTTGCCTTCCTCGCCCGGCAAGCGCGCCGCGTCGGTCACTTCGGCGACGCGCCCGCGCACAAAGAGCGTACCCTCTTCCAGCACGCGCTGGTAGAATTCGTCATAGTCCTTGTACGCAGTGCGCATATCCATATAAAAGTTATAGACCGTCGCGCCCGTGCGCTCTTTGACCAGATGCGCGAACTTTAAACTCTGCATACAACAAATCACCGAGCAGTAATTGTTGTAATGCTTGTCGCGACTGCCAACGCAATGGATGATGCCGACGGTTTGCGGCACCGTCACCCCATCGCGCAAGACGATTTTGCCGCCGGTCGGACCCGCCGCGTTCGAGAGTCGCTCGAATTCCAGACTGGTAAACACGTTGGCGAGACGACCGTAACCGTACTGCGAAATCCGTCGCGCATCAAAGACGTCGTAACCGGTCGCGAGAATACAGTTGCCTACCTGAAGCGTGATGTATTCATCTTTTTGATTGAAATCAATTGCACCGGTCGGACAGAATTTTTGACACGCCTTGCACGTACCTTTCTGGAAGAACGTGCAATTCTCGCGATCAATCACCGGGTATTTCGGTACGGCTTGCGGGAACGGGCGATAAATCGCTTTGCGATACCCCAGGCCCGCTTCAAAGACCGTATCAATCACTTTCTTGGGACACTTGTCCTGACACAGTCCACAACCGTTACACAAATCGGTGTTGACATAGCGCGCCTTTTTCTTCACCGTCACTGTAAAATTACCCACATAGCCATCCACATTCGTCACTTCCGAGTAACTGAGCAGCGTGATGTTCGGATGGTTGCCGACCTGCACCATCTTGGGCGTGAGGATACACGCGGAGCAGTCGAGCGTGGGGAAGGTTTTATCGAACTGCGCCATATGCCCACCGATGGAGGGCTCACGTTCGACGAGATAGACATGCGTGCCTTGATCCGCGATTTCGAGCGCGGCTTGAATGCCGGCGATACCGCCCCCCACGACCAATGTGTTTGGATTGATGGGCACGCGCAACGGTTCGAGCGGTTCGTTGTAAATGACCCGTTCAACGCCACCTGCAACCATCGCTTTCGATTTTTCGGTGGCGGTGGCTTTGTCCGTATGCACCCACGATACTTGCTCGCGAATCGAAACCATCTCGCACAGGTAAGGATTCAAGCCCGCGCGTTCGCAAGCGGTCCGAAACGTCGGTTCATGCAGGTGCGGCGAACACGCCGCGACGACGACGCGCGTCAAGCCCAGTTCCTGAATATCCTTCTGGATAATCTCTTGCCCTGTGCTCGAGCACATGAATTTATAATCGCGCGCGACGACAACACCGCGCGAGGACAACTTCTCGCCCGCCCATCTGGCGACCTCTGCCACATCCACCATCCCGGCGATGTTGCTACCGCAGTGGCATACATAGACACCGATGCGTTCTGTCATTATACGACCTCCTCTTCTTCACTTTCCGGCATCACAGGCATTGGTAGTGCCTCTTTGGGACGACGGGCGCGACGCGCTGGCTTGGCTTCCTCTTCCGCAGGAACTTCGACGCCGATGCGCGCAAGCGCGGGCCGCGCATTCACAATCTCCGCGCCAATGCCCAACTTGCGCGCCGATTCGCCAAATGCCAGACCCATCATTTGCGTAAAGTAGAGCACAGGAATGCGATAATCGGTCTTGAAATGACGATTCATCGCATTCTGGAATCCGTCGAGATTCATCTGACACATCGGGCAAACCGTCACGATAAGGTCCGCCTGATTGTCTGCCGCGCTTTTGATGAGGCGACGAATCAAATCGAACGCGGTGGCTTCGCTGATTTGCGTCATATGCCCACCGCAACAGTGCGCCTTGACCGGATAGTCAATCACTTCGGCGCCCAGCACGCGCAGCAACTTGTCCAGCGTGACCGGATATTCGGGGTCGTCAATCTGTCCATAAAAAGCAGGACGTCCAATCAAGCATCCATAGTACGGTGCGATGCACAAACCCGTGAGCGGTTTGGTCACTTTTTGCGCGATGGCTTTGTACCCCACGTCATTCACAATTACATCGAGCAAGTGTCGTGTCTTGACACTTCCCGGGCGATAGTGCAAACCACCTGCCGCCAGCGCGCGATTCACTTTCTCCGCCAGAACACTATCCTGAGTCAGATAGGTATCGGCTTTGGAGAGATTGAGATAGCACGCGCTACACGGGGCAACCATCTCGCGCAATCCATCGGTCTTGGCGGCGAGTGCGAGCGTGCGCGCGACCAACGCGTACGCCGCCATTCGATTCAGGGCGATGTACTCGGTCGCACCACAGCAGTTCCAATCGTCCACCTCGACGAGTTCGATGCCCAGGTGGGGTAGAATCGCTTCGATGGATTGCCAGTACGGGTAGCCAATCGCGCCTTTTTCCAGCGAACATCCCGGAAACACACTATATCTCATTCCGCACCTCCCAGAATCCTGGCATCGTCTTCGGCTTCGATTTCTTTGGCTTTTGCCAGAATCGCGCGCAAGCCATCCAATCCCTTGATCCGCTTGGGCGTGAAACTGATGCGCCCTTTGGTGACCATTCCCACGCCCATATCGGCAATCTTGAACACACCAAACGGATTGTGGCGTAGCATATGTTGCGACATCAAGCCCAATTCGAACGAGCGCCCAAAGTTTTCTACCCAGAAGATAAACGTCTTGGAGAAATCGGGCGCGACCGATTCGCCATTCACTTTCTTTTTGACCGACATTCGTTTGAGCGTGTACATCACATCGGTAATGTGAATGTCCTGCGGACAACGCACCATACAATAATAGCACGAGACGCAATACCAGGGGGTATTGCTCCGCAGAACCTCTTCCTTCATTCCCGCACGAATCATCGCAAAGAGCGTGCGGGGAGTGTGTTCCATATCGGGACCGGAAGGGCACGAGCCGCCACACGTTCCACACTGGATACACATTTCCAGATGGCTTTTGCCAGGAGTTGCAGCAATCACCTGATCGAGGAAGGTCTTGGGTGTTCCATTTGAAGCCACATCGTGCATAGGACTCTCCTTCGAAATTTTTAGTGCGATTGTGAGAACGACAGGTTCAAAAAAAGGAGCAATCTGGTAGCATACGCTACCGATTGCTCCGTCACATACTACAGGCGGGCTGAACCCACAAACCGAGCCTCATCGCCGGCTGTCTATATGTTAGCACTCTAAATCTATGTGGTGCGGGTATCAATCGCGTAACATAGCAGTCAAAATCAGGTCAAAATTACCCTCAATCCTGTGCCGCCTGTCGTTTGACTGCCTCGATAACACGCAGGAGAGGAACACGGTGGGCTTGCGCTGCGCGCACACAATCGTCATACTCGGGCGTTACGGTGGCGTTGCCATTGGGACGCTGGGCGATCTTGACGTGAAGCGTGCCAAACTCGGTCGCCACCTGCCGCATCGTGCGCGCTAATGCATAACGCGCGACAAGATGCTCGCGCACGCCCAACGTGGTGGTCTCGTTGAAGATAATCTCGCGCAACACCTCCGCGCGGTCGGGCGGGGCAAAAACGCGCAGCCACGTGCCAGGACGATTCTTTTTCATCTGCATCGGTGTCAGCGTCACATCGAGCGCGCCCGCCTCGAACAAGCGCGCCATCACATAGTCGTACAGTTGGGGGTTCAAATCGTCAATGTTGGTTTCGAGTTCGACGAGTGTCTCGCACGTAGCAAGATGCGGCGCGCTGGTGCCCACAATGACGCGCAACACGTTGGGTGTAGGATCATCGCGCGTGCCGGCGCCGTAACCAATAGCGCGCACGTGCATACGCGGCAACGTACCGTAGGCGTGGGCAAGCGTCGTGAGAATCGCGGCGGCGGTAGGCGTGACGGTTTCGCGTTCCCCCGCCACGCCAACAATCGGCGCATCTTGCAACAACGCTAGTGTTGCCGGCGCGGGAAGAGGAAAATCGCCATGCGCGATGGTCACACGTCCGCGCGCGAGCGGAAAGGGAGAAACCATCACGCGCTGGATGCCGAGCAGATGCAAGCACATCACCACACCGACCACATCCACAATCGTATCCAGTCCACCGAGTTCGTGCAGATGCACCTCCTCGACGGGGCGCGCGTGGATGCGCGCTTCGGCTTGCGCGAGACGCGTGAGAATGCGCGCGCTGGTGGCTTGTACATCGGCAGGCAAGCGACTCGCGGCAACGCGCGCGAGCAATTCGCTCAGGTGGCGTTCGGTCTTGTGGTCGTGGACGCGCACTTCGACCCACGTCGCCGCAATGCCGCGCCGCGTGACGCGCTGCGTCTCGAAAGACCATTCGTCGAGTGCAAGACCCGCGAGCGCGTCGCGCAAGGTGGTGATTTCCACACCTACATCCACCAGCGCGCCCAGCAACATATTGCCGCTCGCACCACCAATCAAATCAAAGTAAATCGTGTCACCTGTCATTGCTGTTCCTCGTCCGTGAATTGATGAGATGGGCAAAAAAGCCTGCCCCAAATCCGTTATCAATGTTGACAACAACGACGCCCGCCGCGCACGAGTTCAACATCGTCATCAAAGCCGCGACGCCACCCAGCCCGGTGCCATAGCCGATACTCGTCGGTACGGCGATGACGGGGCACGCCGCGAGACCGCCCACCACAGCGGGTAGCGCGCCATCCATTCCCGCGACGACGATGATGACGTTTGCCGCGTCCAGACGCGCGCGTCGCGCGAGCAAACGATGAATCCCCGCTACGCCTGCATCGTACAACTTTTCCACGCGACTGCCCATCGCCTGCGCGGTGAGCGCGGCTTCTTCCGCGATAGGGAAATCCGCTGTACCGGCGGCCAGCACCAGAATGAACGGCGCATCGGGCGCGGGCTGGGGCAACTCGCCCAGCACGACGATACGCGCCTCGGCAAAATAACGCGCCTGCGGCACCTCCGCGACAATCGCAGCAAACGTTTCGGGCGTCGCCCGCGTGGCAAGGACAATGCCGTTGGAATGACGTTGTGCCAACTCGCGCATAATCGCCACCACGTGCTCGGTACGTTTGCCTTCGCAAAAGACCACTTCGGGAAAGCCCTTGCGTAGCGCGCGATGATGATCGAGTTGCGCAAAACCCAAATCCTGATAGGGCAAATCTTTGAGGCGCGCGAGGGCTTGCTCCACCGAGCACGTTCCCGCGCGCACTTGTTCCAGTAATTCGCGTAACGTGTCCGCGTTCATAGTACCTCAACTCTGGGTGGGATGTTGCTGTTGAGACTACCGGTGCGGTAACCCGCCAGATCCAGGAGCACCTCGCTAAATCCCAGCGCGCGCAACTGCGCGACAATGTCGGCGCGCCGTGCACGCACCAGCGCAAAATCTTCGGGCATTACCTCGATGCGCGCGCTCGAATCAGCATAGCGGACGCGCACCTGGCCCACGCCGAGCGCGCGCAAAAAACTTTCGGCGCGTTCGACGCGCGCCAGCGCGTCGAGCGTGATGGGTGTGCCGTACGGAATACGCGAGGAGAGACACGCGGCGGCAGGTTTGTTCCAGTTCGGCAAGCCCAGTTCGCGCGCCCACTCGCGAATCTCCGCTTTGGTCAGTCCCGCCTCTTGCAGCGGACTGCGAACGCCATACTCTTGCGCGGCGCGACGCCCAGGGCGAATATCGCGCAAATCATCGGCATTGTTCCCGTCAACAATAAACCGCACCCCCTCGCGCTGCGCCAGCGTCACAAGTTGATGATAGAAATGCGTTTTGCAATAGTAGCAGCGCTCGGACGAATTAGCCACATAGCGCGCATCTACCATCTCGTCCGTAGAGATGCAGAGATGCCGCACCCCCATCTGGGCAGCCAGCGCGCGCGCCTCGCGCAAATCGTCACGCGGGAGCGACGGTGAATCAGCGGTGACGGCGAGAACGGCATTCCCCAGCGTATCGTGTGCTACTCGAAGCAAGAGCGTGCTATCCACACCGCCCGAGTAGGCGACGAGGACGGATTGCATCGCGCGCAAAATGTCTTGCACCTGTTGGCGTTTGTCGAACACAGTTCCTCCTGACAGAGTGAAAATAAAACGCCATGACGATTGTCCGACTTGTCGGAACACCTTCATGGCGCGAGTTCAAGGATATTCGATTGAAAGATAATTGTTCAGCCTTCTCTTTTGCTTAAGGTGTGCAAAATTCTTTTCCGCCAGTGAAAGGTTATGGTGCTCGTGTAACTGCTCAGCCCCAGGTTCGCTCGCTATCGGTTAGAAACCGACGAATAACGCAAGCCGATGGCTGAGCCTGAATTTCGCCGTCGTGCCCCGGGAACAACCCCACTCATCCCCCTGCCCCCTTCTCTCCCCGCGTGGCGGGAAGAGAAGGGGGTGAGGGGGTGGAGGTGGCGGGCGGCTTCGCCCGCCACC
>DAOTYB010000311.1:0-16253 GCA_034435315.1 Anaerolineae bacterium | reverse complement strand
TTGCCGCGCCGATGGAAATCGTGTGGGGGAGTGTGGCGTTACTCGTCATCACCATCATCAAACGTCTGGAGGCGAATCGCTTGCCGTTACCGCGTGACGCGCGCGAAAAACGCCTGGTCTTGCTGCGCCGTTTGTGGTTGGATCGCGATATTGAATCGGATCGCGAGTGGCAGGAACGCGGGATGATACAATGAGCCAAATCAAATGTGCCAAATGAGCCAAACCTGCCAAAGATGCCAAAAAGATTTGGCACGTTTGGCATGTTTGGCAAGTTTGGCACGTTTGACTTATTTGAGCAAGCGCGCGATGAGCGCGACGACGCGCGGATCGTTCCAGTAGTTGTGGGCTTGCAAGCGACTGTGCGCGCCGTCCAGCCGTTCGTCGCGAATCGGAAAATCGGGGAAGACGGGCGCAATCGGCGATGCCACTGGATCGCGCGGGGCGTACACGTTGATCCAATGTCTGAGGTTTCGTGGCGTGATGGCACCCAGGTCGTTGGAACGCCGTTTGCCATGCACCAGCATTCGCAGCGCGCAGCCGAGGGTGACCCACGCGACGAGATTGTACTGATGGGCTTCGGCGCGCAACACATCGAAAGCGATGAGGCAGCCGAGCGATTCGCTGACGAGGATGATTTCATCGCCGCGTTGCGTGAGTTCGCGCAACGTGGCGCGCAAACGTTCGTACATCTGCGCGCGTTGACGTTGGAAGACAAAGTATGCCAGCACGCCGGCAACGCCATTCACCAACCGATGCAAAAAATCCGCCACGCGCGTGACCAGGTGTGGCGTGCGGCGCGCGGGACGCCCCAGTAAGCATTGTGCGAGGGTATGGAGGCGCGCGTTCATCCAATCTGCCGCGTGCCAGACGACGGCGCCCACGTCAATCAAATCGCCCCACCACACCGAGCGATGGGGTGGGGTGTGCCCCAGGTGTTCTGCTAGTGCTTGCACCTGCGATGCTCCAAAATCGGGCGGCGTACGCCCGGTGCCGTGAATAGTGACGATCACGCGATTCATTTTCTCTCGACAAAAATAGTGCCGCGCCTAACGTTCTGCGCGGCGGATTTCTGCGCTCAATATAGCACATCTTTTAGCGAAACACAACAGGAGTAAAGTACTGTGATTACTACCTATCGGCTAGATGACCGCAAATACACTTTTTGCCCCGGCTGTTCGCACACGCTTGTGCTCGATCAGTTGAACGCGGCGCTCGTGCAGTTGCAACTGGATGCGCGTCAGGTGGTGATGGTAACCGACATCGGTTGCGTTGGAATGAGCGATCAGTTTTTCAACGTGAACGCGTTTCACGGCTTGCACGGGCGCGCCATCACGTACGCCACTGGCATCAAACTCGCCAACCCTGACTTGAAAGTGATTGTGCTTGTCGGCGATGGGAGTCTGGGGATCGGTGGGCATCACCTTTTGAATGCGGCGCGGCGTAATATCGGCATCACGTTGCTCGTGTTCAACAATTTCAACTTTGGGATGACGGGGGGACAACATTCGGTCACCACACCGCACGGCGCGCACACTTCGACCACCCGTTGGGGAAATCTAGAGTACCCTCTCGATGTGTGCGCGGTGGCTGCCGCCAGTGGCGCGGCGTACGTTTTTCGTGGCACCGCGTTCGACCCGGATTTGCCCGCGCGCATCGCCGAAGCGATTCAAACGCCGGGGTTTGCGCTCCTCGATATCTGGGAATTGTGCACAGCGTACTATGTTCCCAACAACAAGTTCTCACGCACCGCACTGATGCAAACACTCGCGCAGTTGAATTTTCCAACAGGCGTACTGCAAAAAATGGATCGTCCTGAATTTGCGCGCGCCTATCGCGACTCAATCTCCAATCTCCAATCTCCCATCTCTACCCCCCAACCCATCGAAGCAAAATTCACCAGCCCGCTCACCCAAACGACGCGCATCATTCTCGCCGGTTCGGCTGGTGGCAAGGTGCGTTCCACCGCCTCCGCGCTGGCCATCGGTGGAATGCTGAGCGGTTTGTGGGCAACCCAGCGCGACGATTACCCCGTGTCGGTGATGAGCGGTTATTCGGTGTCGGAAGTGATTTTGAGTCGCGAGGAAATTTTGTATATGGGGATTGACAAGCCCGACATTCTGGCGGTGCTCAGCCCCGAAGGATTGTCGCAGGTGCCGCGCCAGTTGCGCGCGATGGACGAAACACAAACGGTCTATGTCGTCCCCGAACTCGCAGAGCATGTGCCGACGCGCGCGCGCAAGATCGTTTTGAACTTTGCGCGCCCACCCAGCAAGAAATCGCTGGCTGTGACCGCGACCGCCGCGATCATTCGGCACGCCAACTTGTATCCGCTGGACGCGTTCCGTGAGGCGATCACCGTCGGTCAGCGCCCGGAGATTGCGCAGGAGAATTTGCGCGCGGTAGAAGCAAGCGAGGGCATCTAATAGGTATGCAAAAGTCTTTTCCGCCATTGGAAGGTTACGGTGCTCGTTGTTTCGCCATCGTTGTACGGGCGAAAAAGCTTTCGCCTCTACGGGAGTACCCCCTCTCATCCTCCCTGCCCCTGCTCTCCCCGCTTTGCGGGGAGAGCAGGGGAGATGGAAGGAGGGGTGTGGGCGGGCGGCTTCGCCGCCCGCCCACACCCCTATTCCCTTGTTTCCCCCTTCCCACGCCGCAGAGCGGCGTGGGAAGGGGGAAAGGGGGTGGGGCTATTTCGCGATGTATAGGACGGCGGAGTAATTATCCTGTTGGGGCGAAAAATCTTTCGCCCAAAGGGGCGAAAAATCTTTCGCCCCCACCAAACGGAAAAACTTGTGCATGGTTAGCGCAAGTCGCCAGCCATGCCGACCTGCGTCGGCAAAAGATGTTGTCCGCGCAGGCGGACATCGCTCTGCGTGGCGGCAAATTCATTTGCCCCGATTTGCCCGGAATGTGAAATGCATCCCGTTCGCCCACGCGAGTGACAGGAGGAAAATTGCAAGCCTTGATCAACGGTACCATCTACACGCCGACAGAAACGATTGACGACGGTGTGGTGCTTGTCGAGGGTACGACGATTCACGCGGTTGGCACGCGTGGCGCGCTCGCCATTCCGCGTGATGCGCAGGTGATTGACGCGCGCGGCAATGCGATTGTGCCCGGTTTAATGGATTTGCACACCTACGGCTGTCTTGGGGCATCCCTCACCGCACCCGAGCGCGTGGCAGAAGAGTTGGCCGAGTTTGCGCGGAACGTGACGCGCTTTGGCGTCACGCGCTTTTTAATCTCCCCGACGATTGGCGACCGCGCGTTCATCGTACAAATGCTGCGCGCGCTGGCTGAGAGCATTCCGCGTCTTTCTCAGGGCGCGCGGTGTGTGGGTATTCATCTCGAAGGTCCTTGGCTCGATCCAGAACAGCGCGGTGCCTTTCCGCGCGCCGCGCTCCACGCGCCGACACTCGACGAAGCGCGCGAGTATGTGGAGGCAGCGGGCGGCTTTTTGCGAATGGTCACACTCGCGCCCAATCTGCCGAACGCGCTGGAGGTGGCGCGATTTTTGCGTGCACAAGGCGTGAGCGTCTCGCTGGGTCACAGTAGCACCACGTACGAGGTCGCACGCGCGGCACTCGATTCGGGTGTGTTCACGCTGGTCACCCACGTGTACAACGCGATGACGGGCTTGCATCATCGTCACCCCGGTGTGCTGGGGGCCGTGTTGAGTTCGGACGATGTGTGTGGAATGCTCATCTGCGATGGATTGCATGTGCATCCTGCCGCTGTCAAGATTTTGCTGCGTACGCTGGGCGTAGAGCGCGTCATTCTTGTCACCGATGCTACGCCGGGTGGTGGGCTAACTGAAGGGACGTTTCTTATGCTCGGGCAGACTGCACACGTCGAAAATGGGATGGCGCGTTTGGAAGATGGAACTATCGCCGGCAGCATCCTCACGTTGAATCGAGCCGTGATGAACGCGCGCGCGTTTGGCGCGCTCACGCTAAACGATGCCCTCAAGATGGCAACAGTCAATCCCGCGCGTGTGCTCGGCTTGTGGAACTGTGGCAGTTTGAACGATGGTGCTGTCGCTGATGTGGTGGTAATGGACGACGCGGGCGATGTGCTGTTGACGATGGTGGAGAGCCAGGTGGTGTATCACCGTTGATTGCGCGGGTTGCCAGCGATTCGCGAAACGTGCGCCAAATCCTCAGAAATTTAAAACCTGTTTATGACCTCTTTAAGACTGTTTTACGACTTTAACCGCTTAAATTGAGAATGGAGTCAAGTGGGCGGTGCGGCCCTAAATTGTGCTCCTCCCTCCTTCCTAAAACGTCTCCGCTTCTCCCCCCAAAACAAGCGGAGACGTTTTTTTATTTTCGATGTTCGATGACTGTGTTTGACCAAAACCTCATTCTGCATTAAAATAGCGCATTGTGTTCGACAGTTTGAGTGAGAAACTCAATGCGGTTTTCAAAAAGTTGAGCGGCAAGGGCAAATTGTCCGAAGCCGATGTAGATGCCGCGTTGCGTCAAGTCCGCCTGGCACTGCTCGAGGCGGACGTTAATTTCAAAGTCGTCAAAGATTTTTTGACGCGCGTGCGTGCGCGCGCGGTCGGCGAAGAGGTGATGCGTTCTCTCTCGCCCGCGCAGATGGTCATCAAGATCGTGCACGAGGAATTGATTGCGACTCTTGGCACCTC
This sequence comes from Anaerolineae bacterium, assembly GCA_034435315.1. GTDB lineage: Bacteria > Chloroflexota > Anaerolineae > UBA4142 > UBA4142 > VGOB01. The sequence goes on along the minus strand of DAOTYB010000311.1, from coordinate 11,602 downwards.
GGTCAAGATTGACTTGTCGGGCGTACCGCCGCATGTCGTTATGCTCGTTGGCTTGCAAGGTTCGGGCAAGACCACGACGGCGGCGAAACTCGCGCTGCATCTACGCAAACACCAACAAAAGCCCTTGCTGGTCGCCGCCGATACGCGGCGTCCGGCAGCCATTCAACAACTGCAAATCCTCGGCAAACAACTCGATATCCCTGTCCATTCAGAATCGAGTCACGTTCCACCACCCACAATTTGCGCGAACGCGGTGCAGCGCGCTGGCGGTGGCGCGTACAGTGTCGTCTTGCTCGATACGGCGGGGCGTTTGCACATTGACGACGAGTTGATGCGCGAACTGGAAGAGATCAAAGCGCGCGTGCATCCCCAGGAAGTGCTTCTAGTCGTTGACGCAATGACGGGGCAAGAAGCAGTGCGCGTGGCAGAGGAATTCAACCAGCGCCTCGGCTTGACGGGCTTGATTCTCACCAAGATTGACGGCGATGCGCGCGGGGGTGCCGCGCTCTCGGTGCGTGCTGTCACCGGCGTGCCCATCAAATTTCTCGGCGTCGGTGAAAAAGTGGACGCGCTCGAGGTGTTTCACCCGGAACGCCTGGCGTCGCGCATCCTGGGAATGGGGGATGTTCTGACGCTCATCGAAAAAGCGCAAGAAGCGATTGACCAGGAGACCGCGCAAAAAGCCGCGCAGAAATTGTTGAGCGCGCAGTTCACCTTTGAGGATTTTCTGGAGCAGTTGCAGGCGATCAAAAAAATGGGTCCTCTCTCCCAACTGCTCGGAATGATACCGGGCTTGAGTCAAGTGACCCAAGAGTTACCGGCAGACTTGACGGATAAGCAATTCAAGCGCATCGAAGCCATCATCAATTCGATGACGCGCGAAGAGCGACGGCACCCAGAAATCTTGAACGGTTCGCGACGTAAACGCATCGCGCTCGGTAGCGGCACATCCGTTCAAGAGGTGAATCAACTGGTCAGTCAATTCAAACAAATGCAGCGCATGATGCAACAACTCAAAAGCGGTAGAGGGCGCGGGTTGTTCCCCGGCCTTGGAATCTAAGTAGGCAGGAGGCAGGTGGCGGGGGGCAGTAAGCCATGTTCGGTGAGCAGTATTCAGTGTTCATTAGGTAGTGTTCCAACTGAACACTGCACACTGAATACTGAACACTAAACACCGAACACTGAATACTGAATACTGAACACTGAACACTGGACACAAGGAGTCTTATGGCAGTTAAAATTCGTCTTGCTCGTATTGGCGCTAAGAAAAAACCGACCTATCGCATCGTGGTCGCGGATGCGCGTGCCAAGCGCGATGGGCGCATCATCGAAAAGTTGGGGCACTATGATCCACGCACCGAACCGCCAACCGTCGTGTTGAACGAAGAACGCACGCGCTACTGGCTCGGTGTGGGTGCACAACCGACGGAAGCATTAGGTCCCATCTTGAAACGCGCCGGTATCTCTGAGCAGTACGTCAAGATGCGCGTGGCGCGCTCGTCTCAAGCCGCCGCCGATGCCGAAAAATCTGCATCAGCGGCTTGACGTAATTACTCAGCCGTGCCATCCATCGCGGCGCAATAGCCCCACCCCCTTGGTCCTCCTCCCCACGCCGCTTTGCGGCGTGAGGAGGGGGAATCAGTAATGGGGTGAGGGCGGGCGGCAAAGCCGTTCGCCCTCACCTCTCCTTTATCGTTGAGGAGTACCAATGGACCTGCAAGGTCTTGTCGAATATATTGCCAGACATCTGGTGCAGTCTCCACAACACGTTTCGGTCAAAATGACCGAAAGTTCGAATGTCATCACCCTCCAGTTGCGCGTTGCGCCTGACGATAGGGGACGCGTCATTGGCAAAGGAGGACGTATTGCCAACGCGATGCGTACCCTTGTCCATGTGGCGGCGGCGCGCACAGGCAAACGTGTGAATCTGGAAATTATGTAACACCACCCAACGCAGGTAACGATGCAACCGCCACGTTATCTCATCATCGGTCGCGTGCTCAAACCATTGGGCGTGCGCGGTGAACTCAAAGTCGAAATCCTCACCGAGTTTCCCGAACGTTTCGCGTCGCTTCGCCAGGTCTTTCTTGGCGACGACGCGAAATCGTTTCTGGTCGAATCGGCGCGCGTGCAGGGCGACTATGCGCGTCTCAAACTCGCCGGCATTGATACGCCCGAAGCCGCAGCAACACTACGCCATCTTTTTGTGTACGTCGCGCGCGAAGAGGCGGTGCCGCTTCCGCCCAACCGGGTGTACCTCTACCAGACCCTCGGCTTGCGCGTCAAAACGACGCAAGGCGTTGTGTTAGGCAAAGTCGTGGATGTGCTTGACACGCGCGCTAACGATGTGTATATTGTTCGCAACAGCACGCGCGAAATTCTACTTCCCGCGATTCCCCAGGTCGTCAAAGAAATCAATCTCGAACGTGGGGAGATGATTGTAGAGTTGATGGAAGGATTGGTTGAATAGTCTGGTAGTCTGGTAGTCGGATAGTCTGGTAGTCGGATAGTCTGGTAGTCCAGTAGTCAGTTGACTACACGACTATTCGACTACACGACTACGCGACTATGTGACTATTCGACTACGCGACTATGCAACTAAGGAGTCACACAGTCGTGACGGACGCGCGCTATTGGCTTGGTTTTAGTCTCGTTCCCCAGATTGGTCCTGTCAAAGTACAGCGCCTGCGCCAGCACTTTGGCGATTTGCAAACCGCGTGGCATGCCAGCGCGTTCGATCTCCATGCGGCTGGGCTGGACCAGCGCGCGCTCGAAAATCTTTTGACGACGCGCAAGCACATCAACCTTGAGGCGGAACTCGAAAAGATCGCGCGCGCCGGCGTGCATCTGTTGACGCTGGACGATCCGGCGTATCCCCGCTTGCTCAAACAGATTGACTATCCACCGTTCCTGTTGTACGTCAAGGGCGAACTTTTGCCGGAAGACGACTGGGCAATTGCTGTGGTAGGCACGCGCCGCGCGACGACGTACGGTCGTCAGGTCACGCGCACCATCGTTACCGATCTGGCACGCAGTCATGTGACGATTGTGAGCGGACTGGCGCGCGGGATTGATGCCGAAGCGCATCACGCCGCGCTCGATGCCGGTGGGCGTACGCTCGCCGTGTTGGGATGTGGCGTGGACATTGTATATCCGCCCGAACACAAGAAACTCGCCGAGCGCATCGTCACTGCAGGTGCGCTCATCAGCGAGTATCCACTGGGCACGCAGCCCGAAGCCGGTAATTTTCCCCCGCGTAATCGCATCATCAGCGGTCTATCGCTCGGCACACTCATCGTCGAGGGAGATAACGCCACCGGCGCGCGCATCACCATCGAGTACGCGCTGGAGCAAGGACGCGAAACGTTCGCTGTGCCGGGGAGTATTTTTCAACGCACCAGTCAGGGCACGAACGGAATGATTCAGCGCGGCGAGGCAAAACTGGTGACGTGCGCGCGAGATATTCTGGAAGAATTGAACTTGACGATGGTGGAACAGCACCACGCCGCGCGCGTCGCGCTGCCAGAAAACGAAACCGAATCCGCCTTGTTCAAACATCTGAGCGCCGAACCGATCCACATTGACGATCTGACGCGCGTCACGCAACTGCCTGCCGCGACGGTAGCCAGCGCGTTGACGTTGATGGAACTCAAGGGAATGGTGCGCCAGGTGGGCGGAATGAATTACGTGGTCGCGCGCGAAGCCTCCGCCGAGTATCACACTTGACGAAAGACCGACGATTGATTTTCGATTGCCGATTGCCGATTGCCAATTCGTGACGGTGCTCTCAATCGAAAGCCGCAAATCGAAAATCGCAAATCGCAAATCGAAAATCTTTCGTCGTTCGTCATCCCAGAGGAGATATGCCCCACAAGAAAAACACTCACTCGCTCTACGCGCTCATTCTTGCCGGCGGCACCGGCACGCGGCTGTGGCCCCGCAGTCGCCGTGCGTGCCCCAAGCAACTGTTGCCACTCATCTCATCGCGGACAATGTTGCAAGAAACAGTCGAGCGCATTCTCCCGATTCTTCCCGCTGAGCACATTTTCATCGCGACGAACGAAGAGTTTGCGCCACTGGTGCGCGCGCAATTGCCGATGCTACCGCGCCAGAACATTGTGCGCGAGCCGGCGGGGCGCGGCACCGCGCCGTGCATCGGTTTGGGTGGCTTGTACATCCACGCGCGCGATGCCGACGCGGTGATGCTGTCGCTCCACGCCGATCATTTCATTGCGCGGCCCGCCGCGTTTCGCCGCGCGCTGTTGCACGCCGCGCGCGTCGCGCGCGCAGGGTATCTGGTCACGCTCGGCATCCAGCCCACACATCCCGAAACCGGCTATGGCTATATCCAGCGCGGCGAACGCATCGAACAGATCGGCGCGCAAGCCGTGTATCGCGTGGCGCGCTTTTTGGAAAAGCCGGACGAGGCGACTGCGCGCCAGTTCGTCGCCAGCGGTGAGCATTACTGGAACAGCGGCATCTTTGCGTGGAAAATCTCGACGCTGTGGGAAGAGTACGCGCAGTATCAGCCGCAATTGTTCGCGCAACTGCAAACCATCGGCAAAGCTCTGGGCACGCGACGCGAAAAAGCGACGCTGGCGCGCGTGTGGCGCAACATCGCAAATGAAACGATTGATGTGGGCATTATGGAAAAATCGCGTCGCGTCGTGACGCTGCCGATTGATGTGGGCTGGAATGATGTTGGCTCGTGGGCAACTCTCCTCGATTTATTGCCCGGCGATGCCCATCGAAACGTTATCGTGGGTGAACATCTCGGCGTGGACACGACCGCGTCGTTGATTCACAGTCCGCATCGTTTGATCGCGACGATTGGCTTGAAGGATATGATCATTGTGGACACAGAGGACGCGCTCCTTGTCTGTCCCAGAAACCGCGCGCAAGAAGTAAAATATATCGTCGAACGGTTGAAGCAAGCGCGAAAGGACGAGTACCTGTGAGCAGTTGACAGGTGGCAGGAGGCGGTAGGCAGGTGGCAGGATGCAGGTAACGGTACTATCTTTCTGCCCAGCATAGGGGTAACAATGGGCGATGTGAAGTTGAGTCCCGAAGAAATCTTGAAGATGGAATTCGAGTACGCGCGGACAACGGCGGAGCAAGCGCAAGATGATCGGATGGCGATTTTGAATTTGTACATTTTGCTCGCCGGCGGCGTCGGCTCCATCATCATCGGCCTGGCGCAAGCGAGTGGCGCGGATTGGCCGCGCGGTGTGTACGTCATCGTCTTTGGTTTGCTCGCCGTGACCGGTTTCTTCGTGCTGATGAAACTCGTGCGCTTGCGGCAAGCGTGGCACGATAGCGCGCTGACAATGAATCGCATCAAAGATTTTTACATCGAGAAATTTCCCGATCTAGCGCCGGCGTTTCGCTGGCGCACGACAACGATACCACCGCCGGGCAAAGTGGGGACAATCACGTTCAACCTCGCGCTGCTCGTGGCGATCATTGACAGTACCGCGCTAGCGGTGGCGATGTATTTCACCGGCGTGCGCGTGCCACAGAACGAGTACGCCGTCGCGCTCTTTGCCGCGCTCATTTTCTTTGCGTGGCAAGCGTGGTTCTACTTTTTCCAATTGCCGCTCGATGAAAAATGAATGCGCCACAATTTCAAGCGTGTGGTTTTGGCTGGCTGGTCGCGAACGGTCGCCGCTACGAAAACGATATCCTCGTCACAGCGGACGGCGAGATTGTGCCGCGCCCCAAACACTTGAGTAAAAAGTACGGCGGCATACACACCGCGCTGGGACCCGAAGAAGTGGAGCACGCGCTTGGCGGCGCGCCCGAAATCCTCGTGGTGGGCTGTGGGCATTTCGGCGTGTTGCCGATTCGCGCGGAGGTGCGCGCGCTGCTCAGCGCGCGCGGCATCGCACTGGAGACGTTACGCCTGCGCGACGCGCTGGCGCGATACGCGGAACTCGCGCGCGCCGGCAAACGCGTCGCCGCGATTTTGCATGTGACGTGTTGACACTACGCCCAGACGCGCCAACCCACGCGTGGCAGTGTGGACAGTTGCCGGGGTTCACACCGCTAGCAGAACGCGCTGCCAGAATTCTTCCTCGCGCGTGGCGATCTCGCGCAAAATTTCGCGCGCGGTGTGCCACTCGGCGCGCGCGGCTGCGTCCGACACGCGCTTGAGCGCAAGCGCAAAGCGTGTCCATGCGTCGGCAATCTCCGTCATCGTCTCCGCCAGATGTGCCGCGCCCAACTCTGGCACGTACGCGTCTGCCTCGCACAGATACTCGGCGTACATTTTGCGAAACGCGCCGCCGCCCGTCCCGCGCCGTTCGATAATCTGATAGCCAAAGCGCGCGCAGAATTGCCAATCGGGTGCCTCGCCCCAGTTCAGCAAATCGTCGGTGAGGGTGTTCATTCCAGCGATGCCGATGTACGGATCGCGCGCGTCGAGCATCGCGCGCGCGTTCGCCGCGAGCGCGCGGCGAATCGCTGTTGCCAGCGGCGCGTGATCGCGCGTCGAGTGAACCACCAGCCAATCGTTGCGGAGCGGAAAGAGCACGGAGGCAATAGCACTGGAGCGCGCCTCCCGCAGCGCGTCGAGCGAAATTTCCTGAAGTTGGTCGAAGGCGTTGTCGGCGAGGAGCGCGATGCCGCGCGCATCGTCATAGCCCGCCAACACGACGCGATGGCCGGGAAACGGTGTGCGCGAGTTGTAGTACGGGAGGCAACTCAATTCGACGTTGAGCAACACCGGTACATCGGCATCTACGAACGCGCGCGCGGTGTGCCACGCGTGCTCGGCATTATCGTCGGTACCTTCGGTAAAATCGAGCGCAAGGTGACGACACAAATCGCGTTCGAGTGTGCCGGTGCGTCCGTGAAAAAAGTACGAGATGCCGGTGTCGGGAATGCAGGCAAAGTAGTGAAAGCCCAGGCCACTGCCCAATCCAAAACACATCGGCTCGCTCAAGTCCAGACCGGCACAGTGCAACAAATCGCGCATCGAGGTCGAACCGCAATGATTGCCGCGCGTGTGGTAAAAGTTAGCAACAATTTTCATTAGGACCTCACAGGTTATACCCGGCACGAGCACAAATTTTCATTTTGCTCAGTCGCGCTATCCATCGCAACAAGCCCCACCCCTTCTCCCCGCTTTGCGGGGAGAGCAGGGGAAGATGGGAGGAGGGGTGTGGGCGGGCGGCTTCGCCGCCCGCCCACACCCCTGTCCTCTTGATACCCCCTCCCCACGCCGCTCTGCGGCGTGGGGAGGGGGTTAGGGGGTGGGGCTATTTCGCGAAGGATAGGACAGCTGAATTATCCTGTGCTACGAAAGCGGAAAAAACTTTTGCATGGTTACTTAACCTGCCCGTTCAAGGTATGAATCAACGCAGGTTATGCGCGTATATTTTACCACAAGTTGATTTTACTTGACACGATGATGCCAATGGTAAAATTTTTTGTTGGGAATGGCGTACTGGCGCGCCCTGGGACTGGCGTGGCAACGGTCTTGTTGGGATTGTTTCTCCTTTTGACGCTGACCGTCCATCTGCGCGCGTGGCAGCGAGTGGACTGGCAAGTGCTACACATCACCCAGGCGCTCTTGCCGCGCGCGGTGGATGTGCCCTTTTCGTTGTTGAGTCTCATCGGTTCGGCGGAAGTGACCGGGAGTATCTTTCTCATTCTGCTGTGGCGCGCGCGCGCGTCGCGACGTCTTCCACTTTTACTTGCCTTTGGTGGCGCGACCCTCATCGAACTCGCTGGCAAGACGGTGGTGTATCAACCGTTGACACCGCACGAGTTTTTGCGTTATGTTCCTCTTGTGCCGCTCCTCAGTTCACGGATTCATCCCGGTTTCGCGTATCCCTCGGGACATGCTTTGCGCGCCGCGTTTTTGGGACTGGTGCTGGCAGAGATGCTCTTGTCCAGTCGTATGCACCGCGCGACAAAAATCGTGCTGGGGGGACTGCTCCTTGCCTTTGAAGTTGTGATGCTCGTCAGCCGCGTCTATCTTGCCGAGCACTGGTGCACCGATGTAGTCGGCGGTGTGCTGTTGGGCGCGGCAGGCGCGCTGCTGGCACTCCATAACGAGATTCACCTCAGAGGGGCAAAGTTGTTTGACAATTTGTGATATAATGTAGCCGTGAAAGTTTCGCTCATCTGCACTGTCAAAAACGAAGCGGAAGCGTTGCCGCGACTCCTCACATCGCTGGCGGCGCAAACGCGCGCACCTGACGAAATCATCATCGTGGACGGTGGCTCGACCGATGCGACGCTTGAGATACTGCGCGAATACGCGCACACTATGCCGCTGCAGATTATCTCTGCGCCGGGCGCAAACATTTCGCAAGGACGCAACATCGCCATACGCGCGGCGCACGGCGAGATCATTTGCGCTACCGATGCCGGCGTGCGGCTCGATCCCAACTGGGTGGCAGAATTGGTCGCGCCGTTTCAAGCGCAAAAGCCGCCAGGCGTATCCTCCGCCAACACGGTTCATTCTTCATCCGTGGACGTGGTCTCGGGTTTTTTCGTTCCCGATCCGCACAGCGTCTTTGAGACCGCGCTGGCGGCCACCACCTTGCCGATGTTACGCGACATCGTGCCGGAAAAATTTTTGCCTTCCTCACGTTCGGTCGCCTTTCGCAAAGCCGCGTGGGAATATGTGGGAGGCTATCCCGAATGGCTGGACTATTGTGAGGATTTGATTTTCGATTTTGCCTTGCGCCGCGCCGGTTTTCGCTTTGTCTTTGCGCCGCGCGCGCGCGTCTATTTTCGCCCGCGCCCCAACTTGCGCGCGTTTTTCCGACAGTATTATCACTATGCGCGCGGGGACGGTAAAGCCGACTTGTGGTTACTCCGTCACCTCATTCGTTATACCACCTATGGCATCGCTCTGCCGCTCACACTCGCGCTCTTGTTTTCTGGCTTTTGGCTTTTAGGGATAGGAATTCTGACGGTGGGATTCTTTGGAATGTTTTTCACGCCATACCGGCGTCTCTTACCGACGCTGCGCGATTTTTCATGGCGCGATCGCGCGCGCGCGCTCGCCTGGGTCCCCATCATCCGTATCACCGGCGACGTGGCAAAAATGCTGGGCTATCCCGTCGGGGTGGTATGGCGCTGGAAACATCGAAAAGGAGCACGATGACGACCGCCTATCTTTACGCGCTGCTCTTTCTGGAACATTCCGAGCACGGACACCCCGAATCTCCCGAACGTTTGCGTGCGATTATGAACGCGCTCGACGCGACCGCGCTGCGCGCGCGTCTTGTCCCCCTCGAACCTGCGCCAGCCACCGAAGCACAGATTACGGCGGTGCATACGCGCGATCACCTTACGCGCGTCCGACAACTGTGTGCGCGCGGCGGTGGGCATTTTGATGCCGATACGTATGCCAACGCGCACACACTGGACGCGGCGCTGCTCGCGGCGGGCGCGCTGGTGCGCGCAGTGGACGCGGTGATGTCTGGCGAGGTGGACAATGCCTTTGCGTTCGTACGTCCTCCGGGACATCACGCCACGCGCACGCGGGCAATGGGCTTTTGCATTTTCAATAATGTGGCAATCGCTGCCCAACACGCGCTCGATGCACATCACCTTGAACGTGTATTCATCGTGGATTACGATGTCCATCACGGCAACGGCACGCAAGATATTTTTTATGATACGGCGCGCGTGTTGTACTTTTCGACGCATCAGTATCCGCATTACCCCGGCACCGGCGATTGGCGCGAGATCGGCAAAGGAGAGGGCTTGGGGTTTACCGTCAACGTACCCTTGCCCGCTGGTGTAGGCGATCAAGGATTCCAGTGTATCTTCGACGAGTTGTTGGTTCCTCTGGCAGAGCGGTATCGCCCCCAATTGATTCTGGTATCGGCGGGCTATGATGCGCACTGGAGCGACCCACTCGCGATGGAGAATCTGAGCATCGCTGGCTATGGCGCGCTGGCGCGCACGCTCGTCGCGCTGGCGCGCGATCTATGTGCGGGGCGCATCATCTTTACACTGGAAGGTGGCTATCACCTTACAGCCCTCGCGCACGGTGTGGTCGCTACGTGCTACGCGTTGCTGGGCGAGGATACCATCCCCGACCCGCTGGGTGTCTCCCCTCATCCAGAATACTCCCTCGACGCTGTGCGCCATTACGTCGAACATTTGAAAGGAGTGCATGGTCTGGTGTGATTGACTATTTTGCAAAAACAAGGCATAATACGGCAGGGGCAAAAGCGTGGACGAGCAGGTCACACTCACCGCGTATAGCGATCAGATTCGCGATTTGATTCAGCACGAGCGTAATGACGAAGCCATCGCACTGTGTCAACACATCCTGCGCTACTATCCCAAGTGCGTGGACGTGTACAGCCATCTGGGACAGGCGCTGCTGGAAAAGAGCAGGCTCGCCGATGCGAAGGATGTGTTTCGTCGCGTCCTGAGTGCGGACCCGGAAAATATGATCGCCTATGTGGGGCTTGCCGTACTGTTGGAACAAGAGCAACTGATTGCCGAAGCGGTGTGGCATCTGGAGCGCGCTTGCGAACTTGCGCCGGGACATAGCGAATTGCATCAAGAGTTGCAACGCCTCTATCACGAATTGGATGGTCGCCCCCGCACGCGCCTCAAGTTGACGCCGGGCGGTCTGGCGCGTTTGTATATGCAAGAAGGCTTGTTCGCTCAAGCGATTCAGGAATGGAATGCCATCGTCGCAACGGACGAAAAACGCTTTGATGCGCGCGTGGCACTCGCGCAGACCCAGTGGCTAGTCGGTCAACTACGTGCTGCCGCCGAGACAGCGCAAGCCCTGCTCCAGATGTTGCCCTATTGCCTCAAGGCGAATCTGATTTTGGGAGTGGTGTGGAAAGAAATCGGTCTGGCAGAGAGCGAGCAATATCTCCAGCGCGCGCAAGAACTCGATCCGACCAATCGCGTGGCAAACGCGATGTTTGGCGCGCGCTCGCCTTTGCCACTGGCTGAGCCGCGCGTGCCGCGCTATGTGGAGACCGTCCCTACTGTGCCACCAGCAGAAGCGGTAGTGGCGGCACCCGTCATCGAAGAAGCACCACCGAGCGAACCCCCACCGATAGATACCGCTGTCTTCCAACCACCTGTGTCAGTGACGGACACGGGATTGCCTCCGTGGCTGGTCACACCCAGTCCAGAAATCGCCACTCCAGCCGTCGAGGAAACAGGCGAGACGCCCGATTGGCTCGCTCGTTTGCGACAAACCACAGCGCCGCCAGAAGAAGAAATAGTCGCGCCGAGCATCGCGGAGAGTGAACAACTTGAAGCCGTCGGAGAATTGGAAACACCCGCGCTACCAGAAGAAGAATCGGCATTACCGCCCTGGCTAGCGCAAGTTCAGCGTGACGAAATCACTACGCCTGTCCCAGAAGCGCCTGCGCGCGCCGAGGAACTGCCACCGTGGCTTGCGCAACCTGTGCAACCGACTGAACCTGCGCGCGCCGAGGAATTGCCGTCGTGGCTCGCACAACCTGTGCAACCGACTGAACCTGCGCGCGCCGAGGAATTGCCGCCGTGGCTCGCACAACCTGAGCAACCGACTGAACCTGCGCGCGCCGAGGAACTGCCGCCGTGGCTCGCGCAACCTGCGCAACCGACTGAACCTGCGCGC
>DAOTYB010000310.1:0-23311 GCA_034435315.1 Anaerolineae bacterium | reverse complement strand
GCTCTGGAGAAACCCCTCCCATCCCCCTGCCCCCTTCTCTCCCCGCGACGCGGGGAGAGAAAGGGGATGACTGGGTGGTGGCGGGCGGCGAAGCCGCCCGCCACCACCCAGTCCTTTAACTCCCCCTCCCCGTTGGGGCGAAAAATTTTTCGCCCCAACGGGGAGGTGGCAGGGGGTAGGGGGATGCGTTTGAAATGCAAAACGTGGGCGGGGAAATTTGCCTCCAAAGTGAAATGCGCCCGACCTACGCAGGTACGTTTCCGTTACCCTGCAAATCGTTAACGCCACCCCATACGCTTTAATTGCCAGGCGGTGATAAGGCGTGTAACAATATTCAAGCCCAACACCAGCGTCACCAACACCAGCGCGGTCGTCCACGCTTTGGCATGCCAATCTTTGTAGGGCGAGATAGCGTACACAAAAATCATATGCGGCAAGGTGGCTATCGGTTGATTCACATCGGTACTGAAAAAGGGATTGCCAAACGCGGTAAAGATCATCGGCGCGGCTTCCCCTGCCACACGCGCCACCCCCAGCATAATGCCGGTCACCACACCGTTGATGGCCGCTGGCAGGGTCACCTGGAGCATCGTCTTCCACTCGGACGCGCCGAGCGCGAGCGAACCTTCGCGCAGATGGCGCGGCACCAGTTTAATCATTTCTTCTGTCGTGCGGAGAACAATCGGCAGCATAATGATGGCCAGCGCCACACCGCCAGAAAAAGCCGAAAACTGTTTTTGCGGCAGCACGATGATCGTGTACGCAAAGATACCGATCACAATCGAGGGCACACCCGATAACACATCGGTCGCGAAGCGCAGCGTGACACCCAGCGGAGTATTGGGATGCTCCGCTGCATACATCGCCGCGACAAGCGCCAGCGGTATGGAAAGAGCACAAGCGATGCCGACTACAATCGCGGAACCCACAATCGCGTTGACCACACCGCCGCCGGGCACACCCACAGGGGTAGGTAGTTCCGTAAAGAACTGGAGACTCAGGTGCCGTCCCCCTTCTTGAAAGACATACACCAGAATCCACAGCAAGGGAGCGACCGCAAACAGTGTTGCCAGCCCACACAGTGCCAGCATCACGGCGTTCACCAGTTTGCGCCGCTGGTAATGCGCAGGATTCCACATCATATCCGCACCTCAGTAGGCACTCGGCGCGCGACTCGCCACACGAGCACACGCGCAATCGAATTCAATACCAGTGTCACCACAAACAAGACCAGCGCGATTTGAATGAGCGATTGGATGTACAGTTCATACGTCGCTTCGGCAAATTCATTCGCGATGATACTTGCCATCGTATAGCCCGGATGCAAGAGTGATGCGGTCAGAGCGAGGTTGTTACCGATGACCATCGTCACCGCCATCGTCTCTCCCAGCGCGCGCCCGAGGCCCAGAATGACCGCACCCAGAATGCCGGACAAGCCATAGGGGAGGAGCACACGCCAGATCATCTCCCAGCGCGTCGCGCCGAGCGCGAGCGCGGCTTCGCGCTGTGACGCAGGAATCGCCAACAGCACATCGCGGCTCACCGCACTGATCGTTGGCAAGATCATAATCGCCAGAATGAGGGAGGCGGACAGACGACTGGGACCGTACACGGGACCGGTGAAGAGCGGCAAAAACCCCAGCGTGGTGTGTAGCAATTCGGCGATGGGCCTGACAAAGGCAGGAATGAACACAAACAATCCCCACAAACCATACACCACACTCGGCACTGCCGCGAGGAGTTCGACGATAAAGCCCAGCGGCTGACGCAACCACGCTGGCGCCAGTTCAGCCAGAAAAATCGCAATACCCAAACTAACTGGCACAGCAAAAATCAATGCCATCACCGAAGTTTGCAATGTGCCGAAAATGAATGGAAACGCACCAAACTCCTGGGTGACCGGATTCCATTCGCTCTCCACTAGAAACCGCCAGCCAAATTTTTCGCGCGGCAGGGGAGAATTGAGCCACAGTTCGTAGCCAATGATCACGATGAGCATAAAAACCGTGAGCGCGCCTAGCGCGGTCAGGACGCGGAAAAGCACATCGCCGTGTTGCAAATGACGTTTGAGCGTCTGCCAGCGTGATTGGCTGGCACGTTGTTTTGCCTGTGATACAGCGAACATAGACATTTCCTAAACGCGCCTAATGGGAGCGTTGAGGAAAGACGCTCCCATTAGAGCACAAGGAGGAGAAAATTGAGGTATGAGAAGCAACTAGAGTGGCTTGCCTTGACAGGTCACTTTGCTCAGTTTATCCAACACCACTTTATGAACTTCGGGAGGTAGTGGAACATAGTCCAACTCGCGTGCGAACTTCGCGCCGGCATCGCTTAGACCCCATTTGATAAACTCGACCAATTTTTTGCCTTTGACACAGTCAGTTTGATCCATGTAGATGAGCAGATAGGTGTACGAGGCGATGGGCCACGATTTTTTGCCGGGCGCGTCAGCGATCGAGAGCGCGAGTTTGTCACCCATATTCGCACCGAAATCCGCCATCGCCGCTTGAACGGCTTCGACCGTGGGTAACACGTACTCACCGGCTTTGTTCTGCACCGCGCCATAGGCAAGGCGATTTTGCTTGGCGTATGCAAATTCGACATAGCCGATAGCACCGTCGTTCTGCGACACTGTGCCTGCTACACCTTCGTTACCCTTGCCGCCCAAACCGGTGGGCCATTTCACCGACGTGCCTTGTCCCACTTTTTCTTTCCATTCGGCACTGACTTGCGAGAGGTAATCCGTGTAGGCGAAGGTTGTGCCAGAACCGTCCGAGCGCGCGACAACGACGATGTCTTTGTTCGGCAATTTGATGTTGGGATTCGCTTGCGCTAGAACAGGATCGTTCCACTTTTTGATCTTGCCGAGATAAATATCGGCAAGCGCGGTGCGCGGGAATTTGATGGTGTCGGTGATGACCTTGCCATCGTCGCTTCTGATATTATAAATCGGAACAATGGGACCAGCAACTACGGGAATCATCTGAATGCCCGGCGCCTTGGCATATTGGTCAGCCGTCAGAATCGCATCACTTGCGCCGAAATCAACCGTCTTGGCGGTGATTTGCGCGATGCCACCACCGGAGCCAATGGATTGATAGTTAAAGCGAACGGTGGTGTCCACGAACGCGTACTCATAAAACCAGCGTGAGTAAAGTGGGAACGGGAAGGTCGCGCCCGCACCGTTAATCAACACGGAACCGGCTTTGGGCGCAGGCGTGGCGGGTGCTGGTGTCGCGGTGACGACTTTTTCCACGACCTTGGTTTGCTCAATGACCTTGGTCTCCACCACTTTGGTCACTGCTGGCGTTACAGTGGGTTGCGGCGCGGGCGTCGCGCTCGCGCAGGCGCCGACGAGGATACCGACAAGTGCCACGAGCAATCCGGTCACAATCATTCTAGATTTGAACATTTTCTTCTCTCCTTTTCTTTGAATATTTTCCGCTTTGATGGATGATCAAAGCGGTATCATGTATTCGCTCATTAGTTGTTGTTGTATTCGAACTTGCCAATCAATTTCATCGTGATAGGCACGCCGAAGATCTTCGACGAATGCCTCGACCTGACGGAAAATTCGATCGCGCATTTCACGTACACGCTCTAACGACGGGTCGTTCACATCCTCAAAATCCCAGATGAACGTAGGTGCAAAGGCATGTGGGTGGATGTCTTTGCCCATCAATACGATAATGTCATTTTGATTCAAAAGTGCTTGTGTCACCGGTACAGTCATGTGACATGAGAGATCAATGCCTACTTCTGCCATTACTTGAACTGTCAGCAAATTGATGTGTGGCGCCGGCATTGTGCCGCACGATCGCGCCTGCGCGAACCCGCCCGCCAGATGGTTGAACCACGCTTCGGCAATTGGGCTGCGCATCGCATTGCGAACATCAATGAACAGAACGCGTTTCATGTTGGCTTGCCTGTGGAGTTCGCGTCAGCTCGACGCGATCCCGTTGATACAGACATTCGGCGCAAACGAATTTGCGCGAGACCAGAGACCAACCGTCCCAACGATGCAACTCTTGAGGTGTTCCTGCAGATTCCAAACGCCCATCGCAAATTGGGCAACGTGGTGTGATGCGTTCGGGCAAAAAGACCACCGCAAGAATGAACACAATCAACGCTATGAAGATCAAGACGAATTCCATTTTCGCTTCGACCTCTGATTTTCCAGAAGCACTTTATCCTGTCCACGTTAAATTTTGTTTACCCTTGTGTGAAGAAAAGGCAAAGTTTTTGTTAAGAGTTCTTAGCATCAGTACATCACGAAACCTTTAAATCTTCCCTTTCCCCTATTTCCCTTTTTATGCTATAATATCCCCGCGACAACGTCAGGTGTATTCGCAGGTTGGAGATGGAGGCAGGAATGGACAATTGGGTCACTGTGACCATAGACAGTGTGCGCGTGAGTCTGGTCTCACCGCATCGCGTTGTGGTGCTGCGCGATGACGACGAACGCTTTTTGCCGATCTGGATTGGACCCTTTGAAGCCGATGCGATTACGATTGCACTGCAAGGCACACAACCGGCGCGCCCGCTCACCCACGATTTGCTCAAAGCGTTGATTACGCAACTGGGCGGACGCGCGCAATACATTCTGGTCAACGATTTGCGCGACGATACGTTTTACGCGGAGATTGTGATGGAGGTCGGCGGCAAGCGCGTCACGCTCGATGCGCGCCCCAGCGATGCCATCGCGCTCGCCGTGCGTCTGGGGATTCCGATTCGCGTGAACGAATCGGTGATGGCGCGCGCGTCCATCCGTCCGAGTCGTGAAGAGGAGGAAGAAGAAGTACCCGAAGAGAAACTCGACGCGTTCCGCGATGCACTGCGCGACCTCGATCTGGACGACCTGGGCAAAGGCACGACCGCGCCCGAACGCTAATCGCGACCCCCAGGCTGTGGTATGGACACGCGAACCACTCCCGCACCCAATCGCATCATCCCGCACAATGTCGAAGCCGAGCAAGCCGTGCTCGGCGCATTGTTGTTGGACCCCGAAGCCATCGTCCAGATTATCCCACTGATCCGCACCGAAGATTTTTATCTCGAAAAGCACCAGTGGATTTTTCAAGCCATCTACGCGTTGCACGAACGTCGCGAGCCGATTGACTTTTTGACCGTCGTCGCCGAATTGGAGCGCCGTGGCCATTTGGGCGAAGTAGGTGGCGCGGCGTACATCACCGCGCTCATCAACGCCGTCCCCAGCGCGATTCACATCGAGCATTACGCGCGCCTCGTTGAGCGACTCGCCACGCAGCGCCGCCTCATCAGCGCGGCGGGACGCATTGCCGAGATTGCCTACGCGAGCGACGAAGACATTGACGCGATCCTCGATCGCGCGGAAGAAGCCGTCTTTGCGGTTGCCCAGCGCCGCATCAGCCGCGATGTGATTTCGATGCGCGTCGCGGTGGACCAATTTATGGATCACCTCGACTATGTGCAACGCCATCAGGGCGAACTGCTGGGCGTGCCGACCGGCTTTATTGACCTCGATAAACTGCTGGGCGGCTTGCAACCGTCGGACTTGATCATCATCGCGGGGCGTCCCGGTTCGGGAAAAACATCGTTCGCGCTTTCGCTGATGCAAACAGCGGCGGCCCGCTACAAAAAACACATCGCGCTCTTTTCACTCGAAATGTCGGCGGAGCAACTGGTGCAACGCCTGGTGGCAAGTCTGGGGCAGATTGATGCGACCGCGCTGCGGCAAGGCAAACTGAGCGATGAAGATTACGCGCGCCTGGTGCGCGCCACCGGCGAACTTTCGGAATTGCCGATTTTCATTGACGACAGTGCCGCACTGACGCCAATCGAAATTCGCGCCAAAGCGCGCCGTTTGCACGCGGAACACGGGCTTGATCTCATCATCATTGACTATTTGCAATTGATGACGGTGCGCGGTCGCGTCGAGAATCGAGTGCAGGAGATTTCACAAATCTCGCGGCAGTTGAAGGAACTGGCGCGCGAACTCAAGGTGCCGGTCGTCGCGCTCTCGCAACTCTCGCGCGCCGTCGAATCGCGCCAGGACCATCGTCCGCAGTTGGCGGATTTGCGCGAGAGTGGATCCATAGAACAAGACGCTGATGTAGTCATCTTCATCTACCGCGAAAAAATGTACTATCCGACCATCGAAAAATGGCGCGAGGCACACCCGCGCACCGACAGAGAATACCCTGGCAACATTGCCGAAGTGATTGTGGCAAAACATCGGCACGGTCCCACGCGCGACTTTAAGTTGTATTTTGCCGAGGAACAAGCCACGTTCAAAAATCTCGAAGTAGCACCGCAATGAAAATCTTTTCCGGTTTTCCCGCTGGCAAGTTAGAGGTCACGCCGCTGCCCAATCTCTTCTTCAGCGAACTCCTCCCGGCGATAGACGATCTGGCAGAACTCAAAGTGACCCTGCATCTCTTCTGGCTACTCGCGCATCGCAAAACGCCGTACGTGCGCGCGAGTGAACTGCGCGCGGATCGCACGTTGCTCCAGTCACTCGCCGCCGACGCCCAACCCGATCAAGCCCTCGCGCGCGCGCTAGAGCGCGCAGTCGCGCGCGGCACGCTCTTGCAATGGAACAATGCGGAAGAGACGTGGTACTTTATGAACACCGAGCGCGGGCGACGCGCGCTCGAAAACATCGAACAGGAAGCGCCACCGCGCGCCAACCTCGCGCCCGAACCTGTCCCGGCGCAGGAACGTCCCAACATCTTTACACTCTACGAACAAAACATCGGCTTGCTCACGCCGATGCTCGTCGAAGAACTGAAAGAAGCCGAACGCGAATATCCCGACGAGTGGATCGCCGATGCGATTCGCCTCGCCGTCGAGAACAACAAGCGCAGCTGGCGTTACGCGCGCAAAATCCTCGAACGCTGGAAGACCGAAGGGCGCGACGCCCGTCAGAAAAAGAAAACGTGGTATGACGAAACCTATGCCCCCTTCGTCAAACGCTAACGTCTGTCCAATCTGTCACGGGGTCGGGTTCTTTCGCCGCGATGTGCCGGTGGATCATCCCGACTTTGGTCGTGCGATTCCGTGCGAGTGCAAAATTCGCGAGACGCAACAAGCGAGTCTGGAAGACGTGCGCCAAAAAAGTGGCCTGGGTCATCTGCCGCAAATGACCTTTGATACGTTTCGCCCTGACGGCATCGGCTTGCCGCCAGACAAGCGCAAAAATCTGCGCGATGCGTACGAGGCGGCGCGCGCGTTCGCCGAAAATCCGCGCGGCTGGTTGTTACTCAAAGGCGGACTCGGCTGCGGCAAAACGCATCTTGCCGCCGCGATTGCCAATGCGTGTCTGGCGCGCGGTCTCGCAGTCCTCTTCGTCGTCGTCCCCGATTTGCTCGATCATTTGCGCGCGACGTTTGCGCCGACCAGTCGCGTGTCGTACGATGATCGCTTTGAGAACATTCGCACCGTCCCCTGCCTCATTCTCGACGATCTCGGTACGCAAGCCACGACGGCGTGGGCGCAAGAAAAACTGTTCCAACTGTTCAACTATCGTTACAACGCGCAACTCCCCACCGTCGTCACGACGAATCGCGAACTCGAAGAGATTGACCCGCGCGTGCGCTCGCGCCTTGCGGATACCACGTTCTGCAAAATCGTCACGATTCTGGCGCCCGATTTTCGACAGGGTGGCATTGACACTAGCGGTTCGGGAATGTCAAACCTCGCGCTGTACGGCGATATGACTTTTGAGACATTTGACCTGCGCGAGCACGAACTCAAAGGCGATGCACGCACCAACTTGCGCCGCATCTTTTACACCGCAAAAGACTTTGCCGAGAATCCGCGCGGATTTCTGGTGCTCACCGGCGAGTACGGCTGCGGCAAAACGCACCTGGCGGCTGCCATCGCCAACGAGATTTGCAAACGCGGTGGTACGGCGATGTTTGTTGTTGTGCCTGACCTGCTCGATCATTTGCGCGCGACTTTTGCGCCGGGGAGCACCGTCTCGTACGACCAACGTTTCGATGAAGCGCGTCGCGCGCCGGTGCTCGTGCTGGACGATCTGGGCACGGAGAACGCTACACCGTGGGCGCGCGAAAAATTATTCCAGATTATTGACTATCGTTACGTGGCTAAACTGCCCACCATCATCACGATTCATCGCGAGGCAGAGATTGACGCGCGCATCCAATCGCGTATTTTCGATCTGGCGCGTAGTTCGGTCAACGAGATTCTCGCCCCCAGTTATCGCACCACGTATCGGCGCGCGCAAAGCAAATCGTCCGGCACAGTACGCAAAGCGCGCGCGGAATCCGCGTGACGCGCGGTCGCGTTTGCTGCTCACACACTTTGTGGTATAATCCGCGTTAATCTCTACGGGCACGTGCACCCGCCACGACGAATGAAAATATCCACCAAGAACACGAAGAGACACGAAGATTTTTTCTTCGTGTTCCTTCGTGACCTTGGTGGACAAATGTATTTTCGAAGGAGTTGTTCATGGGCGTAAATGTCCACCACGACGGATGAAAATAGAGGACGTAGGGCAAATTTTCAAATTTGCCCCACATTTTCGAAGGAGTTGTGCATGGGCGTAACCGCCCGCCACGACGGATGAAAATATCCACCAAGAACACGAAGAGACACGAAGATTTTTCTTCGTGTTCCTTCGTGACCTTCGTGGACAAACGTATTTTCGAAGGAGTGACCATTAGAAATGCAAATGAAATCGTGGGGTATCCGTTTCGCGCTGATCGTGTTGGTTCTGGGTACGTTAGGATGCCAGTTGACTAACACGTTTCTCGCGCAAGCCACGGTTATCCCAACGAGAACGCGAACACCGCGCCCAACCTTTACCCGCGTCGTACCATCGCCGACACCGCTGCCCCCCTCGCCCACTGTGCCGCCCACTGCCACGCGCGTACCGCCCACAGCCACGCGACGCCCTGCTACGAAACCACCACCTACCGTACCCCCGGCTCCACCACCTCCACAGCCACCACCGCCACCGCAATTCCCCTACGGCACCGCCAACGTGGGCTGTACGCACGCAGGCAATCAATACATCAAAGGTCGCGTGTACGATAGCGCGAGTCCAGACGCGAGCGGCGTGGGAGGTATCACCGTTGCTCTCGGTGATGCGACCGGAACCAATCCATGGATTACCATCAAGACTGAACCTGACGGTTTCTACACGTTTACCCTCTCCACGCCCGGTGGACCCGGCACCGCGCGCGGTCCGCATTACGTCTGGTTAATCGAGGGTGGACGACGTGTCTCGGATGTGGGTGGTCCCATCAATATGAACCCTCTGGGACCCGATGCACCCGGCACGTGTTGGGCGGGAGTCGTAGATTTCTACCGTCGCTAGTTTTTTTGGTTCGTTCAACTAGTGCACCAGGGAGGACTCGCTGATGAGTACCCCACACAAACAGCACCCGTTTGTCGAACTGGCGCGCGCGGCTATCGAGATGTATGTGCGTGAACACAAACAGATCAAGCCCCCGCGCGACCTATCGCCAGAGATGCAAACCCGCGCCGGCGTGTTCGTCTCGTTGCACTTGCCGAATGGAGAACTGCGCGGTTGCATCGGCACCATCGAGCCGATGTGCGATAATCTCGCAGCGGAAATCATCACCAACGCCATCAGCGCGGCGACGCGCGACCCGCGCTTTCCGCCAGTCACACCTGCCGAACTCGCCACACTCGATATTTCGGTGGATGTACTCACTGCACCCGAGCCGATTGATTCGATTCACGATCAAGACCCCAAACAGCATGGCTTGATCGTGCAATCGCGCAAAACTCCCTGGAAGCGCGGCTTGCTATTGCCGAATCTCGAAGGTATTGACACCGCCGAACAGCAATATCATTACACGCGCCTCTACAAAGCCAACATCACCGATCCGAACGAACCGGTGCAATTGTATCGGTTTCAAGTCAAACGGTATCATTGATGACGAAAGACGAAGGACGAAAGATGTCCACTCGTCATTCGTCGTCCGTCATTCGTCATTCGTCATTCGTCGTCCGTCATTCGTCATTCGTCGTCCGTCATTCGTCTCTGCAATGGATACACCGCACATCTCCCGGCGTAAACTTGTCGTGCTTGCCTGCCTTGCCGCGATAGCAATTCTGGGTTGTCAAGTAGGCAATCTGGTCGCGCGCGTCAATCCCACCGCCACCAGGACCCTTGCTCCAACAGTACGCGCCACCTTTACGCGCGTCCCTCCCACCCCCCTACCGTCTCCGACGCTGGTACCACCGCCACCACCGTCTCCTGTGGTCGCGCGCGCTACACCCACGCGCACGCGTACGCCTGTGCCCAAACCTACTGTGCCGCCGCCGCCACCTCCGCCTACGCCAACACCAGACCTTTTCGGCGGCTACTATTATCGCCCGGTGTTCAAAGGGTGCGTTGCCGATAGTAACACACGCATCGAAGGCACGGTGTACGAAAATGGTGTGAAAAAGAACGGCGTCATCGTTCGCGTCTCTCACGCCGAGCACGCTGAACCCCTCATCAAAGATTTTGTCACCGGCACCGACCCGCGTGATCACAAACACAAAGCCCCCGAGTGGGAAGGACGCTATCGCCTCGGCATCGCCGAGGGTCAGCGCATTGATGGCAACTGGTGGGTGTTCATCGTAGATGCGACAGGTAATCCATTATCCAGAGGGTACTATATCAAAACCCATGACGATCCCGGTTGCAATGTGGCAACAGTTGATTTTGTACACTAACACGCCACCGATGCCGGGACAAAACAAAAACGCCCGCAAGGTCATTGCGAGCGCTGATCACTGACGGATAAACGCGACGGCAAGTCGTAGCAAGCCATAGCCATGCCGACTTGTGTCGGCAATAGATGTTGTCCGCGCTAGCGGACATCGCTCTGCGTTGCGGCAAATTTATGTGCCCCGCTTTGCTCCGAAGGTGAAATGCCCCTCCACCCTCACCTACTTGACACGCTGTGTCATCCGATAAGCTAAGGCACGCAACTGCTGCAATGCTTCATTCTCGATACCACTCGCGTCCAGCGCGTCCAGCGCGCGCGTGCGAAACGCGTCCGCGTACGCCTGCACCTGTTCGCGCACACCGACCTCATCGAACAGCGCCAGCACGCGCGCAACATCCTCGCGCGTCAGGGTGGGTTGCGCATACAGCGCGCGCAACGCGGCACCCACGCGCACATCGTTCAAACCGATAAGCACCGGGAGTGATTTTTTCTTCGTCACAATATCGGTAGCGGCCGATTTGCCGGTCACCGCCGGATCCCCCCAGATACCGAGCACATCATCCGCGATTTGAAACGCGCAGCCGATATTTTCACCAAAGCGCGCTAGCGCGTCCACGTGATGGCTCGCGTCGGTGCCCACCATTGCACCGATGCGTGTCGCCGCGGCGATAAGCGCGGCGGTCTTGCCGCGAATCATCTGCACATAATCGGCAGGTGTGACATCGTCACGCGCCTGAAAATCCAGATCGAGAAACTGCCCCTCACACAACGCGAGCGTCGCGGCGTCGAAGACGCGATACACTGCCGCGCATTTGGCCGGGTCAACTCCGCGCTCACTCAAACGATGGAGCGCGAGCCGTGCCAGAACAAACATCCCATCGCCGGCATTCACGCCGTGTGCTAGACCCCACACCGTCCACACCGTCGCGCGTCCGCGCCGTTCCACGCTATTGTCCTCAATATCATCGTGAATCAGCGAAAAGTTGTGCACCAGTTCCAGGGCTGCCGCCGCCGGGAGCGCGCGCTGCCAATCGCCCCCAACCGCCTGACAACTCAACAAACATAGCAACGGTCGCAATCGTTTGCCTGAATCACCTGACCCTTCGACGAACTGTGCATCCACCCAGCCCAGATGATAGCGCAACATTCCATAGTACTTGTCGTATCGCGCCTCAGGCGAAACGACCAGCGCGCGCAATTCCTTTTCGAGCGCCGCGAGATAGTGTTCCATCGGTCAGATTTTCTCCAGATAGCGCGTGTCACGTAACGCCCCAAGATTCGCCGCGCCGATGCCAAACATCGCCGTACGCATTTGCTCTTCGATCATCTTGATACCGGCGATGACCTCCTCCACACCGCGATCCGCCAGGCGCAACATCGGTGATGCTAGGCCTACCAGCGCCGCGCCAAGCGCGATGCACTTGGCGGCTTCGACCCCATCGCGAATGCCCCCACTGGCAATGAGGGGCACATTCGGCGCGCCGCGGCGCGCCATCGCCAGACTCTCTGCCGTCGAAATACCCCAATCCCAGAACGCTTCGGCAAGTTCGCGCAGAAATGCAGACGGTGCGCGATACGCTTCCACCGCTGCCCACGACGTACCCCCTGCCCCTGCCACATCAATCGCCGCGACGCCAGCGCCGGCGAGTTGTCGCGCCGTCTCCTCCGAAATACCAAAGCCCACCTCTTTCACGATCACCGGCACTTCGAGCGCGCGACAGACGTGTTCAATCTTATGTAACAACCCCGCCCAGTTCGTGTTGCCGCCCGCCTGGACGGCTTCTTGAATCGCGTTGAGATGCAAAACCAGCGCATCGGCTTGGATCATTTCCACGGCGCGCCGACAGTCGTCGAGCGTGTAGGCATAGTTCAACTGAATCGCTCCAAGATTTGCCAGCAGCAAAATATCGGGCGCCACGCGACGTACCTGATAGGTGCGCGCCAGCGCGGCATTTTCGATCGCCGCGCGCTGTGAGCCTACCCCCATCGCAATCCGCGTGGCTTGCGCCGCTGTTGCTAGCGTGAGATTGATCTGTTCAGCTTCGGCAGCACCGCCGGTCATCGCCGAGATGAGAATCGGCGCGCGCAGAGATTTGCCCAGAAAAGTTGTCGCGAGCGAAATATCGGCGTGATTGATCTCGGGCAGGGCTTGATGCACAAAGCGATAGCGCTCCAGCCCATTCGAGCGATGAAACTGGACATTTTCTTGCAAATTGATGCGCAAATGTTCCAGTTTGCGATTTTCGTGAATCGTTTCGTCAGGTGACATTCGAGTTCCCAGCGTAACTTTTATCGCGGCGCGGTGTTGTATTCCACGAACACGGGTAGATTATAGCACAAATCGCGGGTTGACGCACAACCCAATTCCAGATATACTCTACAGCAATCTTTGCCCATCTATCCAAAACTTTAAGGGGAGGCAGCAATGACTGATGAAATTTTCGAACAGGTCAAAGCGATCATCGTGGAAAAACTGGGTGTGGACGAAAGCAAGGTCACGATGGCAGCGCGTTTCCGCGAAGACCTGGAAGCCGATTCGCTCGATCTCGTTGAACTGATTATGGAATTCGAGGAAAAGTTCGGCGGTGAAATTTCTGACGAAGAGGCACAGAAAATCACGACCGTCGGCGAAGCCGTCAATTATCTCAAAGCACAACTGGCAAAGAAAGGCGCCTGATAGTTGTGCACCAGATGGATGGGGACGCAAATGAGCGTTCCCATTTTTTGTTGAATGCAAGACGAACCACGGCTTGACCACATCGGACAACAGAGTGGCACAGAACAAGTGCCGCCGCGCTCTGGTAATGCACCGCCGACGCGCGTGAGCGGGGTTATCCTCGCGGGCGGTAAAAGCCGTCGAATGGGGCGCGACAAAGCACTACTCGATTTCGCCGGCCAGCCGCTCATCGCGCGCGTGCTGGCACGCGTGCAGACGGTCTGCTCGGAGGTCATCATCGTGGCAAACGAACACGCGGCGTACGCCCACCTGGGGGCGCGGCTGGTGAGCGACGTGTACCCGGGTAAAGGGTCATTGGGGGGAATCTTTTCCGGCGTGCTCGCCGCGCGCGCACCCTATGCCCTTGTCGTCGCGTGCGATTTGCCCTTTCTCAACGTGGCATTGTTGCGCTATCTGATTTCACTCGCGCCCGAAGCCGATGTGGTCATCCCGCGCGCGCACGCGCCGCGCGGCACGGCGCGATCCGCGACGCGCTATGAGCAACTCGATGTCAAAGCAAGTGGCTTGCAAGCCACGCACGCCATCTACTCAAAACGTTGCCTCGAACCGATGCGCGCGCGTCTGCTCGCGAACGATCTGCGCATCATCAACTTTTTTGATGAGGTGCGCGTGCGCGTCGTCGAACCGGACGAAGTGGCGCGCTATGATCCAACGGGCTTGACCTTTTTGAATGTGAATACGCCAGAGGACTGGCAAACCGCCCTACTTTTGATGACGGACCACTCTCACGGCGCGACGTAGAGATACAGCACACGTCCCCACTGTTTGAGCGCGAACAAATCTACCAGTTCGCGCGCGCCCCACTCTGGACTCAGCGCAGACGCCAGCCCACCGAACAAACCTGGCGTTTGACGAAATTCGAT
This sequence comes from Anaerolineae bacterium, assembly GCA_034435315.1. Taxonomy (GTDB): domain Bacteria; phylum Chloroflexota; class Anaerolineae; order UBA4142; family UBA4142; genus VGOB01. The sequence continues at coordinate 9,017 of DAOTYB010000310.1, read as the reverse complement.
GCGACGCGGTGTACCGGAAATTTTCCCCAACTTGGCCGCCGCGTCCACTGCCGCGTCCAGATTGCCCAGTTCGTCCACCAGGCCCACCTGTTTGGCTTGCTTGCCGGTATAGACCCGTCCATCCGCAAGTTGCCGTACGCGCTCCTCGTCCAGACGGCGCCCTTGTGCAACCACGTTCACAAAATCCCCATAGATTTCATCAATCATCGTTTGCCACGTCGCGCGCTCCGCCACAGTCAAATCGCGATAGCCCGCGGAGTGATCCTTGGACGGTCCACTTTTGATGACAATCATTTTCACGCCGATTTTTTCGGTCAGCCCTTCCAGATTGGGAAAGATCGCCAGCACACCGATACTACCGGTAAGCGTCGCCGGATGCGCGTAGATTTTGTCCGCGCCCGCCGCGACGTAATACCCTCCCGAAGCCGCCACTTCGCCGAACGAAGCCACAACCGACGTGCCTCTGGCGCGTATCTCCATCACCGCATCGTAAATTTCGCGCGCGGCGACGACACTACCGCCGGGACTTGCCACGCGGAGCACGACGGCTTTGACCGCGGGATTGGTTTGCGCGCTGCGCAGATGCTTGACAATCGTCTCCGAGTAGGCAGCGTCGCTCACAGCAAATTCCGAGGAAGGCTTGCCTGCGACAATCGGACCTTCGACGTACACTATCGCCACTGCCTCCCCGAGCAGGAGAGGCTTTGGCACAGTAACCAGTCGCGCGACAAGTATGCCTGCCCCTGCGAGGAGGACACAGGTGAACAGCATTGATGCAATCACCACGATAATCAAAGCGCGTCGTTTCATCGCTCCTCCTTGCAAACACAACCGCTGATGGATGACCGCCGCTTGATTTTCATCCGTCGTGGCGGGCGCGTGCTTTCGATTGCCGATTTTCGATTGCCGATTGCAGCTTGCCCATCGTGAACAATCACAAATCGCAAATCGAAAATCGAAAATCATTTTTCATCCATCGTGGCGGCGGTTGACCGCTGCACAACTCATTGCCGATACCTCAGTCCTGCGCCGGCATCAACCGCATAAATTTGCGGCGACCCACACGCAATATGGCTTCGGTTGCCGGAATCACGGCATCCACTTGATCAATCGTCGTATCGTTCAATTTGACGCCACCTTGTTGCACCAACCGACGCGCTTCGCTGCGTGAGGCTGCCAGTCCTGCCGAGACCAGCAAATCAATGATCGGCATCGCGTTCACGAGCGTAAACGTTGGCATTTCGCTGGGCAATTCACGCTGCTGAAATACGCGGACGAATTCGGCTTCGGCGGCCTGCGCCGCCTCCGTCCCGTGAAATTGCGCAACGATTTCGCGCGCGAGGCGCATCTTCACGTCGCGCGGATTGACACTCGCCGTTTGCAGCGCGCGCTCCAGTTCTGCCAGTTCGGCGTCCGATACATCCGTCACACAGCGAAAGTACTCGATAATCACCTCATCCACCAGCGACATCACCTTGCCATACATATCGTTTGGATCGGCTTTGAGGTCAATCGTGTTGCCAAACGATTTGGACATTTTACGACCGTCCGTGCCGACCAGCAGCGGCACCAGAAAGACCTCCTGCGGTGTCTTACCTAACCGTTCTTGCAGTTGTCGCCCGGCGAGAATGTTAAATTTTTGATCCGTACCTCCAAACTCTACGTCGGCATCCACCGCAATCGAATCGTACGCCTGCAACAGCGGGTACATCAATTCCATCAACGACAGCGGCTTGCCCTCTTTCACACGGCGGTCAAACGTTTCGTGCTCCATCATATCGGCAAGCGTAAAGCGCGCGGTGAGTTGAAAGACATCCGCCAGCGTAAACTTGCCGAACCATTCGCTCTGCCAGCGTACCTCCGTGCGCGCGCGATCAACGATGATAAAAAATTGCTCCATATAGGTCTGCGCGTTGACCTGCACTTGCTCCGGCGTAAGCATCACGCGCGATTCATCGCGGCCCGAGGGATCACCAATCTGGGCGGTCCAGTCACCCACAATCAAAACGACCGTGTGTCCCAGTTCCTGCAATTGCCGCAGTTTGCGCAAGCCGACCGCGTGCCCAATGTGCAAATCGGGTTTGGAGGGATCAAAGCCCATCTTCAAACGCAATGATTTGCCCTCTGCCAGGCGCCGTCGAAAATTCTCCTCGACGATGATTTCGGCGACACCACGCTTTAAGATGAAATCCAGCGACAGATGAGACATTGTCAAAACACTCCTCGTGCTCACTTGTTGGTCAAGGCATATCAGTTCAAAATAAAAGTTTGTGCCCGTACTGAGTATCGTTTACGGCGGAACACTTGCATCTGTGCACGATATTAAAACAAAACCCTGAAAAGGTCAATCCCTCTTACGTTCCTTGCCGGGTGCACCAAGTAGGTGTGTACAAGTCTTTTCCGCCATCGGAAGGTTACGGTGCTCGTTGTTTCGCCATCGTTGTACGGGCGAAAAATCTTTCACCTCTACGGGAATGTCCCCTCTCATCCCCTGCCCCCTTCTCTCCCCGCGACGCGGAGAGAGAGAGAGAGAGAAGGGGGATGACGTGGTGGTGACGAGCGGCTTCGCCGCCCGCCACCACCACGGCCTTCGACTCCCCCTCCCCGTTGGGGCGAAAAATCTTTCGCCCCAACGGAGAGGGGGCAGGGGGTGGAGCTATGCGTTTGCAAAAGGTGGGCTGAGAAGCTTGCCCCCAAACTGAGATGCACCCGTTTGTTGCGTGCAATTGTTTTGACATCCGCGCCGTGTTCGACTAAAATGCAGTCCACAGAAAATCAAAGCGAGTGCAAATACCAATGGCTTTCTCTGCGAGTGAAATTCGTAAAACTTTTTTAGACTATTTCAAGCGACGTAAACACACCATCGTGCCGAGTTCCTCACTCGTCCCGGCGGGGGACCCCACCCTGTTGTTTACCAACGCGGGAATGGTGCAATTCAAAGACGTGTTTCTGGGACGTGAGAAACGTGACTATGTCCGTGCCGTCACTGTGCAAAAGTGTATGCGCGTTTCCGGCAAACACAACGATCTGGAAAATGTGGGCCCCTCGCCACGTCATCATACGTTTTTCGAAATGCTCGGTAACTTTTCGTTCGGCGATTATTTCAAAAAAGACGCCATCAAGTTCGCCTGGGAATTGTTGACCGAGTACTACGGGATGGACCCGGCGCGCCTCTGGTTCACTGTCTTTGCTGGAGACGATGAGGTGCCGCCCGATGACGAAGCCGCCGAACTGTGGATCAAAGTCGGCGCGTCGCCTGACCACGTCTTGCGCTTTGGGCGCGGGGACAATTTCTGGCAAATGGGTGAAACGGGTCCCTGCGGTCCCTGCTCCGAAATTCACTACTATCGCGGTGAGCGTCCCAGGGACCCCGCCTACAATCGCCGCGAGTACGTGAACGGCGCGGGGCACGAGACGCTCGAAATCTGGAATCTCGTCTTTATGCAATTCAATCGCTATGCCGATGGCGATACGTACAAACTCGAACTGCTCCCCAAACCTTCGGTAGATACCGGCGCAGGGCTGGAACGCCTGACGATGGTCTTGCAAAACAAACCATCGAACTATGATACCGACCTGTTCAAGCCGATTATGGAACGAACGCGCAAACTGCTCGGGCACGATAAAGCGGCGATGGAAAAACAGATCGTCTCGTACCGCGTCATCGCCGATCACGCGCGCGCCATCGCGTTTATGATTGCGGATGGCATCGTGCCCGGCACCGAAGGGCGTCACTATATCCTCCGTTTGATTTTGCGCCGCGCGGCGCGCCACGGCCACCTGCTGGGTTTCGATGCCCCGTTTCTGAGTCAGGTGTTGCCCACCGTGTGCGAGATGATGAGCGAACAATACCCCGAACTCATCAAACGCCGTGACTTGATTCTCAAGACCGCACATCAGGAAGAGGAACGTTTCCAAAAAACGCTGCGGAGTGGGCTGGCACTCCTTGCCGATGTGATTGCCGATGTACAGGCGGCTGGCAAAACCGAAATTCCGGGTGATGTCGCGTTCAAGTTGCACGATACCTACGGCTTTGCGCTGGAACTGACGCGCGAGATTGCGCGTGAACACGGCTTGACCGTTGATGAAGCCGGTTTTCGTCAGGCAATGGACGAACAAGCCGAACGTTCGCGCGCGGCGCTTGCCACCAGTCAACTCGATCTGGAGAGCCTTGCCTTCTACCAGCGCATCAAAGACCGCTATTTTCCCAATGGCGTGGAGCACAATCCGTACGCCGGCACCGAAATCGCAACACACCTCGCGGGAATCATCCGCAACGGCGAGTGGGTGGACTCGGCGGAAGTGGGCGAAAGCGTAGAAGTGATTTTGCCGCGAACGTGCTTTTACGTCGAAGCGGGTGGACAGGTCAGCGATACCGGGCGCATCGTTCAGTATGCCCACACCGCCAATGGCGCCGCCATCGAAGACGCGAACATCGTCTGGGCGATTCAGATTACCGACACGCGCAAACCGCTGCCGGAGATAGTCGTACACCTCGGCACAGTCGTCAAAGGCACACCGCGCGTCGGCGACCGCGCGGTAGCGGAAGTAGATCGTCAGCGTCGCTGGGATATTATGCGCAATCACACCGCCACGCATCTTTTGCATCGCGAGTTGCGCTCTGTGCTGGGCGAACACGTGATTCAGCAAGGCTCACTGGTTGCACCCGAGCGGTTCCGCTTTGATTTTGCCCACAGCGCGATGCTCACACAGGACGAACTCGATCGCATCGAAGCCGGTGTGAACGAGGCGATTCTGGCGGATTGGAGCGTGCAGCCGACAGAGATGAGTTATACCGAGGCGGTCGCGCGCGGCGCGATTGCCCTCTTTGATGAAAAGTACGGCGCGCACGTGCGCGTCATTCAAATCGGTCAGCCCCCCCAATTTTACAGTCAGGAACTGTGTGGTGGGACCCACGTCACGCGCACCAGTCAAATCGGCGCGTTTCGCATCCTGAGTGAATCGTCGGTGGGTTCTGGCGTGCGGCGTATCGAAGCGACCACAGGGCGCGGCGTCATCCAACTGTTGCGCGAGCGACTGGGATGTCTGGAGCGTACCGCCGCGTACCTGCGTACCAGTCCCGAGCAGGTAGATCGTCAAGTGCTGGCGCTGTTGCGTGAACGCGAGACCCAGCAAAAAGAAATCGAACGCCTGCGGCGCGAGTTGGCGCGGCGCGACATTGACACCTTGCTGGCACAGACGCAAATCGTGAACGATGTGCGCGTGTTGGCAACTCAGGTGCAGGCTGCCAATATGGACATGCTGCGCGAGATGGGCGATTGGTTGAAAGACAAACTCACCTCGGGCATCATCGTGCTCGGCGCAGTGCTGGAAGACAAACCGACACTCGTTGTGATGGTGACCGCCGATCTGGTCGCGCAAGGATACGATGCCGTTCAAATCATTCGACCGATGGCGCGTATTATCGGCGGTGGTGGCGGTGGACGCGCGACGCTCGCTCAGGCAGGCGGCAAGGATGTCACGCGTCTTGCCGAAGCGCTGGCACAAGCCCCGGCGCTGATTGCCAGAAAATGACGAAGGACGAAAGACGAACGGCGCTCGTCCTGCGTCTTTCGTCTGAGGTGTGATGTACCAAGTCATTCAACTGCAACCCGATGACGATATTGTGGCGATTCGCGCGCGCATCGAGAACGCGGATCTGGCACATCTGGTCATCGTTGTCCCGCGCCGCTGTGCGTTTCTGGAAGCCGCGACTGGGTTTCCCCTGTTGCGGCGTGCGGCAGAGGACCTGGGTGCACAGATCGCGCTGGTGCTGCACGATGAGACCCTGCGCGAGCGCGCGGAAGAGTACGGCTTTCCCGTGTTTCGCTCGATGGCGCAGGCGCAACGCGTGCGCTGGAAGATGCGTCCACCGTCACACCCGCCCAACGTGGCGCGTAGCGCGCCGCCACCCGCGCCGCCTGAATGGGTCAGCGATTCAGTCGTCACGCGCCTGGTCCGTGAATGGCGCTGGCAGTTGCTGGCTCTGGCAAGTGCGCTGGTGGTGCTTTGTCTGGCAACGCCGCTGGTGATACCCACCGCGCAAGTGTACCTCGTTCCCGCACCGCTCGTCGTGACGACGACAACGGACATTCTGATTGACTCGTCCAATCCACTGGTGAGTTCGGCCGCGCGTTCGGTGCCAGCCCGACGCCTCTTGCGCGAAACGAGCGGCACCGGCGCACTGCGCACCACCACCACCAAAACGATGCCCGACGCGCGCGCAAACGGCACCGTCATCTTTACCAACCTGCGCGCGGAAGAAACCATTGTGCCGCAGGGTACCGTCGTCGCCACCAGCACCGGTGTGCCGATTCGCTTTATGACCACCATCACCGTGACGTTACCGGCCATCAGCGGCGCGCGCGTAGCCGCGCCTATCCAAGCGCTGGATCCCGGTCCCGCCGGGAACGTCAAAGAACTCGCTATCAATGTCGTCGAGGGACCGCTCGCGCTGGCGGTACGCGTCATCAACACGCAACCCACCACCAGCGGCACCGTGCGTCCCGTGCGCGTTGCCACCGAAGCGGATCGCAAAAAACTGGAAGAGCAGGTGCTCGCCCAGTTGAAACAGCACGCGCCGGGCATTCTGGAACCCGCCCTCAAGCCTGGCGAATTTATCCCGCCGGATTCGATTCAGGTGTATGCTACCAACCGACTGTTCGATCGCGCCATTGACGAACCCGCCGACGTGTTGAATTTGAACTTGAGCGTAGATGTGTTTGGTCTGGCGGTCAAGCACGACGATGTCAACTTGCTGATGAGCACCTTGTTGCAGCGGCAACTGCCGGCGGGGTATCACTTGCTCCCCAACGAGGTGCGCGTGGAGATACTCCCGGGTGCCAAATATCAGGGCATTCAACTGCGTCAGCCGATACGCGCCACCGGCTATGCCGCGCCGCACCTCGACGCGGGCAAAATTGCCGCCGCAGTGCAAGGCAAACCGCTCGACGAGGCGCGCGCGTACCTGGCGACGCAGGTACCTCTAGCCCAACCACCCCTCGTGCGCGTCACACCGCCCGGTTGGCCCCTGATGCCCTTTCTGGCTTTTCGGATTGCAGTATTTATCGAGTCCCCAACGGTGAACCAATGACCTATCTTGGTCTGGACATTGGTGATAAACGCATCGGTGTTGCCTGCGGCGATGCACAAGTGCGCATTGCAACGCCCATCACTGTACTGGCGCGCGACTCGTTTGCTCACGATGTGGCAGCGCTGGCGCGACTGGTGCGCGCGTATGCCGTCACGCATCTCGTCGTTGGTCTGCCCCACAATATGGATGGTAGCGCCGGCGCGCAAGCCGACACGGTACGCACCTACGCGCAGGCACTCGCGCAAGCACTGGGGCTGCCACTCACTTTGTGGGACGAACGCCTGAGCACACTCGAGGCAACCCGTCGCGTGCACGCGACCGGCGCGCGCGGCAAGAAATCGCGGCGCCATCTGGATGCCATCGCTGCTGCCCTCATTCTGCAAGATTTTCTGGATGCGTTAGCGCATCCCTCGACAGAACCAACCGCATGAGGTGAACGTGAAAGCACTGGAACGTGTTCTGGCGATTCTTCTGGTCGTCGTGTCCGTACTCTTCGTGTGCGGCCTCTTTGTGTACATCTACAATCTGCTTACCCCCAAAGCCGACGGTAGTTTACTGGTGACGAGCGCCGCCATTCCCACACCGCGTTCGGTCGAGGATATGGCACTCTACCTGTATCTGCAACAGCATCAGGAGAAACTGCTCACCCCCGCCGGCACCGATGCCACGCCGATCCGATTCACCATCAACCCCGGCGAATTGCCCGCCACCGTTGCCGCGCGCCTGGAAAAGCAGGGCTTGATTACCAGCGCCGAGGTGTTTCTCAATCTCATCAAGTACAAAAAAGTGGGCACCAAAATTCAGGCGGGCGAGTACGTGTTGCGCAAAACGATGACGATGGACGAAATCCTCGAAGCCATTCAGCACGGCCTGGCACGAATGATCACCATCACGATTCGCCCCGGCTGGCGCGCCGAAGAGATTGCCGACTATCTGGCGACGCTCGGCTTGAAAAACTATCAACGCGACTATTTTCTGCGTCTGGTGCGCGAGGGTAAATTCGAGTACGCCTTCCTGAAAGACCGTCCCAAGAACGCGCCCCCCGCGTTAGAAGGATTTTTGTTTCCCGAAACCTACAACGTGCCCTACGATATTACCAACGAAGCGTTGATTGCCCTCACCCTCGAAACATTTGGTCAGCGCGTCAACGACAAGATCCGTCAGCACATCGCAGCGCAAAAGATGACGTTGTACGAAGCCATCACACTTGCCGCGATCGTCGAACGCGAAGCCGTCGTTGCGAGTGAACGCCCTATCATCGCGAGTGTGTTCTTGAATCGTCTCAAGAAAAAAATGTTCTTGCAAGCCGATTCGACCGCGCAGTATGCTCTGGGCTATCAAAGCGCGACCAAACAATGGTGGAAATCGCCGGTGACGATCGAAGAACTGGCGGCGGTCAACTCGCCATACAACACGTATCGCAACATAGGATTGCCTCCAGGTCCTATTTGCAACCCCAGTCTCGCCTCGATTATGGCAGTGGCGCAACCAGCCCAAACCGAGTATCTCTTCTTTTACTCCAGAGGTGACGGCACGCACGCGTTTGCAAAGACATACGAAGAGCATTTGCAAAACCAGCAAAAATATCAACGTTAGATTGCTCTATCGTAACAGAATTTTGACTTGACGCACACCCGGCTCTGACTTGACAAATTTAGAATTCGAATGTACGAATAAATCGGCGATTTGCTGACGAAGGCAAATCCAAAAGTAACTACGCCCCGCGCATCGCGCGCTGTCGGTTAGAAACCGACGGCTAACGCAAGCCGATGGCTGAGCCTGAATTTCGTCGTTCTTCCCACGGAATAACCCCACTCATCCCCCTGCCCCCCTGCTCTCCCCGCTTGGCGGGGAGAGCAGGGGGAGATGGGAGGAGGGGTGTGGGCGGGCGGCGAAGCCGCCCGCCCACATCCCTATTCCCTTG
>DAOTYB010000309.1:0-36204 GCA_034435315.1 Anaerolineae bacterium | reverse complement strand
ACACCAAATCTTGATACTACTTTTGGGTTATTGGATGCCTCTGGACGCATTGAATCGGCGTTTCCAAGCATGATTTGTACTTATCCAAGCGTCAGGGTGCGAAATCTAGGCTGAGTAGTTACCTGCGCGCTATCCTTCTTTGCGCCAATCAATATACGGCTGTGGCAAATCCGCCATCGCATTCACTACTAATTCGATCAGACCACCGTAGGTGATACGGTATTTTTTCCACAGCCCATAGTGATCAATCCCATCGCGCATCGCGCCTTTACAGTTGGAACACGCGGCAATGACGTACTTGGGAATGCTCGGATCGAGCACATCATTGAACGCGTCCAGTACCTGCTTGATTTTCATTCGCTCCGAGACATTCTTGCGCCACTGATCAAAGTTGAGTGAGTTCATAATCGCGAAACCGCTGCCGCCGCCGCAACAATAGTTCCATACGCCGTTCGGTGTCATCTCGCGCAGCGGTTGCTTACAAATCGCTTTGACGATTTCGCGTTGCGGTTGCACGATGCCCATCAAGCGCACCACGTTACACGAATCGTGCAGCGTGACGGGAAAATCGTTCCTGTTCGGATCGAATTTGACCGCGCCGCTTTTGACGATTTCCCACAACAACGGCAAATAACTTTCGCGCGGGATGGCATCGAGTGACAAATCGCCGGGCAGAACGCGATCCGCTAGCACACACAACGCCTTGTGCGCGTGTCCACACTCGCCGACAACGATTTTCTTCACGCCCAGTTCCTGTGCCGCCGAGACCTGGCGCAAGGCAATCCGCGCCAGTTCCACATCATCGAACCACGCGCCATAGTTCACGCCATCGTACGCCTGCGCTTGACTGCTCAGCGTCCAGCGGATTCCCGCCGCATCGAACAGAATCGCAAACGCGGCAGGATTTTCAGGCCAACTGATGAACTCGCCAGCATTGTGAATGAGCAAAATGTCCGCGCCTTTTTGATCCACTGGTATTTTAATCTTTTTACCCGTTTTGGCAAAAATGTCATCTTCGATAAATTCGATAGTGTCTTTGAACGCGGCAGGATTCATTCCAGTTGAAGATCCTGCCTTGAGATGCTGGCGCGTGCCTTTCTTTAACAACTCGGCAGGCGCAATGCCCAACTCCTGACTGAATAACTTGCGAATCTCGCGCGCAATCAGCGCATTGTCCACGCCCACAGGACACACCTGCGCGCAACGCCGACACAGATTGCAGCGATACGCCAGTTCGAGCAAACGCCACACGGTTTTCGCGTTCAACTCTACATCCGCGCCGACGAACGCCCCAAGCAGTTTGCCCGACGGTGTAAAATATTTCTGGTAGAGTCGCCGCAACACTTCGGAGCGATACGTGGGGCGATAGATTTCTTGTCGCCCGCTACCGATGTAGGTGTGGCACGCTTCCGAGCACGTTTGACACCGCACGCAATAGTCCATCGAGAGCCGAAAGATTTTGACAAAGGGCCAGTTGCTCTGCGGGTCGAACAATTTTTCCAGGCCGCGCATAAAACCATTGACGAGGCGCTCTTCCTCTTCCTTCGTCTTGGGTTTCAACATTTCGAACGCGCTGAAACCATCCAGCGAAAAATCATAGCGCTCTAGCCAGCGCGCTTGCGGCGGTTGCACCTGGGGCGTCTCATCGAGTTGCGGCAACGCCAGCAGGTCTTCGCGCGTGAGCGTGACGAGCGGTTCGTCGCCCGCGCGCGCCATATCTTTGAATCGTATGATATTTGGTTCGCTCATTTCTTCTCACCTTCGATGTTCGGTGTCTGCGCCTGCTCCAGCCACGATTTACCTGCAACGATGTGCGGCGCAGACCACGCCACGGGGTATGCCAATTGCTCCACCACCTTTTTATCGGTCGGCGAGCCACGGGTCTTGAACGCATCGTCCCACAATTGACTGTGGTACGTAAAATATTTTGCGAAATAATGGATGAGTTTGGAAAACGGCATATAAATCACAAACAACTCGAATACCAAGAACGTCAACACGACAAGCGGCGGCAGTGGCGTGGGCTGGAACGTCAACACGCTGCCGATGTACGCGCGATGCGCGGCGAACGATCCAGCCAGCGCAAAGGACGCGAGTCCCAAAACGAAAATCGCCGCGAGCCACAGCAGATTGAAATAGTCAATCGGCGCAGTGTAGAGATTGAGATTGCGATCACGCGCGCGCTTGACGACCAGCCCCAGCGCGCCGACCGTTCCCAGCGCGAACGCCACCGCGCCAACAATCGTCGTGAGTGGCGCGAGCGCGGGCAGCGCGAGCACATTCTCGATGATGAGGAGCGCGAGCAAACCCGCGCCCAGATACAACCCCCAGTGCATCGCCAGTGAAAGCAACCAGATGCCGTACGGGTTGTACTTGCGAACGCGCTGCAACAGGAAAATTTCCTGCGCCATCTCGACGAATTCCGCGACGAGTGAACCCGCGCGCGGTTTGCGCGCCCAGTCCACCTCTTCCATATACGACCCGCCATAGTGACGCCGCGCGCCCTCTTCGTGCGGCACGGGGTACACTTCCCAGCGCACGTTCAGCGGCGCTGTCGCCACGCGGTACATTTTATACGCCGACACGACCACAAATAGCACGGCGGCAAACCAACCGAACAAAATCAAAAACCACTCAATCATTGCGGCTCTCCTGTGGAGATCAAGTTTCAGGTTTCGGGTTTCAAGTTTCAGATTTAAGGTCTCAGGTTCATAAATCAGGAATCATGAGGTGGGTATCGTTGACCGCCTCCTGCCTCCTGCCTACTGCTCACTGCCTACCGCCTACCGCTCTCCTCCAACACCTCGAACACTTCGGAACGTTCACTCGCTTGTTCCGCCAACACCTCGCGCATCAGGTCGCACACGCGCACCAATTTGGCATTGGCGATGCGATAAATCACTTCCCTGCCCTCGCGCTTGGTTGCGACGACGCCGTACGCGCGCAGAACCGCCAGATGTTGCGATACTTTGGCTTGCGCGAGGCCTGTCTCTTCGACAATTTCGGTAACGCGCTTGGGTCCCTCCCGTAACGAATGCACGATACGCAAGCGCGCGGCATTGCCCATCGTCCTGCACAACTCGGCTTGCAAATCGAAAATTGAACGTGACGACATCCTCTACTCCCCGTCTCACACACCGTACATCTTGTAACAAAAGCGACACGGTGGCGGTGGTGCAGGCAATTCGGCGGGTTGGCTCGCGCCACTGGCAGCCGAGAGTGCCAGCGCAGAATAAGCAAACGTTTTACGGGCACGAAACGCACCAATGAACTTGGCGCGCTCTGCTCCTTGCATCGCCGCGACCAACCCCAAACACACATTACCAAAATTCACCACCGTCACGGGATGTTCCTGTTCTTCAAAAATGCGTGATGCCTTCTCGCGCACCGGCAGACCCAGATACACGCACGGTGCCACTTGTCCCAGATGATTGATATACACGGCTTCGGTGGGACGTGCATCACACTCTAATATGTTGTAATCCATTGTCAGCGGATATACACGCAAGGTAATGCCCAGACGTCTGGCTTCACGCTCCGCTTGATCAACCAGTGCACGGTGGTGTGGATCAGGTGACATACCAAAGACACGTTGTGCCGCGATTGCGCGCGTCGGTGTATAGACAACGTTCGTGGCTACGGCTTCGTCCGCGCCCAGTGCCGCCGCCAGGCGCACAAATTCGGGCAATTCGTGAATGTTGGCACGCAACATCAAAAAATGCACTTCGACCAACAGTGTCTTTAGCGCGCGCTCTTTTTTCAAACGCGTGATGCGTTCCACATTCGCCACCAGTTGGCGAAAATTGGACCCCACCCGTAACGCCTCGTGCGTTTCGGGCGTTGCACCAGAAAACGAAATTGAAAGAATATCCAAACCCGCCTCGAGCAAGCGGAGGCTATTCGCCTCGTCCAGCGCGCTCCCACAGGTGGTAAAGCCAACCTGACAACCGGCGGCTTTGGTGACGCGCAGCATCTCGAACAACTGTGGATGCAGCAGCGGCTCACCCCAGCCCTGCAAGTACACCAGATCGAAACGCGACAAGTGCGGCGCGATGCACTCGGAAAAAACCGACCAGGGCAGATCGCCGTAAATCCAATGGCTATCCAGCACGTTTTTGGGACAAAACGTACAGTGCAAGAGACAACGGCTGGTCACTTCGAGTTGCAGGACGCGCCAGCGCTCGGTTGCTGCAGAGTCACGTTTGAATAACTGACGGAGCCAAGTCATTGGGCTCCTTTACGACGAATGACAAAGGACGAAGGACGAACGACGAACGACGAAGGTGGCGGTTCGTCTGTTGTCTGTCGTCAGCAAGACACGATTTGTTACTGTAAACAGTATATCAACAACAGGTACGAATCGGGTAGAAATCCAGTCGTAAACGCGTTTCAGAACGTCAACACCAGATCGGCTTTCAATCCCTCGGTGATGAGATACGCAGTACCGACCAGATGCTCCGCCTCATCAATCAAATCCTCTTCAGACATATCGTTCAACGGGAGGGATGGCGCGCACACCACCAGCCGCACGCCTCTGGCGACCGTCTCTTCGATGAATTGCTTGATAGACCTGCCGCCCGCTTTGGGGAACACTGTTTCGGCGACGCCTTTTTTCAGCAGCGCGGTGCCGCGTGTCGTGAAAAATATTTCGGTTGGATGTCCTTGCGCTGCTGCATCTTGCGCGTACAAAAATGGCGCGCCGCACTGCGCGGGCGCTTCAGGTCCCTGTGTATGAACAATGATGATCTTACCCATTCGACTCCGAAAATACGACCGCCGACGGGACGACCGCCGACTGCCGTTTAATTTTCACCCATCGCGGCGGGTGCACGCGCCTATGAACAACTCCCTGGTGTATCATTGCGAAGAGACAATTGTGCTGGCGAAGCAATCCCCAACTCGGCATTGGGGATCGCTTCGCGGCTGGCAACGACACACGCGGCTAGTATTTCACATTCACGCGCTTTGCCGATTCGAGCGCAGCGGTGAACGCCTGGTTCGCTCTCGTCGCATCAATCGTCGCGTAGGACGAGGCAAGCGATGCGAGCGCGCGCGCGGACGCAAACGATTCGCCGCGCACGCGCACCGATTTGGCGAGATTCACCGCGCGGTCGAATACTTGCGCCGATTGTTGCTTGTCCGTCTTGGCAAGTTCGACGGCGATGGCTTGCAGCGCGGCAACCTTGTCCGCCGCGTCTTCGAGTTTGTCCACGACCGCGAGCGCGGCGCGCGCGTCCAGAGTCGCCCACGCGATTGCCAGATCGCGCAGCACTGCCACGTCTTCCACCTTGTCCGCGAGCGCGAACGCGTCCTGGAAATATTTTGCGGCTTGCGCCTTGTCATTTGCTTTCGCGCCGAGCGCGGTCAACGCCTGCACGCGAAAAGTCGGCGTCGTGATTTTCGCGGCAACATCGAGCGAGTTCGTAGCGATGGCAATGTCGCGGTACGCCTGATCGCGCAACACCGCGTCCGTCACTTTCGATGCGACATCCAGCGCGCCTGCTGCGTCCACGCGCGCGAGATCGGCGGCGATGGCGGCGGTGAATTTTGCCGTCTTGTACGCGTCGCCGATTTTCTGCGCCTCGGCGAGCGCGCGGGTGAAGGATTCTCGAGCACGATTTGCGTCGCGGGTCGCTTGTCCCGCGCCGCGCCAGGCTAGCGCGCGCGCCTCGGCATACGTCTCGGGAATTTTCGCGATGATTTCGCGGCTTTTTGCGTCGTCTTTCGTGCTCCACACAATCGCAATATCTGCAAACGCGTACGCGCGCGTTTCCGCGTGTTCGATTTTGGTTGCTGCGTCGAGGGCATCATTCAGCAAAGCCACGTTACCCGACGCGCGCGCGATTTCGCGCAGTGCCCACGCGCGGTCGTACGGCAATGGCACCTCGCGCGCGGCTTGCGTCGCCTTGTCGAATTGTCCCATCTCGCGCCAGCCCCACGCGCGCAGGAACGGGTCGCTCACGCGCGCCATCAGTTCGTTCGCTCTGGCGGCGTCGAGTTTCGACCACGTGACGGCGAGCGCGCGAAGTTCCCAATCGGAGATTGGAGATTGGGGATTGGAGATTGAGTTGAGCGCGAGTTGCAACGCTTCGGCCGCTCTGGCTTGATCAACCGCAAGCCACTCGTTAGCGATGGCGCGGTATTGCCAGGTTTGCAACGCGGCGGTTTCGATTTTGTCGGCGCGGAAAACGGCGAGGTCTTGCGTCGCGGCGTTCCACGTCACTGCGCTTTCGCGCAGTGCTTGCAGTTGTCCCCAGTATGCCGCAAGACTGGCACGCTTGTCGTGAGCAACAGTCAGCGCGTCGGTGTATGCAGCGTTCGCCTGTGTCTTGTCGAGCGCGTGCCACTGCGCGCCGATGCGCCCCAGCACCCAGGATTGTACTGACGCGCGGGCAATCGCATCGCTCACGCGCGTGGCTTGGTCCACCGCCGCCTGGCGCGCGGTCTCTTCTTCGGTCGGCGTGGGCAAGGGGGGCGCGAACGCGAACAGCGGACTGGCGAACAACCCAAAGACGATGAGCATACTCGCCGCCGTGAGCACCCACGCGGCGCGTGAAGTGGCAGCGCGCCCCTTGCCTCTGGTCGTGTGACGCCAACCGATGACGATACCACTCAACACGAACAGCGTGGCGAGCGCGACCGCAATCACGATAAAGGCGCGATCGCGTTCGGCGCGCGCTTCATTCATCGCGGCGTAGGCTTTGTTCATTTGAAAGCGCGCCGCCTGATAGCGATTCGTTATCGTCGCGAGCGAAATGGTTTCGTCGCGCGTAAAGCGTTCGGCGATGACGCGCTGCGCGTTGAGGCGTCGCGCTGGCGTGCTGGTGTCTATGCCTGCGGCGCGCACATCGTTCTGCGCGTTCTGGAACGCGGCGATGAGGGTATCGGTTTGCCAGACGCCTTCGTACGCCTTGCGTAGCGTATCGCACGGAATGTCCCGCGCCCATTCGACGGGACGGAGTACGTCGAGCGCGCGTGTGGGCGTGGTCGTGTGACATTCCAGACAATAGTTACCGATACCATAGCGCGTGGTGGGCACGGTGTTCGGCACGCTATCGGACACAGGCGCAGGCATCGTCAGAACTAACGCCAGCGCAATGATCAGGATGCTACTCAGGAGTACGCCAAGCGGCAGGATTTTATTTTCCATCGTTGCGGCTGTCTCCACGAAAGGTAGATCATTCGGAAGCGGCAGAGGTATCGTCGCTATGCGTGACCTGCGCGCCGGCAATAATCCAGCGCAGCATCAAAAAGTACAACGTGACGACGATGCTAAAGATCACCAGCACGACCACACCGCCAATCGTTTGAGTGTTGATGAGCCAGTAGAGTGTTTCCATAGCCAGTTCCAGCGTTTTAGGTTGCAGGTTTCAGGTTTCAGGTTTCAGGTTACAGGTTGCAGGTTGAATGTCAACCTTGAAATGTATCACGCTTTTTCCAGCGCGCGCAATTGCTCCAGCGATAATTTCTTCGCCAGACGCTTGCGTTCTTCGATTTCGATGCCTTCTTCCACTTCCCAGATGGCCATACTGGGGAAGAGTTTAAAGAAGATGACAAAGAGGAGCGCAAAGAGCGCGAGCGACCCCAGCGTAATCGAAATTTCCACCCACGTTGGTTGATAGATAGCGTACTCTCCCAGACTGGGCAACGTCAAGGTGGGGACGACAATGGTAAAGCGCTCGAGCCACATACCGATATTGACGAAAATCGAAGCGATGACGGTACCTTTGACCGTGCGCCCCGAACGACGCGTGAGGATGGCGAACGGGACAATCGCATTGCAAAAGACCATCATCCAGAACGCCCAGGCGTACTCGCCGTACAGTTTTGCATCGGCGACGTGCATTTCGTGCGTCAACGCGCCGTAAATCGTGGTGAGATACTCGGAGAAGGTAAAGTAGCACCAGAACGCGCTCATCACCAAGAGCAAAATGCCCAGATAGTTGAATTGCTTGTCGGTGAGCCAGGGCTCTAGATGCAACACCTTGCGCATAATCGCCATTGCGATAAACAACGTGGCGATACCGCTAAAGATCGCCCCGACGACAAAGTACGGGCCAAAGATCGTGCTGTGCCACATCGGTTGCACGGTCATTCCGAAAATCCACGAGACAACGGTATGCACCGAGACGGCAATCGGAATGATGGCAATCGCCATAATCGTAATAGCGATTTCCAGACGGCGATGTTGCTCGTGCGTCCCTTTCCAGCCGAGTGCGGCAAGGTTGTACAGCCACTTGCGCCATCCCGCCACATCGGTCAGTTTGTCGCGCATCCGTGCAAAGTCAGGAATCATCGGCAAATAGAGGTAGGTGATACTACTCATCAAATAGATGCCGATGCAGGTCAAGTCCCACAGGAAGGGGCTCTGGTAGCGTCCGTAAAACAACATATTCAAGACGCGATCGGGACGCCCCATATCAATCAAGATTTGCAACACACCGACACAGAGCGCGAACACGGTCACGGCTTCGGCGATGCGCGTCACCGAACGCCGCCACTCGGCAAAGGTCACACGCAAAATCGCCGAGATGAGTGTACCGGCGTGGCTGATACCGATGAAGAAGACAAAGTTGGTCAGATAGATGCCCCAGTACACCGGGCGGTTCAAGCCGGTGACACCCAATCCGTCAACCAACTGGTAGATGTACGCCACAGCCCCCCATGCCACGAGCGTGGCAAGCGCGGCGAACAAAACGTAAAAGCCGATGCCACTTTTGCGCAGTGGCGCGAAGACAGTGGATTCTAAATGGGACATTATGATTCGACTCCAAAGACGATTGCAGATTAGAGATTGGAGATTGGAGATTAGAGATTAGAGATTGGTGATTGGTTTGAATCGAAAATCGCCAATCGGCAATCGAAAATGAGTGTACGCTATCCCTCCCGCAAATAAAACACCTTGGGCTTGGTGCCAAGTTCTTCGAGCAAATGAAATGCGCGCGGGCTTTTGAGCAGTTGTGAAACAAGGCTCGTCGGATCGTCAAGGTCGCCAAAGTAGCGCGCGCGTCCCGTGCAGGTCTGCACGCACGCGGGAACGTAATCGCTCGCCTGAAAGACACGTCCCTCCGCCTCGGCTTTGGCGCGCGCGCGCTGCAAGCGGTGGATGCAAAAGGTGCATTTTTCGACGACACCTTTCGGACGAATCGGCACGTCGGGGTTGAGGCGCGCTTTGAGCGCTTCGGGATAGTACGGCTCGTGCCAGTTGAAATAGCGCACGGTGTAGGGACAACCCACGGTGCAAAAGCGGCAACCGATGCAGCGGTCGTAATCCACGAGCACGGTGCCTTCGGCGTTTTTGTACGTCGCTTTGACGGGACAGACCTTGACGCACAACGGATCGTCGCAATGCATACACGGGCGCGGGATATAGCGCGCTTTGACGTTCGGGTATTCGCCTTCGACAAACGGCAGCACTTCGTTCCACAAAATCGCGCGCCCTTTTTCTGCCTGTTCAGGTCCTGCAATCGGCGTGTTATTTTCCATTCGGCACGCCACGGTGCATGCCTGACAACCGAGACATTTATCCAGATCAATTGCCATGGTCCAACGGGGCATATATTTCCTCGTTTATTCGTTACATTGTTGGTTCGTTGGTTCGTTATGTCGTTACATCGTTGGTTCGTTGTATCGTTGGTTCGTTGTATCGTTGATTCGTTACCTTGCTTTGGCAATGCAACGATGGACATAACAATACAACAATTCAACGACGTAACGATTCAACAAACAAACTACTTGTAAACCTTCACTCTGGTAGGAAGCATCATCGGCAAACCGGAAATTTTTTCGGTGGCGGTTGAAATCAACTGCAACGGATTTGCGCCGATGACACGTTGGGTATGATTGGCTTCGCGTCCCCACTGTGCAGTGGTAACCACTCCTTGACCGTATGGAATGTTGACGGCATTCTGCCAGATGCCTTCGACGAGTTTGGCGCGCACGCGAATCTTGCCGTACGCCGATTCGATCCATACCCAGTCGTCTTTCTTGATGCCGAGCGCTTTGGCGGCTTTGGGGTGAATCTCCACCCAACTGTCCCAGCGCGCGTTGACTTGCAAGCCGTAAACTTCTTGCAGCGATGGAAGCACCCCGACGGCGCCGCGTGGTTGTGTCATCGTCTCCTGGCACATCAACAAGAACGGATACTCGGCGTTGGCAGGTTCAGCCGGCAGTTCAAAGTGAGGCAGGCACGCGACATCGTCCGAAGGGTTGAGCACGGCATAGAGTTCGCGCGAGAAGAAATCAAAGCGCCCATCTTTAGGCGCGTGGACGCGATCGCGTCCGACGACCTTGTGCCACGCTTTGCTACCCGGCGGCGCAAAGTTGTACACGAGTGTTGACCACGCGCCTTTTTCGACGAGGTCGTTCCAATCAAGACCGATACCACCCAGACGGAATTTGACAACCTCTAGAAAATCTTTCCACGGCAACGCCTGACTCACCGCACCGCCGATGCGTTGTGCGATGTGCAGAATCACATCACCGGGATTGCGCCCATCGCACACCGGCGCGACGACGGGCTGACGCATCGCCACACCGGCGTACCCCGTGCCTTCGATGACATCGTCTTGCCACATCTCAAAGAAGTTGAGCGATGGCAAAATCAAATCGGCATACGCCGTGCTTTCGTCGAGCGTTGGGTTGAAACTGACGACAAAGGTTTTCTTTAGCGCGTCAACGAATCGCTGACCTTGCGGCGCATCGTGCACCGGATTCGTGTTCAACAAAAAGAGCGCGTTGATGGCGTACGGTTTACCGCGCGCCAGATTCTCGGCAAGCGTTTGATACGCGGAGAAGGAGACGGGATAGTCCGCGCCCGCGCCATCCACGCGCGGCAGTGTGCGTGCGCGTTCCGCCACCGCATCGCCGGGCAAGGGGGGCCACGGCGTGTACGGGGCATAGTGTTGCACCTGCACACCCCCCGGCACTTCGATCGAACCGACGAGCGCGTTGAGCGCGTGCACCGCCAGCGCGGTGTACAAACCATTGCCACTCAACAGATCGCCGCGGCCTGTTGGCAGAATCGCCAGCGCGGGTTTGTTCGAGCCGAATTCGCCGGCGAGTTTCGCAATCGTGCTGCCGGGAATCCCGGTAATGTCTTGCACACGCTCGAGTGTGTATTGCTCCAGCACCAGCCGCTTGAAACCGAGATGCGTCTTGCCTTGATCGTCTTTGAAATCGTCGTAACCGAACGTCCAGTTTTTGACGAACGCCTCGTTGACCGCGCCGCTCTTGATGAGCACGTGCGCGATGCCGAGCGCGAGCGCGCCGAGGGTGCCGGGACGAATCGGCACCCACTCGTCGCATTTCGCTGCCGTCACATTCAAACGACTGTCCACCACGACAAGTTTCGCGCGATTCGATTGGCCGCGATGCATAAAACCGTAGCCGGACAGGTATTTTTGCAAGTGCTGCGACGCTTCGAGCAAACTACCGCCGAAACACAGCACATAGCGCGCGTTGTCAATGTCGTAGATGGGATAGCCGTTGACGCCTTGCGACAGAAACATCGCCAGACGCGCCGCGTCGCCGCTCAGATTATCCGCTGAGATGAAATTCGGCGAACCGTACGCGTTGAAAAAGCGTTGCGCGAGTGGGCGCAGTTGGCCGCGCAAACCGCTGTAGAGCATCGCGACCGTGTGCGCCTGACCCTGCTCGCGCAGCGCGCGCAGTTTGTCCGCGACGATTTTGAGCGCCTCGTCCCACGAAATTTTTTCCCACTGCGCGACATCGTAAGCAGCGACATCTTTGCTGACCTTGCGGCGCAATGGCGCGGGCAATCGTTCGGGACTGTACAGCATTTCAAGCGACGCTTGCCCTTTAGGGCAACACACCCCTTGATTGAGCGGGTGCAGCGCGTTCCCTTCGACTTTGATCGCGCGTCCATCCACCACGCGCACCTCCAGGCCACAGCCTGAAGGACAGAGCGAGCAAACGGTATGCAAATATTTTTCTTCGTACGTCGCGCCTGCACGCGCTGAGCGGAGCATCGCTGGGGCAGGGGGCACATCGCTCGCGGCAACCGTTTGTACCGATCGAATCACAGGCAGCGCCGCACTGGTGGCGGCAAGCCCTGCACTGATTTTGAGAAAATCGCGACGAGAAAGTTTCATTGGCAACACCTAGTCTCGTAGTCAGATAGTCAATTAGTCAGGTAGTCTGATAGTCTTGCAGTCTGATAGTCACTACGCTACTTTGACTCACAGCGCGACTAAATGCGACTATCCGACTACACGACTAATTTCCATCGTACTCTAACAATTTGATCAACAACAGCATCCTGCGTTCATAGCGCGTGGCCAGCGGCGCGGGTGGCGCAGGCGGCTGAGTCGGTGCGACAAAATCAGCGGGGTCGGTGGTCACTTTGACGCCGAGAATTTTCAGCGCTTCGTCTATCGTGGGTATGGTACTGCCCTTGCCCTGCGCGACCCACGCTTGACCGCGCGCGTTGCGTAGTCCTCCCCCTGCCGCGCTCGTGTGACACGAACCACACGGCTCGCCCACGCGCGTCGAGTATTCGGGCATTGCACTCGTCTGCGTTGCGGGAAGAAACGGAATGCTGATGGCAAGAAGCAGTATCGCAAAGAGTTTTTTCATTTAAAGCACCTCTGTTATCAGTGGGGCAGTGAGACAGTTGAACAGTGAGACAGTGGGACAGTGGGACAGCGAGATAGTCAACTTACGCTTCCCCAATCACCACCTCATCCCCCACAATCCTTGCCTGGAATTGTTCCAGCGGCATCGGTGGCGGTCCTGCAACGACATCGCCGTTGCGATCAAAGTAGCCATCGTGACAGGGACAGTAAAAATCTTGCTTGCTTTCACGCCATTGCACGATGCACCCCTGGTGCGTGCAAACGAGCGAAAAAGCCGTGACGCCTTCTCTGTCGCGCAGGACGATTGCAGGCTTGCCTTCGTAAAGGATTTTCTTGTTCGCGCCAATGGGTAGTTCAGCAACAGGAAATTTCACTTGCCCCGTTTGCGCGCGCGGCGCGGGGAACAAAAATCCCTGGGTGATCCATCCTGCCCACCCTGCGGCGACAAAACCGAGTAAGGTTTGTAGAAACGCGCGACGTGTTTGGAGTGTGGAGGGAATCTTTGTTGCAGTTTGGGTCATATCTCAAATTCCGACTATGGAATGATTTTCCGAACTCCGACGTATCCGTGACAATTGTTACAGGAACGTTCAGCGTTATGGCAATAGAGACAATCTTTTTCCTTGATGTCGCCTGAATTGACCACGTGGGGATGATGAGTTTGCCACCAATCGAGCGGGCTGTGGGTGACTGGTGACGTGAATTCGCGATCAATCACCACGGCGAGTTCACCCTGGCCGTCTTTGACAGGTTTCTCTGGCACACAGGCGATGGTGAGTGCGCTAGCCAGCGCGATCAAAAGTATCAGCAAGAGAAATTTGTTCATCGTTGTCAAACCATTTTCGATTTTTGATGTGCGATTTTCGATTCGCGCGCCCCATCGAAAAACGAGCCATCGGCAATCGAAAATTCTCAGAGGATCAGCGCGCGCGACAGCAAATCATGCACGCCGCCGACTTTGACATTCACCTTCCAGTGCTTCATCACTTCGGGGAGTTGCGCTTTGCAGATGGCGCACGGTGTTGCGAGATAGGTGGCACCGGTCGAACGGCACGCTTCGGCGCGCGGTTTGCCGCCTGCCATTCGCACCGGCATCAGTTCATCGGTGAGCAAGCCGCCGCCGGCACCGCAGCAAAACGTCTTTTCGCGAATCGTGTTTGCAGGCATCTCGACGAACTTGTTGCACGTGGCGCGAATCATCTCGCGCGGCTCTTCGAGGAGCGAACCGGCGCGCGCGGCATTGCACGGATCGTGATAGGTGACGATGTGGTCATCGTTGGCGGTCTTGTCAATCTTGAGCGCGCCGCGCTTGATCATCTCGGCGGTGAACTGGCAGATGTGCACAGGATGCGGTGGATCGAGGAAATCCATTGGGCCGTTGAGGGTATTGGTATAGATGCCAGCACGCCACGCGTGACCGCATTCACCCCAGATGACGCGCTTGACTTTGAGGGCGCGCGCCGCGTCGAGGATGCGCTTGTTCACTTTTTTCAGATTGCGATAGTTGAGGAACAAGCCAAAGTTACCCCCTTCGTTACAGTAGGTGCTTGTGGTCCACGAAATGCCGAGCGCGTAGAACAGTTTGGCGTACGCCATCATCGTATCGGTGTTGGCAAAATTGTCCGCCGAGGGCATCACCAGCAAGACCTCCGCGCCCACCTCATCCACCGGCAGGCGAATGTCCTTGCCGGTTTCATTCTTCAACTCCTCTTCAAGGAACTGACAGTTGTCAATCCACGCGGGACCGGGAATGCCCAGATTGTTGCCGCGCTCGTACACTTTGGCGACGACTTCGGTGACGTACTTGGTCGCGACGCCAATCTCCGCCATAATTTCGCGCGCCGCCATCGTGATTTCGGCGGTGTCAATCCCGTACGGGCAAAAGACGGAGCACCGCCGACACTCGGAGCACTGGTAAAAGTAGGTGTACCACTCGTGCAGCACGCGTTCGTTGAACGCTTCGGCTTCACCTCCCAGAATCTTCTCCAGCGGGCGATGGTAATAGCGATACACCTTGCGTAACAAGTTGGCGCGCGCGACCGGCATATTGTTGGGATCGCCGGTGCCGAGATAGAATTGGCACTTGTCGCTGCATGCGCCGCACTGCACGCAAATATCGAGGTACACGCGCAAGGCGCGATAGCGTTCCAGAAGTTGTTGTAGTTTCCGAATGGCTCTGTGTTGCCAATCCGGCACGCGCTCGGTCGGCAAGTCAATCGCCTGCATATCTCTGGCTTTGCTCGGATAGCAGGTCACTGCCGCCGCGATGCCCTCGTCGAGTTCGGGCACCGGGATACGCAGCGTGCCGTTACGTTTTTCCCACGTGAGCGCGGTGGCGGGAAAATCGGTCCATTTCTCAGTCAACTTGCACCTCGTCGTTCCAGGGGTTCACATAGCGCGGATAGAGCACGTTATCCACTTGAGCGCGTGTGGGCGAGAAGAAGATGCCGCCGGCGTGCATCAGTTTGCTGGTGGGGAACCAAATCAACAGCGCGCACACCAGGAGAAAATGCGCGAGAAAAATCGGGTGTTGCGGCGGCGCGACCGGCGCCAAAGTAATCAAGCCCAGCGTGAACGCCTTGACATCCACCAGATAGACGCGCGCATAGTAATGCATCAACATTCCGGTTGCCGCAATCGCGATGAGCAAAATCAGGGTGAGGTAATCAGGCAATCCCGAAATGTAGAGTACGCGGGACATGGCGAGACGTCGCCACAAGAGATACAGCGCAGGCACGGCGAAGAAAAAGCCGGCATAGACGCTCAGCGTTTGCCAATCAATCACTAAACCCGGTACGGGATAGAGAAAATAGCGCGTGTGGCGCAGCAGAATAAAGAACAGACAGACGTGAAAAATCCACGCCCCCAGCCACAGAGCCTTATCGGCTTTAAAGAGACTGGGAAAAATCACCACATCGCCCACGAGGCGCGCGAATACGCCCGGGACATTCTTGGGACCCGGCGTCTGGACAATTTTTAGTGGCACCGGCGTCTTGAGATAGAGCGCCAGACGCAAGAGTAATCCACCGACGAAAACAAACGCCGACAAGTACGCCAGTCCAATGATGAACGCGGCGATGACATTCCACAGCATAGCAGCATCGTTCATAGAATCTCCTGATCACCTCTTCGCAATCAACAAATCGCGTAGTAGCGTGGCATTCGAGAGTGCTGGGCAAGGTTGGCCACACGACTACGCGACGCGCCGGCTGTTCGAGGCTGTGACGAACGGACTAGACGCACCCGGTCGGCTTGGGCAAGCCGGCGATTTTGCACGCGCCTTTGGCGGGCCCGCTGGGGAACAATTCATAAATCCGCTGGAGATCATAGCCCGTATCTTTACACAACTTGCGAATCATTGGCGCGATACCAAAGTCCTTGTAGTACTTGTTCAAATAGTGAATGACCTTCCAGTGATCTTCGGTGAGTTCCGTGATTCCTTCTTGCGTTTCTGCCAAAAAACGCGCCAGGTCTTCATTCCACAGAGACGGATCCGCAATGAACCCATCCTCGTCCACTTCGATTTGTTGACCCTTGTATTCGATGAATGGCATAGGTTGTCCTCCTTGGTTGGGATTAGTCGAAAAGCGTATTGGGTGTGATGTTACCCATCACGTTTGGGTTGGGTTATCCGGCAACTTGATGAAGGTAGCGCCGCCATAGGACGTGAATTCGAGGCGACCATCATTCACCAACACCGTGAGGGCTTTTTTGGCCAGCGCATTCTCAATCCCCAGACCGGCGGCTACATCGCGGCTGGTCATCATCTTGTTTTTCTTTTTAAAGAACTCGAGAATTTTGTTCAAGAGTTCTTCCGTGACTTCATCAGCCATCCTTACCTCACTTTAGATTTCAGATTTCAGATTTTCTGATTTCAGATGCTTCAGCCTGCCATCTCCAATCTGAAATCTGAAATTCTGCGCTACCACTTGAACGCGACCGTCGTGCGATAGGTTTCGGGCGCCATCGTAAAGTCGTCAATCACCTGTTCGGTGAACGGGATGTTGGCGATTTCGAAAAAGCGTTCCCAGCCGATACGTTCGATCCACTCGCCCATTCGTTCGTGCTTGCGCGCGTGCTTTGCCCACACTTCGACCAGATTCTTGACGGCGGCAACTGTTTCGGGCCAACGGGGTGGATTGTTCGGCAAATAGGGGATAACGAGGCGCGAGAACGCGGGGCCACTGCGCGTGTTCGATACTTTGCCGCCGACCCAGATGGAAACGCCATCACCTTGCGGATCTGCCACCGGCATCCCGGGGCACATCGTGTAACAGTTACCGCAGTACATACAACGATCTTCGTTCACGATGACGCTCTTGTTAGCGGGATCGGGGCGAATCGCGCCGGTGGGACACGCCGCAATCACGTTGGGGATTTCGCATTTGGTGCGAATGATTTCGTGATTCAGTTTGGGCACGGTGCGATGGATTCCCAGAATCGCAATGTCGGAGCAGTGGACGGCGCCGCACATATTCAAACAGCACGCCAGCGAAATGCGGCAGTACGCAGGCAAATCCATCCGCCCGAAATAGTCATACAGTTCATCCATCACTGCTTTGACGATGCCGGACGCATCGGTTGCCGGCGTATGGCAGTGAATCCAGCCCTGCGTGTGCACGATGTTCGTGATGGAATGCCCCGTGCCACCGACGGGCCAACCGCGTTTTTTAACATCCGCGATGAGCGGCTCGACTTTGCTCTTGTCCGAGACGAGGAACTCGATGTTGTGGCGGCTGGTAAAGCGAACGTACCCGTCGCAATACTTGTCCGCCACCTCACAAATCTCGCGCACCTTGTCGGTCGAGAGGAGACGCTCGGATCCTACGCGCACTGTGTATAACTCGTCGCCCGATTCGGCAACATGCTTGAGCACGCCGGGTTTGACGCGTTCGTGATATTTCCACTTGCCATAGTTCTTGGTGATGATCGGTGGCAGCATCGTCCGATAATCGGGCGGTCCAAAGTCTGTTCGAGTAGCCATTACTGCACCCCCTCACGCCAAAAGTAGTACGGATTCGCGCGCGGTCGCTTGACCATTTGTGGGAGCGGTTTCAAGCCCATCGCTTTCAAGTATTTGCCCATTCCCACACGATTGATCAATTCACCGAGACGCTCGCGCATCTTGCCATGCTCGTCCCACCACTCAAAGGTCTTGTTGATGAACTCGATTAACTCGGTGTAGGGTGGTTCGAGTTTCATAAATGGAACGACGACCCAACTCAACAGCGCGCCGTGCACAATCGGCGCCTTGCCACCGACCAGGATGGCAGCGCCGCGTTCCTTGCCCTGGCGCAAGGCTTTGGTCATCAGGTTGATACAGTGCATACAGCGGTTGCATTCGCGGTCGTCAATCTTGAGTGTCTTGCCATCCCAACTCATACATTTGGTTGGGCAGAGGTCCACCACCTCGGTCTGAATGTTCATTGTCCTGGCGTACTCTTGCACCTGGGCTTGATCAATTTCGATGTCCCCTTTCCAGGTCCCAATCACCGACAGGTCTGCGCGTGCAATCGCCGCGACGCAATCGTTGGGACACGCGCTGATTTTGATTTTGAACTTGTACGGAAACATCGGACGATGCAATTGACTCTGGAACGTGCGCGTCACCGTTTGCAACACATCGAGCGAATCAAAGCATGCCCATTCGCAGCGTGCTGGTCCCACGCATGCGCTGGGGGTACGCATCGCCGAGCCCGAGCCGCCCAGATCAAAGCCAATCTCCGCCAGATCGTCAAAGCAAGGTTGCAGATGCTCGGTGGAGGTCCCCAGCAGGATAATGTCGCCGGTCGCGCCGTGAAAGTTGGTCAAGCCGCTGCCATGCTTGTCCCACACGTCGCAGAGTTGCCGCAGTGCCTTGGTCGTATAGAACCAGCCGGCGGGCATATTCACGCGCATGGTGTGAAAATGCTCGACGCCGGGGAATTTATCGGGCATATCCGAGTAGCGACCAATCACGCCACCGCCGTAGCCCTTGACGCCGACAATGCCACCGTGTTTCCAGTGTCCGATTTTGTCCACAAAGGACTGTTCCAATTGTCTCAACAAATCCCGTGCACTTTGTTTCTTTTGCGCCGCTTGCTTCATATCGGTGACGAAGGAGGGCCAGGGACCCTTTTCCAGTTCGTCCAACAAGGGTGTTTTCATTTCATCCGCCATCAATACCTCCTTTTGCAACATGGAGATTAGAGATTAGAGAATTAGAGATTCTTGGTCTCATCCATAATCTCCAATCCCTAATCTCCAATCTCTACCTACACGCGCCTAGACTGGGAAGAGCATCCCAAAGATGATCTGCGCTACAATCAACGCCAGCACCGTGTTGAACACGGTGACGATCATATAGCACCAGAACGGCGCGCCGCCAACTGCCCTGAGTTGACTCACGTCCAACTCAAAACCGATGCAGACAAAGGCGAGAGCAAAGAACCAGTTCCGCAGATTGCTCATCGCGCCGAGCGCATCGGAGGTGAAGAGTAGGCTCGCGCCTTTGGCATCGACGATCGAGACCAGGACGGAGGCAACGATAAAGCCCAACACGAACTTGGGGAAGCGATCCCAGATCACCTTCGGACTCGGTTTTTCCTTACCTTTCTCGATGACGGTCACAAAGTACACGGCGAGCAGGAAGGCGACCAAGCCCATCAACGCATTCTGCGACATCTTGACGATACTCGCGATCTCCTGGGCTTTTTTGCTGTGGATGGTGCCAGCGCCCACTACCGCTGCCGTCGTGTCAATGTTGCCACCGAACCACGCGCCTGCCACCGTGGGGGACAAGTTCATCGCCTGCGCGAGGTATGGCATAATGACCATCAACGGCAGCGCGGTGACAATCACGAGCGCGGTGATGTACGCCAGTTCTTCCTTCCTCGCGAGGACCGAGCCAGCGGCAGCAATCGCCGCGGACACACCGCAGATGGCAATGGCAGTGGACATCACGGCGCGCATCGTATCTGACAGTTTGAACACGCCGCCCAGCCACCACGAGAAGAGGAAGACAGCAGTCACCATAAAGACACCCTGGATCACACCACCACCGCCTGCGCGCAACACGGTATTGATGTTAATGGTGGTACCCAAAAGCACCAGACCGATCTTGATGAACAATTCGGTGCGCAGGCCCGGTTTTAACCAATCCTTGATTTTGAGGGCACTCGTCACGCCATTCGCAATCAGGCCCAGAATCGCTGCCCACAACGGATACTCTAGCGCCTTACCAAAATCACCCAGACTCTGCGTCGCCCACAGCGACAGTTGCCAAGCACACCAAGCCAGAACAAGCACAATGACAAGGGCTACAAGAATGCCCAACCATTTGTTGTTCATAACCATCTCCTCTTTGATGAAATGTACGCCGCGTCAACGCCAGCGTACTGAATCACAGACTTACACCGATGAGCGCGTGAGGTTTACCAGGGAATGTTAATCAGTCCCTTGGCTTTGCCCAGCACGCCTGCCCACGCCAGTAGCATCAGTACCGCTGCGCAAATAACTGCCCACCAATCTTCACTGATTTTCATACCATCCTCCTTTGAATCGTTCAACTTACTCTCCGATGAGCCGTTGACGCACTGCCATTAGACTTTTGCCGCTGTTCCTCCTTTCTCTGGGTGTTGCATACACAGGCAGTTACCCAGCCCTGCCTCTGGAATGCTATAGACACAAACCACCCCCCACCACAGCAGCGTGTTTTGGGGGGAAATCCGCAGTTCAGGAGGTTACGCGCTGCAATGCCACCTGCCCGGCAAGGCATAGCCGCATTGCACGACGAAATTATACACGACCTCAGGTCCCCCGCCATTAGGCAAGTGCCTTATTTTTTCTAGGGTGTTTACCGTATTTTTACCTCTCGCCGGAAAGAAAAAATGGCGAATAGCCGAGAGGACTATTCGCCATACCTACGCTACGCTCAAAACGGCAATGGAATGAACCGACGACTTGGACAAATGGCCTCACGCATCTCACGCGCGGACTGAAAACGCTCCTCCGGTTCAAGTTCCATTGCCTTGAAGACAATCGCTTCAATGCGCGGTGTGACCGTTGGATTGATACGTGTGAGCGTGCCCCGTTTGAGCGGCACACTCATTGACAGCGGCAACATCCGATCTACCGCGCGCGGGGGCAAGTGCCCGGCGAGCAAATAGTACATCGAGGCGCCTAGACTGTAAATATCGCTCCGCTGATCCGTGTGGGCTCCACTTTCGGCATACTGTTCCGGCGGGGCAAATTCAATCGTGCCGACCGCGTGAATCAGTGGACCACTTTCCAGTTGACGTTCCACCTGCTTCATCAAACCAAAATCTACCAGCACCACGCGTCCATCAATCGAAAGAATCAGATTTTCGGGCTTGATGTCACGGTGAATGATCGGCTTGGGTTGTCCATGCAAGTACGCCAGTGCATCCAGCACTTGAATTGCCCAACCCAGCACGCGTGCCTCCTCCAGGCGTTTGCGTGCCGCAACCGTCTGCTCCTGAATTTTCTGCAGCGTTTGCCCCTCGATAAACTCCATCACCAGATAGGCATTCTCATAGCGCGTAAACTGTTCGTACACTTTGGGGATATTGGGATGATCGAGTGGCATCAGCGCGCGCATCTCAAAGATCAAGCGCTCGCGAATCTGCTTGAGATTGCCCCCACAGGCGGGATCCAGGCAGGCCTCTTTGATCGCCACAATCCGCCGATGGACGCGATCCTCGGCGCGATAAATCGCCCCCATCCCACCGCGTGCCACCTCGCGCACAATTTTATACTCGACCTCATTGCCCCATAACGACGCACCCGCGAAGAGGTACATTGCTCACCCTACCCATTACTGCATACTGCTTACTGAATACTGATGATACCCTGCCGTATCGCGTACTTGACCAACTCGGTACGGCTGTGAATATCCAATTTGTCCATAATGTTCGTACAATGCACCATCACCGTTTTGACGCTCAGGCACAGGGCTTCGGCAATCTCTTTGTTGGTCTTGCCTTCAGCGATCAAACGCAAGACTTCTTTCTCGCGCTCGGTGAGACGCGGTCGTCCGGCTTCGGGAGAACGCTGGATGAA
This sequence comes from Anaerolineae bacterium, assembly GCA_034435315.1. GTDB lineage: Bacteria > Chloroflexota > Anaerolineae > UBA4142 > UBA4142 > VGOB01. The sequence goes on along the minus strand of DAOTYB010000309.1, from coordinate 14,548 downwards.
ACGCTCCATCACTTCACGCGCAACACTGGGGGGCAGGAACGCGCCTTCGGTATAGGCACTCCGAATTGCGTTGATGACCTCCGCTCCGCCCGATTTTTTCAGAATATACCCAACCGCGCCGGCTTGCAAGAGCGAAAAGACATACTCGCGATTATCGTGTTGCGTCAGAATGACCACACGCGTTTCGGGGAGGTCTTTTTTGATGCGCCGCGTGGCTTCCAGGCCGTCCATCCCCGGCATAGCAATATCCATCAGCACGACGTCCGGCTTGACGCGCTCGATCAATTCCAGCGCGCTGGCGCCATCGCTGGCTTCACCAACCACCTCGATATCTTCTTGCAAGTTCAAAAGCGAACGCAAACCTTCGCGCAAAATAGCATGATCATCTACCAGGACCACCCGAATCTTTGACATCACTCCTCCAGAGGCACGCGAATCGCGATATGCGTACCGTGGCCGGGGTAAGTGATAAACGAAATCTTACCGCCGAGCAAGCCCACGCGTTCCTGCATTCCTGCCAATCCCAGCCCGCGCCGCCGATCGGCAGAGTGTGCCACCTCGTTCAGATCAAAGCCGATGCCATCATCTACGATGTCAATCGCAACGACACTGTTCGAGCAATCGAAATTCAAATGGACGTTGCGCGCGCCGGCATGTTTCACAATGTTGTTGATGGCTTCTTGCACCACGCGAAAGAGCGCGGTCTCCATCCGAGACGGCAGACGGCGCAGCGTACCCCGTTCCTCCAGATGCACGCGCATCCCTAGCGGTTGCAAGTGTGTTTCGGCATACCAGCGTAACGCGACGAACAACCCCAGATGGTCGAGCATACTGGGACGCAAATCGAAAATCAATTTGTGGATACCATCGAGAATCTGCGTGACGCGCTGACGCATCGTGACTAATGCCTCACGCATCGGTGAATTGGGACACTGCGCCTCCAGTGCCTCCAACGAGTAGATCAACGCTGAAAGCGACTGGCTGGTATCATCGTGCAGGTCGCGCGCGATACGTTTCCGTTCGTCTTCTTGTGCCGTGATGACCTTTTCCAGCAGTTCGCCGCGCAACTGTTCACGTCGCTCCAACTCTTCGTACAGCCGCGCATTTTCGATACCCACAGCGATTTGACTGCCGAGTGCCATCAGTAACTCTAACTCGGTCGGTTGATAATCGCGCGGGTGTATCGAAGCGATGCATAGTGTACCCAATGCCACACCCCGACTGACCAGCGGGATGTGCACCAGTGCACGCAGTCCGGCGGCTTGTAAGGCGCGGCCTGCGTTCGACCCATAGTATCCCAGATCGGGCACAACCACCGGGTGTCCTTTTTCCATCACGCCACCACACGCGCTATCGTCCAGATGCAACTCGCGCATCGCGTGGGCCGCCTGTTCCGAGGTGCCGCATTGTGCCGACAGGACGAGGGTGCGCGTCTGCTCATCGAGCAGGAAAATCGCGCCGGCGCGTGCCTCCGTGACGCGCAAGACCTGAATCAACGCCCGGTGTAAGAGTTCACGCAAATGTAATGGCTGTGCCACGACCAGCGCGACCGCATTCAGCGCCGCCAGTTCGCGCGTCCGCTCTTGTACTTGTGCATCCAACTGACGGTTCAATGCCTGAATCTGGGCGATACTCTGCCACAAGCGCGCGCGCATATCATCCAGCGAAGAGGCAAGGGTACCGATTTCGTCGCCTCGCGCCACACGAATCGGCGTCTCCAGATCGCCATGCGCGATCCGCTTTGCTGCGTGTGTCAAATCCTGCACCGGGGTAATGACGCTGCGCGTTGTCAACCACACCAGCACCATCGCGCCGATGACTACCAGTGAACCGATGAGCAGGATCTGTCCCAGCAACTGGCGCGAGGTCGCAAACGCCTCCGCTTCGGACTGGCGAATCACCACACCCCAGGGTACGCGTTTCATCGGAGCAAAGACGATCACTTCAGGTTCGCGCTCGAACCCGAACGTCGTGGTATGACAACTGTGACACTGCAAGATGACACTCTTGCCCTCGCGAATCATCGTTATCAAACTCTGGCTGTGATCCGCCGGGCTAAGCACATTGTGCGCGCGCGTACTGAGAACAACAATCCCTTTAGAATCAACAATCTCCAGATACCCGGTGTGTCCGAGCGTCGCAGTTTGAATCGGCATACCGATTTCCAAACCCGACACATCCAAAAGCGCCACCAACCATCCCGCGCCGGCAGCGGTACGCACGGGCACTGCCGCCAGAATCACCACGTCCCCAGCGGACAACGGCGCGCTCGTAACGACAAAGGGCACGCTCTCCAGTTCGGCGAGGAGTGGGGCAAAAGATAGCGGCGCGTTCCAGACCGGTGCTGCCGCGCGCACGTTGCCCGCGCTATCCACCCATAGCATATGCCGCACCAACTCGCCAGAACGCAGGCGCGTCTCGTGCAACACGCCGAGCAAGTCGGCAGGAGAAGCAGAAGCGAGGCGCGGTTGTTGGGCAGCCGTGTGCAACAACGCCTCGACATTCTCCAGCACGTAATCGGTGTGTGCGGCGACCAGTTGCGCCAGAATGATGCGCTCTTGTAACGCGCGCGCCGTCGTCTGCTGCGTCGCGCTCACTCCCAGAAAACCAAAAAACACCACCAGCGCGGTCAACCCGATGACGACCATCAACATCATCTTGGTCGTCAATCCCAGATTCAGCCAGAACGCCAGAGTCAACACCTGGCGCATCGCCGCGCCAAAGCGCAACCATAGTCCTGACATCTCGTTTACCTCTGTATCTAGTGTATAAATTTTTCACCGATTCGTCAAACGAGGCGGTGCGCCCCCCACACTGTTATTTGCCCTTTCGCGCACTCTGGTATATAATGTGCTTTGTTCAACAATCACACTCCTCGATTCGACAACGGGTGCCCTGCTGATGGTCGTTGTCGAAAAGGACAGGCGTGGTCGTCACCGTCTAGTTGCCACGCGCGACTAAATCCAAAACGGTGAACCAAAAACACAAAGGAGAACACGTGGCGGTTTTACCAATGAAATCGCTTCTGGAGGCAGGCGTCCACTTTGGACATCGGACGCGACGCTGGAATCCCAAGATGCGCCCGTTCATCTTTGCCGAACGCAACGGGATTCACATCATTGACCTCCAGCAAACAATGGTCAAACTCGAAGAGGCGTACGCTTTTGCGCGCGACACGGTCGCGGCAGGCGGCACCATCCTCTTCGTCGGCACCAAGCGGCAAGCGCAAGACACCCTACAGGCGGAGGCACTCCGCTGCGGAATGCCCTATGTGACGCAACGGTGGCTGGGAGGTACGCTCACCAACTTTCGTACGATTCGCTCGCGCATTGACTATATGATCAAACTCGAAGAGCGACAGGTGAGCGGCGAACTGGATAAACTGCCCAAAAAGGAAGCCCTGAGTCTCTCACGCGAATTGCTCAAACTCCAAACGCGTCTGGGCGGTTTGCGCGAAATGCGCCGCTTGCCCAAAGCCCTCTTCGTCGTGGATACCCATCACGAAACCAATGCGATTCGCGAAGCCACCATCTTGCAAATCCCCGTGATTGCAATGTGTGACACCAACTCCGATCCTGACCCGATCGCTTATCCCATTCCTGCCAACGACGATGCCATTCGCGCCATCAAACTCATCACGGCCAAAATCGCCGATGCGGTGATCGAGGGTAAGAACATTCGCGGGGTACTCGTCGCCGAAGCCGAAGAAGAGGGTGCCGTCGTCGCTCCCGAAGCCGAACTCCCTGCCGATCTACCTGCTGTGGATATTACGGCGGAAGAATTTGAAACCGCCGAGATGGTCGAAGAAACCGAAGCAGACAAGGAAACAGAAGAATGACAGCGACCACTGAACAAATCAAGAAACTGCGTGAACTCACTGGCGCCGGCATTCTCGACGCCAAGCGCACACTCGAACAGTATAACGGCGATTTCGACAAAGCCCTCGCCGTGTTGAAAGAAAAGGGGTTGCAAGCCGCGGAGAAAAAAGCCTCGCGCGTGGCACGTCAGGGCATTATCGAAGCGTACGTGCACGCGGGAGGTAAAATCGGCGTGCTGGTCGAAGTGAACTGCGAAACCGATTTCGTCGCGGCAACACACGAATTCAAACAACTCGCCCATGACCTGGCATTGCAAGTGGCAGCCTTCCAGCCGCGCTATGTGTCGGTCAACGACATTCCTGACGAAGAACTGCAAGCGCACAAAAAGATTTACGCTGATGCCGCGCGCGCGGAAGGCAAGCCCGAAGACCTTGTCGAGACCATCGCGCAAGGCAAGTTAGACGCCGCACTGAACGAAACGGTGTTGCTCCGCCAGCGCTTTATCCGCGACGAAGCGCTCACCGTCCACGATGCCATCCAATCCGTCATTGCCAAAGTCGGTGAGAACATCATTGTCAGGCGATTCGTGCGCTTTGAACTGGGAGAATGATTCCGCACAGGCAATCGGGCAATCAGTCAACTGATTGCCTGATTGCCTATGAGTGGGACGCGCGCGAGGAGACTATGGCACATCCCAGATACAAACGCATTCTACTCAAACTGGGCGGCGAATCCTTGTGTGGCAAAGGTCAGGTCGGGATTGACCCCAATGCCGTCGCCTATCTGGCGGACGAAATCCGCGCGGTCAAATCCCACCACATCGAAATTGCCATCGTGATTGGCGGCGGCAATTTCTGGCGCGGCAACGACCCCTACGCGCAAACGATCGAGCGCGCCACCGCCGATTATATGGGGATGCTCGCCACGGTCATCAATGCACTGGCATTGCAAGACGCGCTGGAAAAGTGTGGGATGTACACGCGCGTCCAGACCGCCATCGAAATGCGCGCGGTGGCTGAGCCATACATTCGACGCCGCGCCATCCGCCATCTCGAAAAAGGGCGCATCGTCATCTTTGCCGCTGGCACCGGCAACCCCTTCTTCACGACCGACACCGCCGCCGCGTTGCGCGCGCAGGAAATTGATGCCGATGTACTCCTCAAAGCCACCAAAGTAGATGGCGTCTATGACAAAGACCCGCTCAAATATCCCGACGCCATCAAGTTCGAACGGCTGTCGTACAACGATGCCATTCTGATGGAACAAGTGCGGGTGATGGATAACACCGCCCTGTCATTGTGTATGGACCACAACTTGCCCATCATCGTCTTTGATCTGGCGCAACCCCGTTCGATTGAACGAGCCGTGTTAGGAGAAACCGTCGGAACCATCATTACAAAGTAAACGGATGCAACTGCTTTCTTCTCTCCCTGCAAAGCGGGGAGGTAACTACTCAGCCACTGACATCACTCGCTGTCGGTTAGAAACTGACGGCTAACACAGGCCGATGGCTAAGCCTGAATTGCACCGTCGTTGTACAGGCGAAAAATCTTTCGCCTCTACGGGAATGCCCCCTCTCATCCCCCTGCCCCCTTCTCTCCCCGCAAAGCGGGGAGAGGAAGGGGGAAAAAAGGAGCGGGGTGAGGGCGGGCGGCGCAGCCGCCCGCCCTCACCCCTCGCTCTCTGATTCCCCCTCCCCACGCCGCTCGGCGGCGTGGGGAGGGGGCAAGGGGGCATATGCGTCAACTTAAGGCTGGCACTTGCTCCATTCCTCGCCCCCTCCTTCGCCTGAATTTGGGAGAGGGGAGGGTTGTAATGCGGCATTCCCCGCTTAAGTTGACGCGTATGCCCCCTGCCCCCTCCCCGTTGCGCCAAACGCAACGGGGAGGGGGAGTCGAGGGACGGGGTGAGGGCGGGCAGCTTCGCTGCCCGCCCTCACCACCACTTCCATTACCCCCTTCTCTCTTCGCTTGTGGGGAGAGAAGGGGGCAGGGGGATGAGTGGGGTTGTTCCCGTAGGGAGCGAAAGATGCTTCGCCCGTACAACAACGCGAAATTCAGGCTCAGTCATCGGTTTGCGTCAGCCGTTGGTTTCTAACCGATAGCGAGCGAACCCGGCGCTGAGCAGTTACATTTTTCGTCACAATCGGTGGCGAGGGGTTAAGGCTATCGTCAATCGCGCGGTACAAGATAGCCAAAGCCACGTTCGGTGAGGATATATTCGGGATTGCGCGGATCGTCTTCGATTTTGCGGCGCAAGTACCAGATGTAACGCTTGACGTAGCCGGTATCTTCGCCGAACTCGTACCCCCACACTTTGTTGAGTAACTGTTCGTGCGATAACACGCGTCCGGCATTCTCGACGAGTGCCAACAACAAGCGATACTCGGTCGGCGTCAGATCAATCACTTTGCCGGCTTTGGTGACACGTCGCGCTTCGGTATCAATGACCAGCTCACCACTCGCATAGCGTTTGGGTTTGTGTTCGCTCTGGACGCGACGCGTCCGATTCAGGATGGCCTGAATGCGTGCGATGATCTCGGCGAAACTGAACGGCTTGGTCACATAATCATCCACGCCCACCGAAAAGCCTTTGAGTTTATCGCTTTCCTCGTCCTTGGCTGTGAGCATCAGAATCGGCACCTGACTCATCTGGCGGATGCGTTGCGCGGTTTCCCACCCATCCATACGCGGCATCATCACATCGAGTAACACCAGATCGGGTTGTTTGGCGTACAACTCTTGCAACGCATCAATGCCGTTGGACGCGGTGACCACTTCGAAATCGGCTTTGGTCAGTGCCTCGCGCAGCAACCGAACGAGTGTCTTGTCATCGTCCACTACCAGAATACGACCTTTGCTCATCGTCGCCCTCCTGTTTGACGTCTGGAACTGGGGAGGTCTTCTTCGCTACGTCCCGCTAGGGGCAAGGTGAAACGAAATGTCGAGCCTTCCCCCAGAACACTCTCGACGCTGATGTGTCCTCCCTGGGCTTCAATCAAACGGCGACAGATATACAACCCCAGACCATGCCCGTAGGTTTCGGCGCGGTCACTGCGATCGACGCGATGAAACTTGTCAAAGATTTTATCCACCTCATCGGAGGGAATGCCAATGCCTCGGTCGGACACAAGCACTGTGGCGTATTTGCCATCGGTTTCCACTTCCAGGCGAATGGGCGTTCCTTCGGGTGAGTATTTGATGGCGTTGTCAATCAGGTTGAACAGTACTTCTTCGATGCGATCGCGATCTGCCCAGACCGAAGGGATGTTCTGGGCGCGCGGATGTTCAAAGGGATGGGCTACGCCGCGCGATTCCCATACGCCAATCACTTTTTCGATGAGCGCGACAATGTCAAACGCCTGGGGTTGCAGTACCAATTGCCCCGCTTCGATGCGACTGACGTTCAGAATGCCCTGAACCAGGCGCGTCAGTCGCGCGCTCTGTTCGCTGATGATTTGCAGTAACTCGCGATGCTCGCGATCGTAACAGGGCGAATCGCCACTGAGCAACAACTCGATCGAGCCGTTGATGTTGGTGAGCGGCGCGCGCAGTTCGTGCGAGACCATCGAAACGAATTCGGACTTGAGTTCGTCCAGTTTTTTCAATTCTTGATTGGCTTTTTCCAACTCACGATTGCGGCGTCGCAATTCCTCGGTGGCTGCCGCCAGTTGAGCGGTGCGTTCCGCCACTTTGGTTTCCAACTCGAGATTGAGTTGTTGAATGGCTTGCTCGGCGCGCACCCGCTCGGTAATATCGCGCAAAGATGCTGAACTGCCAATCACTTCGCCCTGCTCGTTGTACAACAACGTGCGCGTCAAATCCACAATGACCCGTCGCCCGTCTTTAGCAATGCGTTCGGTCTGATAGTTGCGGATATAGCCGCGCTCTTGTACTTCGCGCGCCAGGCGTTCCACTTCACCCTGGGCTTCTAACTCGGGCGGGAGCAGAAACCGAAAGTGTCGTCCGATGACTTCTTCCGCCGTGTATCCAAACATCATCTCGGCACCACGATTCCAGGTTTTGATAATACCGTAGTTATCGAGGGTGAGGATCGCATCGGCGGAGTTGGAACACACGGCGGCGAGCAAGCGTTCTTGCTCGCGCGCGGCTTCGCGCGCGCGCCGCTGTTCCATTTCGGCTTGTTCCTTTGCCGCCAGGGCACGATCGGCTTGTGCCATCCGCTCTGCCAGCCAGTTCATCGTAAACCAGATGACAATGGGGCCAATCGTGCCATACAGGAGCAAATCGAGGAAGGTGCGGGACAGCTCGGGAAGATGAAGGGCAACCAGAACGACAATCTCATAGAGCACTACCGCCCCGAACACGCCGAGCGGCAACACGTAACGCAACCACCGCAAGCGCGCATAAAAATCTTTAGGAGTCAGGAACGACCGCGTCATCGTTTTGTTCCAGCATCAGGTCACCTGATTCAGGCAAGCCTAATCGCTTTGTCCTTTCAGCACTATTTATCGTTGCAAGTATAACCGATTTTAGTTTGGATGCAAGCGGGGTAAAAACTTAATGTCATCGCGCTAAAAAAATTCGATTTTCGATTCCGCCGATTGAAAATTGGCGATCGAAAATCGAAAAATGGAGTATGCCGCATAGGGGGTTCGAACCCCTGATCTCCGCCTTGAGAGGGCGGCGTCCTGGTCCACTAGACGAATGCGGCGGGTGAGACTGTGGGTATTGTATGCGGTAAGGGGCGTACTGTCAAATTGCAGGGGCGGCTTACAGCGGTGAAGTACGGCGCGGAAGACCGATGGCGCCACGTAACCCGTGCGCCAGAACCAGATGCACTATCAAACAGTACCACGTGTTTTGAGTGAAGATGAAAACCAGTGTGCTGATGATGGCAAGACTGATGTTCCACAGCGGGGCATCTGCGCGCACCACGTTGCTGATCTGCGCACGGGTAGCCGGATTGCTCCATCCTTCTATGAGGACGAGGATGAGACCAAAGCAACTGCCCCAGTAAAAATCCTCCAGCCACAGAATTGGACCGGCGCGGTAAAAGGCCCAATGTGCTTCGCGATAGACAATTTCGATGGTATGGCGCGCCCAGTTCCAACCGCTATCGTCCGGCGTGTGCGGATGTTGAACGAGAACATACGGGCGCCATACCCACGTGATCACGATCGCGGCACCGAGTGTGAGCACGCTGAGATAGGCAAGTGGTGTGAGCCAATCCATTCCCCAGATGCCGAGCGCGCGCATCGTGCTGTAACCCAGCATCAGGGTAGCCCAGGGAAGCGCAAGGTAATAGAGCCAGCGCGCGAGTTCACCGGCACCGCGTCCGAGCCAATGGGTTTGCCACCACTGCACCCAGCGCCCCCAGCGTCCCGCGCGCGGCGCGCGCTGTAGCCACGCGAAATTGGCCGCACAGGTGTACAGGACGATGGAGGCGCCCAGTGTTACGGCGAGCGCGCTGCGCGGTTCAAGCGAGAGGAGAAAATCGAGGAGACTCACTTGCGTTTGCCTGCCAGACTGTTGGGTGGCAGTGGCACGACGAGGGTCACACGTGTACCGTGCCCGAGGGCGGAAAGAATAGTCAGGTTGCCATCAATGAGTTTAGCGCGCTCGCGCATATTTTGCAATCCCAGACTGACGCGTTGTCCGTAGGATTTCTCGACGGCTTCGAGATCGAAACCCGGACCCTGATCCTGTACAATCGCCACCAGCGTATTGTCCTGACGTTGCAGACTGACCTGAATCGGCGCGCCTTTGCCATGCTTGCGTGAGTTGTTGATCGCTTCTTCGACAATCGCAAAGACCGTCGTGGCAATGTGAGGGTCGAGGTCGGTGCCAAAATCGCCGGGGACGATTTGGATGGGTACGTTATCCACTTCACGCAGGCGTTGTCCCAACTGTTCGAGCGCGGCAGACAAGCCTTCTTTTTCCAACGACAGTGGGCGCAGCATAAAGAGCGCGGTACGCATTTCTTTGACGGTCTGCTGGGCGATGGCGTGTGCTTTGGCGAGTTCGGCTCTGGCTTCGGCAGGATTGACATCAATCAAGCGAGAAATGTATTCGAGTTGCATCACCAGACCGGAAACTTTTTGCGTGGGACCATCGTGTAGATCGCGCGCTAGTTTCTGGCGCATTTTAATATCGTCTTGAATGATGCGGTCTTGCTCCTGACGCGATTTTTGGTACAGCGTGGCGTTTTGAAACGCGATGCCAGCCTGGCGTGTGAACGCGCGCATCAACTCCAGATGTTGTGCAGAAGGACGACGTGGCGCCGGCGTTGCCAGAACGACGACACCGTACAAATCCAGGCCGGCGCGCAAAGGATAGCACACGCCACACCGACACAGTTGCAGCGCGCGATACAGTCCCAGTTCAGGATCTTGATCCACACGTTCAAAAACCACTTCTTCGCCGGTGCGCAGGGCCTGGGCGACAATACCGCGCTTGCCTTCGATGCGCGTCTTTTCGTCGCGTATATCAATGCCGCGCGCAGCCACGACCCGCAAACGCATCTGTGGATCCTGTTCATCAAAGAGCAAGACCATTCCTACAGTGGGACCATCCTCGCGGCGAGCCTGCGGCAAGCCTTTCACGCCCGCATCGAGCATAGATTCCAGAATCGGTTTATAGTCGCTAGAGAGGTTTAGCCAGTCACTCGTTTGATACAAGAGTTGTGCGCCCGCCATTGCGTCGCGTAGATCCTTCAACTCGCCGGCGGCTTGTTTGACCGCGCTGGCTTTTTCGTGCTGGGTTAAATAGCCGACCAGCAGGGTCAATCCTGCCATCGCGATAATCGGAATGGCTGTGGATAGGAGCGAGCGCGGCGCGGCATTCTGAAGCGGGAGAAAAAAGTGGATACTTAACGATGTCAAAAGAATTGTCGTGACGATTAACGTGCCAAGCCACCAAAAACGTACAGCCGCCACGACAGCGGGAAAGATCGAAAAATACGCCGGAAGATTCGAAGGAGTGATAACCAGATACGGCAAACTGCCAAAGAGGAGTGTATCAAAGATCAGTGAAGGCAGTGGAAGAAAGCGCGCTAGCCTCGGAAAGCGCAGTAACAAGCCCAGCAGCAAATTGAATACAATGCCGACGCTAATCCAGAGGACAAGGGGAGCGGAGAGAGTAATCGTACCTGCGTCCAGCCAGAGGGAGGGTAGAACCAGCAAGAGGAGAATCCACCGCAGTTGAAAGAGCACTTTATCTACAGTGATATCCGAGACCGGAAAGGTGATGGGCAGGAAGCGTGTCACGCGCGTTACTCCTTCGAAAGTACCTTTGTCCACGAAGGTCACGAAGGAACACGAAGAGAAAACCTTCGTGTATCTTCGTGTTCTTGGTGGATATTTTCATCCGTCGTGGCGGGCGCACGCGCCCAGGCACAACTCCTTCGAAAATACGTTTGTCCACGAAGGTCACGAAGGAACACGAAGAAAAACCTTCGTGACTCTTCGTGTCTTTCGTGGATCTTTTCATCCGTCGTGGTGGGCGCATGCGCCCATGAGCAACTCCTTCGAAAATGTGGGGCAAATTTGAAAATTTGCCCTACGTCCCTCATTTTCATCCGTCGTGGCGGGCGCACGCGCCCATGAACAACTCCTTTGTGCACTCTACGTGCACTGCTTACTAGAAAACCGCGGCAGGGGGACCGCGGTTTGCCAAGGAAGGTGGGCGGTATAGGAATCGAACCTATGACCTCGCGGATGTGAACCGCGCGCTCTAACCATCTGAGCCAACCGCCCGTTGATGTGACGTTATTATAGCACGCTCATTGTGAAATTGCAAATTGCATTTGTTCGGGGGTGCATTTCAGTTTGGGGGCAAATCGTGGCATAATGCGTCCATTCCACTAAAAGAGAGGTGACCGATGAAACGCTCCCACAAAGTTCGCCGAACCCCACCGACCCGCGCCGAGATGAAAGCCCAGTTGTTAGCCCAAGCCGAAGCGACGATTGACCAGTTTTTAGATTGGGTGGAGCAGACCGAGCATCCCACCTTGACACAAATTGAAGAGGCGGTCTTGGAATTTCGTCGCCGGGTGGGTCAAGCCATGGCGGAAGCTGCCCTCCAGGCTCAAGACACCACTGCCCCCGTGCCAGGACCACGGTGCCCTACCTGCGGACGCGAAATGCACTACAAGGACGACAAAGCCAAGACCATCACCTCGTGCGTGGGAGAGCTGTCCTTGCAGCGCCGTTACTACTACTGCCGCCATTGTCAGCAAGGTTGTTTCCCCCTGGACGAACAACTGCACGTCTTTGAGCGCACCTGTAGCGAAAGAGTAGCCAAATTGGCGGTCGAGTTATGTGGGCGGATGACCCCTGCCGAAACCGAGACCATTTTAGACCAGTTAGGGGGCATCACCTTTTCAGACACCAGCGTGTGGCGGCGCGTCCAGACCTGGGGAGCAAAACTCAAAGCTCTCGAAGCGGCACGCCAAGCCGAAGCGTTGACCGTGCCGCATCGTGGGACGACGGGGCCTGGGGCAGTGCCACTCCCCAAGAAGATGGGGGTAGGCATGGATGGGGTCATGATTCCCTTGCGCAAAGAAGGCTATGTCGAACTCAAAGTGGGGTGTGTTTTTGATATCGCGCAGAGTCCAGAGCAGGACCAGGAAACGGGCGAAGTGGTGGAGCGCGCCCATGCCATCAACACCACCTATGTTGCGGTATTGGGAGGGCCAGAGCCGCTCGGGAAAGCCCTGTGGGCGGAAGCCAGCCGCCGCGACTTGCCCTATTGCTACGATACCCAGGTGATTGGGGATGGGGCGAAATGGATTTGGCAAACCGTTGTGCCAGAGCATTTCAGCACGAGTCGCCAACTGGTCGATTGGTATCATGCGACCGAACACCTCTATGCGGTGGCTCACTTGGTGTATGGGGAAGGAACGGCTGAGGCAACCTGCTGGGTGAAGGGAATGGAGGAGCCCTTGTATCAGGGGCAGGCGTGGGAGGTGGCAAGTCGGATTAAGGATTTGGCACAGGCACATCCCGCTCAAGCGGAGAAACTCCAGGTCGAGGCGGGATATTTCGAAAACAATCGGCGGCGGATGCAGTATCTGGAATTACGCGAAGAGGGCTTTCCGATTGGGAGTGGCATGGTCGAGAGCGGCTGCAAGCAAATCCGTGCGCGCTTTGCGGGTGCTGGGATGCGGTGGAGTCGTTCAGGTGCTGAGAACCTCCTGCCGATCCGCACGGCACTGCTCAGCGGTCGGTTTGATGAAATGTGGCATGCGGTTTGCAATTTGCCCCCAAACTGAAATGTTAGTATGTAGTTGAGATAAGGCGCATTTTGTGTTATCCTGTAGACGTTGAGTCTGCGGGAACACTTGTGGCGCACGGTGTTTGGGCCGGTCGGTTCGGGTGCTGAGACGCTTTAGCGAGCTCGTTGAAATGTTTGACCGCCCGCGCGAATTACTCAACTGAGATGCTCGGAGTCTGGGACCCGAGCAAGCTCGGATCTGTGCATGCCACCTTTGCCCACAAAAGATGCGCCTTATCTCATCGGCTCGCACACCGCGAGCCCACAGGAGGAGCCTATGTCCACTTTGAACGGTTCTGTCACACGCTTCATCGGACTCGATGTCCACAAGCGTTTCGTGATGGTCGGTGCGGTGGACGCACACCAACAAGTGGTGCTGCGCCCCCGCCGACTGTCCTGGGATGCCTTCGCCCTCTGGCGGCAACAGCATCTGCGCCCTACCGACGCCGTGGTGCTCGAAGCCACCACCAACGCCTGGCACCTCTACGACCAATTGGTGCCGTGCGTCGCCACGGTTGTGGTGGCGAATCCCTTGCTCATCCGCTGGATTAGTTCCGCCGCTATCAAAACCGATGGGCACGACACGCTCAAGCTCGCTCGCTTGCTCGCGGCAGGTCTGATTCCAGCGGTGTGGGTGCCTCCCGAACCAGTGCGTCAATTGCGCGCCCTGGTATCGCATCGTCACCGTCTGATTCGTCAGCGCACCCAGGTGCGCAATCGCCTCCACAGTGTGCTCCATCGCCACAACCTCAGACCTCCCGAAGGGGAGCTCTTTGCCACCGCGCACCGCGCCTGGTGGGAACAGCTGGCACTGGAACCCCTCGAAAAACTGCGGGTGACCCAGGATCTGCAACTGCTCGATTCAGTAGAGGCGTTGCTTGCCCAGGTCGACCAGCAGTTGTATCTCGAAAGCGGTCGCGAACCCTGGGTGCAGCACGTCCCCTATCTTGTGCAACACACTGGCATCGGCGTGCTTACTGCGATGGTTTTGCTCGCCGCCATCGGTGACATCGCGCGCTTTCCGCATGCCCGCCAGTTGGTCGGCTATGCGGGACTGGGGGCGCGCGTGCACGACTCCGCCGATACGCATCGCGGCGGTGGCATCACCAAACAAGGACGTCGTGATTTGCGTGCGGCGTTGATCGAAGCGGCGTGTGTAGCGGTGCGCTACAATCCCTATTGGAAAGCCCGCTTTGAAGCGCTTTGCCGCCGCCTATGCAAGGAAAAAGCGATTGTGGCGATTGCGCGGCAGCTGCTCGTGGTGGTGTGGCATGTCTGGCATGACCGCGAACTGAATCGGCACATCGATGCGGAGGCGTTGGCGCGCAAACTGATGACGTGGGCTGAACAAGGGGGCCGCGCTATGCGGCAGGGTTTGACTGCCCCGCAGTTCGTTCGCCTGCAACTCGATTATCTGGGTGTTGGGCAAGACCTGACCGAGTTGCGCTATGGGAGTCATGTCTATACGCTGCCCCCGCCCGGTTCGGTGAAAAT
>DAOTYB010000308.1:0-3938 GCA_034435315.1 Anaerolineae bacterium | reverse complement strand
GGGCCAGCAGCAGGGGGATGTCATCAACTCGTTCATTGGTTATGATCAGTCTCTTGGTCATACCGAGAGTTTAACTCAATTCTCGAAACTTGTCCAGATTTGAGCGAACCATAGGTCAACAGTTTGGTCTTGTTCGTTTTGTTGTTCGCCATCGCCGCGTGCAACCTGGCGCAACTCATTCCATCGCCCACACCCACTGCACCGATTCGAACCGAACCCACGCCTTCGCCACAACCTCCTACCGTCAAACCGACTCTGCCACCGACCACGACGAAACCCGCGCCGCTACCATCGCCCACCAGGCCAATGCTGCCGACCAGGCCGAGCGGCAACATCACACCGCAGCCCAAACCCAGCCCCAACATCACACTGCCACCAATTCCCGCCGATGCCGCACAGACGTACCAGGTGACGAACCCGACGACGAACGCGAAACTGTACGTCCAGGTTTTCGCGCCGCAGGACACGAGCAAAAAATATCCGGCCCTCGTCCTCGTGCCGGGCGGCATCGGCGATGGCAAGGCGTTCACAGACGACGCGATGCGCATGGCAGGCGCGGGCATCATCGCCATCACTTTCGACCCGGATGGACGCGGCAGAAGCACCGGGCAAGAAGATTACGATGGACACAAACAGCAAGATGGACTCGCGGCGGTTGTGCGCTTTGTGGCAACATTGCCAAATGTGGACGCACAAAAAATCGGCATCGCCACGTACTCGTATGGCATCACGATGGGGAGCGGCGCGCTCGCGCGTCATCCCGACTTGCCGGTGAAATTCCTGATAGATTGGGAAGGTCCTGCCGACCGCAACTATACGAGTGGATGCTCTGCGGGCAACAGAGGAAGAATCCTATGGCAACCCTGCAGCGACGACGCGTGGTGGTCGGAGCGCGAGGCGGTGAATTTCATCGGCCAGATTCGCGTGCCGTACCAGCGTATCCAATCCGAAAAAGACCACGTCCAGCCGAACAACGCGCACGCAGTAGAGATGATCAACGCCGCGATCAAGGGCGGCGTGCCGTGGGTTCGGCTGAACGATTACCCGCCGAATCAAACTTACGATCCGAAAGCACCGCCCGCGATGCTCCCTGAAGCGATGGATCGGCAACTGACGCAAACGGTGATTCGGTACGCCAAAGAATTGTTTGGAAAATAGCCGAAGCCACGCCGGAGGGACAGTTGTACGCGCTGGCGGGTCTCTACGTCATCAATCCAGAGTTCGCGCGCCTGGCAGCCAGGCCGTACGAATCCAGCCCAAAGATGATCCAGACTCAGCTCGGGTGTGGCAACGCGGAGATGCCGATCTCCGCAGTGACGAAGCAGATTCTGGAGGGGAGTCCCCCGCGCGTATTGGCGGGGATTGAATGAGCCAGTGCCTCACAATTTTCTAACTTGTAGAAAGGGAGGGAGATCTCTCACAATGAAAAGGGTATCCGCAGGCTTTACTGGTCTCCTGTGCCTGCTGGTGGTTGCCTGCCAGCTGGCTGGCATCCCATCGGTTATCACACCAACGCCGCCTACTGCCCAACCTTCGCCGGTGCGAGGCTATTGCGGCGACGGTCGCTGCGAGGGTCCAGAGAATCCTCAGAACTGCCCGGCAGATTGTCAAACACAATCTGCTCCTACCGCGACCGCGCCGGCGGGTCCCACGCAACCTGCGCCCGCGACGACCGCGCCGGCAACGCCTGCTGTCGGCACAGGTATCGTTGTGTCTGGCAGGTACTTGATGGCGTTTCACGCGTGCGACACCGCAACGACCGATTGCCACGATCCGCGCAATCATCGCGTTTATCTTGCGCAGAGCGACGATGGGGCGGCGTGGCAGATCGTCCCCGGCTGGCAGCCGTTTGCTGGCTCGGTGCCAGACGTGATTCGGCGCGGCAACACGCTCTACATTTTCACGCCAGGCAATGTCGCACGCTATCGCTTTGACACGCGCACACTCGACGCGCCGCGTCAAGTCACGATCAACGGACTGGACGGCAACGCAGGCTTTGTGGATCCATCGCCCACGCTCGACAATCAAGGGCGCATCGTGCTGTTCTTCCTCGTCTCTGAACCGGGCAAAGGCGATCCGGCGGGCTGCGCGCCGGAGGGGGTGACCTGCGTCAAACATTTTCGCTCAGCCACCGAAGTCGTCGGCAGCGATGGCACGCAATTCGCGCTGGACGCGGGCGACCGCGCGAGCGTCACTATCGGCGCGAACATCAAGTCCGCGTCCGACCCGGACATTTTCTTCGACAGCAGGCGGTACGTGCTTTACATCGCTCATGGACCGAGCATCAGCGTCTGGACCTCGCCCGATTTGCGCGGCGCGTTCGCGGCGGGCGGGATGTTGACACAAGACACGGGTAGCGTTCCCGCCGGGCATTTCGATGTTAGCACGGGCAAGTACTGGACCTTTAGTCACGTCTCGCGTAAGGACATCGCCGTCATCCGCCGTGCCGTTCATTCGTCGCTGACCCTGTTGAGCGAAAACGATTGGGTGACGGTGTTGACCGGCGCGAACATCGGGTTGCCCGCGACGACAACTGTCGAGAGTCCCGGTTTCGCAATCAACACTCCCTGACTCGGACAAGCCGAGACCAGAGAAAACGATTTCTAGTGGCGCACGTTTTTCTTCGCGGCCAACGACAAACCGCTCACACCGCCGTACAATCTGAACGCGCCCGATGATTCGCGCGCGCCAGAAAGAGGAAAGATGAAAAGTATTGTTATGTGCTTCACCCTTTTGAGCGTGCTGCTTTTTGCTTGCCAGGTAGCCGGCACCCCCTCGCTCATCACGCCAACGCCGCCTACCGCCCAACCTTCGCTGGCACGAGGCTATTGCGGCGATGGCCGCTGCGATGGCCCGGAGAATCCCCAGAATTGCCCGGCCGATTGCCAGGCCCCAACCCTGGTCGAGACACCCAGGCCGACGCGGTCCCCTGTCCCAACGAAGGCGCCGGTTACCACCCCTTCCCCAGGACAGGGCGTTTTCTACCTGGGCATCATGGTGCACCTGGAAGGCTGGAACGATGGCCAGAACCAGGCCCGCTTTCAGGAGCACGCTCGCCTGATGCGCGAGTATGCCACTCTCTTTGAGAAGTACGGGGCGAAGTTGACCTGGGAGAGCAAGGAGGTCACCGAGGGCATCCTGCGTTGGGGCGATAATGTGCTGCTGGAGATGGAGCAGCGCGGGCATGGGGTCGGCGTGCACGCCGACATCGGCGGCCAGAGGGACTACGATTGCCGGCGCTTCGCTGCCGACCTGCGGGCAGAGAAAGAGCAACTGGAGTCGCTGGGGGTGACCGTGCGCCACGTCTCCGGCATCGTTTCGCACTGTGATTGGGCCACGGCTGCCGCTGACGCGGGGTACCTCTTCACGACTGGACAGGTTGCCTACGCCGTGATGTCTATGCCGCCCGAAAGCCGCCCGGCGGAATATCGAAATTGCCCCAGCCCGGCGGCCTGTCATGAGGTCTTCCCCCCTGAACTGGAAGCGCGCCTGCACCCCTGGCGCATGAACAGCGGCCTGGACTGGCTGACACCTGACCCCAACGGGCGGCTGGTGCTCATCCCTGCCAGCGGCGAATTGAATTACATGGAAGAAAACGCCACCGGTCGAACGTCCGACAAAGGCAAAGACCTGACCCAGGCGGATATTGACTATTCCATCCAGGAACTGGAAAAAGCCATCGCCCTCGCCCAACCCGGTCAAGTCAACACCTACTACGTCGGTTGGAGTCTCGGCACGCCGCTCGACCCGCAAATGCTCGAAATCTGGCTGCAACGCATTGACGTCTATGTGAAAGCCGGTCAGGTGCAATGGAAGACGCTGCCGGAGATGTACGAAGCGTATGTTCAATGGGAAAGTCATTAGCGCATAGTGGGATGGTTCAAAATTGGTTGACACTTTGGTGACCGAAGGCCCTCATTGCCCCTCACCCCCCTTTG
>DAOTYB010000307.1:0-12292 GCA_034435315.1 Anaerolineae bacterium | reverse complement strand
TTTTCGATTGCCGATTGCAGATTGCCCATCGTGAACAATCACAAATCGCAAATCGAAAATCGAAAATCATTTTTCATCCGTCGTGGCGGGCGCACGCGCCCATGCACAACTCCTTCGAAAAACAGTTACCTTTTGCGATGATACGCTCAGGGTGTCAGCGCCAGCGTCCCCTCGCGTCGCGGCTCAATCATCGCGCGCTCGAACAGCATCGGCAAATAAGCGCCATCACGCCAGAGGAGCACCATATCGCTATAGTGTTTGTGCAGAGGATGCCCGGATTGTCCGGTCGTGTGAATGTAACGCGAGTTGGCGAGATTGCCTAAATCAACGATCATCCGCATTGATGCAACGGACGTTACCGGGAACGGTACGTTCGCGCGAAAACCCATTCGCATCACGGTCGCTTCGCCGCCAGCCGCTGGTAGTGGTCCAACGTTCAAGAGCAGGTTCAAAGGCTGCACACTGCCCAGCGTGTGGTTGAATGTTGCCGTGTGCAAGCGGCCCCATTTCCACTCGGCGGGTGTATCGCCATAGTTCTTGCTCAACCATTCGACGGCTTCGGCAAAACTTTTTTGCAGGATGACATCGCGCGTTTCTAGTTGGGATGTCTTGCGATCGTCCCACCAGAGGCTGTTGGGTTGGTCAAGCAAGGAGAGCAGAACGCGCTGATGATAATCACTGCGGGCAAGATACGCCCTGAACAAATCGGCATCGAGATCGTCGCTAAACGTGTTGCGAATCGCGCGTTGTAGCGTGACCGCCGCAAGGGTCCCGCCGACGGTGTCAATCGTTAGATAACCGTCCCAGGTTTTCACATACTCGAGCGCGCGCGCCTGTACGAGTCCCTCTGGCGTTAGTGTGGCAAGGAAGGTTTTGAGTCGCGCTTCGGGCGTCGAGTAGGTGTCCTTTTGAATGGCTGCGACATCGTCCAGCGTCAATTTGTCTTTGGCTTTGATCAAATCAACGATGCGTTGCTGGCGGAAGGGTGCAGCGCAATCGTACGACAACCAATACTTGTACGTGGCGGGGACGATGCAGTTGTTCGCGCTCGCCATAAAGTGCGTGGGGGGATTCAAAACGGAAGGCAACTCGTCAAAGGGGATATAGCCTGTCCATTCATACTCGCCGCTCCAGCCCGGCACAGGGAACATCCCATTGCCTCTGGCGCGCAGCGGAATTTTGCCGGGCAATTGGTAGCCGATGTTACCATCCACATCCGCATACACAAAGTTTTGCGAGGGGGCATCCCATAGTTTGAGCGCGTCGCGAAACTCGTCCCAGTTTTGCGCGCGATTGATGCGCAAAACGGACTCGAACAAGCGACTGCGTTCGCGCAAGCCGGTCCATTGATACGCCAGCGGTTCTGTGATGCCGGGCAGAATCGGTGTGATGATGGGACCGTGCCGCGAGATTTTGATGGTGAGTGTCTCGGAAACCACGCCCTTGACCTTGATCGGTTCTTCGACGATTTCAAAATCGAGCCACTTGCCCTGATACTCGTACTGATTGGGGTTTTGCGGATTGATCTTTTCGACGTACAAATCTGCCACATCCACGACAGAAGTGGTGACGCCCCAGGCAATGCGATCATTGTAACCGATGATAACCCCCGGCGCCGCAGGGAACGAAAAGCCCACGACGTTGTACGGACAGTCCTTCGTCTTGACGATGCAGTGTAATCCGTTGACGTACCAAATCGAAGGCATCTGAATACTCAGATGGGGATCATTCGCGAGAATGGGTTTACCTGTGGCAGATTTCTTTCCCCCAATCACCCAGTTGTTCGAACCGATGCCGAGATGAGGCAGCGGGAGCAGGTCCTCCAACCGCGCTATCGCCTTCCACTCCGGCGCGCCAATCTGAACGCTTGCCATTTGTTCATTTGTCATTGGCTCATTTGTCATTGCCGATTTGTACTCGCGCGCTTCGGGAGGTACGACAAAAGGACCTTCGGCGGGGTAAGGTGGCAGTAGTTCTTTGAGTTTGGCTTCGCCGAGAATTTGCAGGATTTGATGACGGAAGAGATCCCCTTCGTACGAGCCACTCAACTGATACCCCATCACCTTGCCCCACACAATTGTGTCCACGGGCTCCCAGGGGGCGGGTGTGTACCCCAGCAAAGTAAACTCGATGGGCAGGTTGTTGCGATTCTGTTCGATGAATGCGTTGACGCCGCGTGCATACGCCTCCAGCGGACGACGATCCTCGGCGTTCAACGCTGCATAGTCGGCACGCGCCGCGCGCGCGAGACCGAGCGTGCGCAAGAACCGATCATAACTAATCGCCGCCGCGCCGAGCACATCGGACAGAGTAGCATGCCCCACGCGGCGGTTGTATTCCATTTGCCATAGACGGTCTTGCGCGTGCACATACCCTTGAGCGAAAAACAAATCGTCCACGTTGTGCGCGTAGATGTGCGGCACACCCATCGTGTCACGCACAATTTCTACCTGGGCTTTTAAACCCGGAACGCGCAGCGTCCCGTTAATTTGCGGATGGCTTTTGGTGAGAAACCAATAGCCGCCCGCGCCTCCCACGAGAACGAGGAGGATGAGCACCAGCAGAGTGATCAGAAGAACACGTCCAAGTTTTTTCATGCGCTTTTCTCCTCTTTGAGAATGTGTGGTGGGCACGCCAGAGGTGCCTTTACCAGTTATCCTCGCCACCGTCTACTCGAATCACGGTACCGGTGACCCAATCCACACGTGGATCCGTCAGTGCTACAATGAGATGTGCCACATCTTCGGGTGTGGTGAGACGTTTGTCGGGGTGCATCTCTTTGACGCGCGCGACCGCTTCTTCATGCCCGGGAATCGCGCGCAGCGCAGGCGTGTCCGCTGCGCCAGCCTGGATCGCGTTAACGCAAATTCCTCTGGCGATGAGTTCGAGCGCGAGTTGCCGCACGTGCGATTCGAGCGCGGCTTTGGCAGCGGAGACTGGTCCGTAGCCGATAAAGACGCGATGCGAACCGGCGCTCGTCATCGCATACACTTTGGACCCGCGCGTGAGCAAACCGGCGCGCACAAGGTCTTGTGTCCAGTACACCAGCGAGTTCGCCATCACATCCAGCGTCATCTCTAGCGCCTGCCGATCCACCGCGTCTTTTGGATCGTCGGCAATGTAACGCTTCAAGTTGCCGAACGCAAGTGAATGCAGCATCACTTCAATCGAACCATGATTGCCCAAAAGTTGTTTTATCGTAGCGATGATTTCCGCGCGATTCTGATCGCTAGCGGCGTTCTTGTTGAAGAAGAAGGCTGTACGCCCTTTTGCTTCGATGTCCGATTTGACCTGAAGCGCGCGCGCGAGTGTCGCTTTCAAGTCCAGATGCACGCCAAAGATGTTGAAGCCGGCTTCGGCAAGCGCGCGCGCCGTCGCCGCGCCAAAGCCCGAGGACGCGCCCAGAACGAGTGCCCAGCGTTCGTTGTGGTGTGACATAGTTTCCTCCTTTGAATGAAAATACATTTGTCCACGAAGGTCACGAAGGAACACGAAGAAAAAAATCTTTGTGACTCTTCGTGTCCTTCGTGGATCTTTTTATCCGTCGTGGTGGGCGCGTGCTTTCGATTGCCGATTGCAGATTGCCCATCGTGAACAATCACAAATCGCAAATCGAAAATCGAAAATCATTTTTCATCCGTCGTGGTGGGCGCACGCGCCCATGCACAACTCCTTTTTGTCTAACTGCAACGTAGCCAGATTACGCAAGGCAGTGCACTTCGACAAGTCGCAACTTGGTTCAATAGCGTTGCTTTGTGCTCCAGGGGGGGAACGGGTGGGGCAACACCTCTTGATTTTAAGAAATTATTTCCGTTTGATGTGATGGCTGTAGACGACACCATTTGTTCGGTGAAACCTTGACTGCGTTATATTGGTCATCGGCGCTCTTCTGGGAGTGGGATGGAGAGATAACCGGTCAATTCGTGAGTGATCTCGTCATAGCGTCCACGCAATTCGTCGCTCAGCGTTCCTTCCCACAGGGGTACGCCAGAGAGATACGCGGCGCGTCCAAGTAGATGCGCGGCTACTGGCGCAGTGATGAACACAAAGAAGATGATGGCTAATGCCTGGGTCACAGTGCCCAAATCTCTAAAGTGGAAAGCGGCGCTGAGCATCACGCACCCTATCCCTAGCGTTGCCGATTTGGTGCTGCTATGCATACGCGTAAACACATCGGGCAGACGTAACACACCCAGCGCGGCGACCAGCATAAAAAATGTGCCGATGAGAGCCAAAAGTTCGCCGATGAGAGCCAAAAATTCGCTTACGTTTGCCGCCATGGCATTGCTCCTTTTGCAATATAGTAGGCAAACCCCACCGTGCCCAAAAAAGCCAGCAACGCAAGCACAAGTGCTACATCGAGAAAGATGGATTGATTTGTTGCAATAGCGTAGATGGCAATCCAGCCGATAGACAGGGAGGCAAGCAGGTCCAGTGCGACCACGCGATCCGGCAAACTGGGCCCGCGCACCAATCGGATGAAAGCAAGGAATACTGCAACAGTCAGCATCCCAAAAGCGAGTGTCAATACCATTTTTTCTTACTCCTTGCGGATGTGGCGAATGACGAATGACGAGCGACGAACGACGAAGGACGAATGACGAATGACGAAGGACGAAGGACGGCTACAGAATTCAGAAAGCGGATTTCTTTCCGCGCATCACATCGAGTAAACGGTGTTCGAGCGTTTTGATTTCGTGCCGCGCCTGTTCGGCATCTCTGGCGTACATCGCGTGCACGTACAGAACACAGCGATCCGACGAGACATCCAGACCGAGTGTGCCGGGGGTCAGTGAAATCAAATTAGCAAACAGTGTGATTTCGGAAGGATCGCACGCATCGAGTGGAATGGCAAGCACGCGCGGTTGCATATTGTGGCCTGGACTGAGCACTTCGATTGCCACGCGCAGGTTGGATAAGAGCAATTCCCAGAGAAAGAAGAGCGCAAAGCCCGCCAACCTGGGCATGCGGGAAAAGTAACTGGTGGGTCCCAGCATACGACGCACAGTCCATAGCACCAGATAACCCAGCGCAAAGCCCAATAGAAAATTAGGCAGATTGAATGTGCCGGTCAGGGCAGTCCACGTGAGCGCCAGTCCGATATTCAACAAAAGATAACGCATTAAAACCCTCCCAACACAGCGTGGATGTAATGTGTGGGCTGCATCAATTGTTCGCCCGCGCGCAGTGCCAGCGCAAAGACGGGTCCCACACCAAAACCGATGATCAGTGTGAGTGTCGCCAATAGCACAATCGGTATGAACAACGCGACAGAGATTCGACGGTCAGCGGTCAGCGGTCGTCGGTCATCAAGAGATTTCCAGAACGCCTCGTTCCAGATTTTCAGCATCGAAAAGAGGGTCAGCAGACTCACGATCAGCGCGATGGCAATGATGGCGTACTGACTCAGCGGCAAGCCGGCTTGAATCAGACCCAGTTTGGCAAAAAAGCCGGAGAGCGGCGGCAAGCCCGCCAGCGACATCGCGGGAACGAGAAACAACAATGCCAGCCCCGGCTGTGTGCGATACACACCCCCCAGGCGCTTTAACTCGAACGTTCCGTTGATACGCGCAACCACACCGCTAATCAGAAACAAATTGGTCTTGACGATGATGTGATGCGCGATGTAGAACACCGCGGCAGCCAGTCCCAGCGGCGTGAACAATCCCAAGCCCATAATCATATAGCCGATTTGACTGACGATGTGAAACGACAGGATGCGCCGAAACTCGTTTTGCGCGACCGCGCCTAACACGCCGGTAATCATCGTTAGTCCGGCGATAATCAAAATCAAGTTGTGGGTGTAGCCAACATTCTGCGTGAAAATCAGCGTAAAGACGCGAATCAAAGCATAGACACCCACTTTGGTCAACAAGCCGGCAAACACAGCGGAGACGGCGACCGGCGGGGTGTGATAGGAAGCGGGAAGCCAGAAGAAGAGTGGAAAGATTGCCGCCTTGATACCGAACGCGACGAGGAACAACATCGCGACCGCTGTCACCAGTTCGGGCTGTGGGGTCGTATGCAACTTGCGCGCCAGGTCTGCCATATTGAGCGTGCCGGCGAGTCCGTACACAATGCCCATCGCGGCAAGGAAGAGCGCGGACGACATCAGGTTGAGGGTCACGTACTTGATGGCGCCTTCCAACTGGCCGCGCTCACCGCCGAGCGCAAGCAGAACGAAGGATGCCATCAGCATCACTTCGAACCAGACATACAGGTTGAACAAGTCGCCGGTGACGAACGCGCCGCACACGCCCATCAACAAAAAGTGATAGAGGGGATGATAACCAAACTGGACGCGCGCCGCGTCAATATCTGCCAGCGAGTACACCGCTACCGCCAAACCGATGATACCTGTCACCGTTATCATTATCGCGCTAAAGAGATCGGCAACGAGCGTGATGCCATACGGCGCCACCCAGTTGCCCATCTGCGCGACCTGAATGCCTTGATGATAAACGTTGTGCAACAGTCCTATCGCCGCGCTCAGCAGGACGAACGCGCCGCCGGCACTGACCCAGCGTTGCGCGCGCGGTACACGATACAGCAATGTCGTGAGGATCGCGGTCAACAGCGGAATGATGATTGGAGCAATGAGCCAGAAATTCATACCATTCTTCATCTTTCGTCCTTCGTGTCGTGCTAGGTGTCCGTGCTTGTCAATTGATCGAGGTCATCCACACCAACGATTTTATGCGCGCGATACGCCAGCACCAGCGCGAACGCGGTCACACCAAAACTGATGACGATTGCCGTCAGAATCAACGCTTGCGGCAACGGGTCGGCAACACCGCTTGTCGCGCGCGCAAGGTGGTCTCCGACGATGGGCGGTTGCGCGCGCGTCAAGCCAGCCGCCGTAAAGATCAACAGATTCGCGGCATGACTCAGCAGAACAAGACCGATGAGCAACTTGACGATGCTACGCCGCAAGAGCATATAGATCGCCCCTGCATACAATCCACCGATGACGAGTGCCAGAGCGATTTCCATGCGTTCACTCCTCCGCCAAAGCAAAGATAATCGTCAACGTCACTCCCAGCACGACGAGATAAACACCCGCGTCAAAGAAGAGTGGCACACCAACTTCGACCTTGCCCCAGCCGGGGAATTCGAACATCGCCCACAGGCCGGTCATAAAAGGATACCCGCTGACGATGCCGAACACGCCGCTGCCAAGCGCGAGCAAAAGACCAAGCCCGATCAACACGCGCGGCTCTACGCCTAGAATCTGACGCGCCGCACGCGTATTGTGCGCGATGGCGTAGAGGGCGTATGCAGCGGCGGCGATCAAGCCGCCTACGAATCCCCCACCGGGTTGATTATGGCCGCGAATAAAAACGAACAACGAAAAGAGCAAGAGCAGTGGCAACAAATAGCGCACCGCTGTTTGCAGAATCAGCGAGTTCATTGGTTCGAGTCTCTCCCCAGTTTCAACAGCGCGTACACGCCCAGCCCGGCAATCCCCAACACGGTGATTTCGCCCAGCGTGTCAAAGCCGCGAAAATCCACCAGAATCACATTGACCACATTACGCCCGTGTGCCAGCGGTAGCGCATTCTCGAGGAAATAGGGTGAGATGCTGGGCTGGAATTGAATCAGGTCAGCCAGCAGGACCAGCGCGGTCATCACGCTGCCTGCCAGCACGGCAATCACCGCGTCGCGCAGTCGTTCACGCCGCGTGCTCAAGTTCGTAAAGCGCGGCAAGTGATAAAACACCAGCACGAACAACAGCACCGAAAGCGATTCAATAGTGAACTGGGTCATTGCCAGATCGGGCGCGCCAAACAGCAAAAAGATGAGTGATACGCCATAGCCCACGATGCCCAGCGCTGCCACCGCACCCAGGCGCGAAGAAGTAGTGGTTGCCACGAGCGTAGCCAGCAAAATCAGCACCGCTAATCCCACCTCGTAGAAATGCGTCTCTTGCCACAACGCTTCCCACTCGACGCGCGACATTTGATTCCAGATGTGTGGATTCACGAGGAGCAAGCCGACCAGTGTCACCGTCGTGAACACAATGATAATCAAATAACGTCGCAGATAGCCGCTTTGCAAAAGGCGCGTCTGTTCACGCGCCAGCGCGTTCATTCCGTCCAGCGCGAGCGTGTACGTTCTTTCCGCGCCACTCCAGCCAGGATGCGTCAACGCCGCGCGCAAGGGCGCGCGCACAGCAAACAACCCAAGCCCAGCGACAACGGTCGCCAGACTCAAAACGAACGCTGGCGTGATGCCGTGCCACAACGCGAGTTTCACCGCCACGCTCTTGCCGCTGACCGCTGACACTGCCGGCGCGACGAGCGTCGCGCTGACGATTTGCGGCGCAATGCCGATGACGAGTCCCAGACCCGCCAACACGACGGGACCCAGCCACATACTCACGGGCGCTTCGTGCGCATGTTTGGGCGTGTGGGTCGCGCGTCCAAAAAAGACGCCCAGCGCGACGACGCTGGCGATGAACACGGTGAACAGCGCGCCGAGAATGATCGCGCTGGCAAGCCACGTTCCAGACCCCAGGCCGACTTCGTACAACAATTCTTTGGCGATGAAACCAAACAGTGGCGGCACGCCCGCCATCGCCAGCGCGGCGATGCTCGCCGCGATTGCCGTGATGGGCATCGCGCGCGCCAGCCCACCCAACTGGGTCACATCGCGCGTGCCTGTCTCGTGATCCACCGCGCCCGCGACGAGAAACAGCGCGCCTTTGTAGAGCGCGTGCCCCAGCAAAAAGACGACCATCGCTTTGAGCGCGAGCGACGTACCCAGCCCGATGAGCAGCGTCAACGTGCCGAGCGCGCTCACCGTCGAGTAGGCGAGCAAGCGTTTGAGATCGGTTTGCGTCAGCGCGAGATAACCACCGAGTAACATCGTCACCGCGCCGATGCCGCCAACCGCGTACAACCACAAATCGGTGCCGCCGAGCGCGGGATTCAATCGCGCCAAAAGATACACGCCGGCTTTGACCATCGTTGCCGAGTGCAGATACGCGCTGACCGGCGTGGGGGCTTGCATCGCGTTGGGCAACCAAAAGTGAAATGGAAATTGCGCGGATTTGGTAAACGCGCCCAGCAAAATGAGAATCACCGCCGCAGGATACAGTGGACTCGCGCGCAACGCGTCGCCTTGCGTCAACAGCGTGGAGAGTTCCAGCGAGCCACACACCTGACCCAGCAACAGCAAACCCGCGAGCATCGCCAGGCCACCCGCGCCGGTGACGAGCATTGCTTGCAATGCCGCCGCGCGCGCCTTTTCGCTTTCGTGTTCAAAGCCGATGAGAATGTACGAACTGAGACTGGTCAGTTCCCAGAACACGAACAGCAAAATCACATTGTCCGCCAACACCACGCCGAGCATCGAAGCCATAAACACGAGGAGCCACGCGTGCAAACGACCGAGGAAGGGATTTCCGTGCAGATAGCCGCCTGCGTAAATCATTATCAATGTGCCGATGCCGCTGATGAGCAGCGCGAACAGTACGCCCAGGCCATCGGCATAGAAGGAAAACGCAAGCCCTAGTTCAGCAGACCAGGGCGCGGCGAATGACAGCGTATCGCCGCGCGCGATGCCGGGCAATTGCACAGCAAAGTACAACGTCAGCGCGAGCGGCAGCAGCGCGACAAGCCACCCCGCCGCGTGGTGCCAGCGGCGCGCAAGCACAGGCGCGATGAGCGCGGCAACAAAACCCGCGAGAACCGCAAGGACGAGCAACCACTCACTCAACGATATACTCCTTTACCAAAGTCTCTAACTTTTCACCATCAACACTGCCGACCCGCGCACCGCGCTCGCTTTCAGCGCTTGCAGCGCGCGGTTCGCTTCACGCAACGAAAAAATTTCGATTTCGGTTTGCACCGGGATTTCTGCGGCAACGTGCAGCAGGTCGTGCGCGTCCTGTCGCGTGCTATTCGCCACACTGCGAATCACGCGCTCGTGATACAGCAAGTTGTAATCGAGTTGCGGAATCGGCGAACTGTACACGCCGGCGTGCGCGACCACGCCGCCTTTTCGCAACACGCGCAACGCGTCGCGCACCAGATTGCCCACCGGCGCGAACACAATCGCGCGGTCAAGCAGACGCGGTGGCGTGTCACCCGCGCCGCCTGTCCACACCGCGCCCAGTTGTCGCGCCAGCGCGCGATGCGCCTCGCTGCGCGTGAACACGTACACCTCGCACTGCCAGTGCCGCGCGATTTGCAGAACGATGTGCGCGCTCGACCCAAAACCGTACAAGCCGAGCCGTTCACCCGGCTCCACACCGCAGACGCGCAGCGCGCGATAGCCGATGATGCCGCCGCACAACAGCGGCGCGGCGTGCGCGTCGTCGAACGCGGCGGGGATTTTGTACGCAAAGTTTTCGTTGACGACGACGTACTCGGCATAGCCACCGTCCGCGTGTTGCCCGGTAAAGCGCGCGTGTTCGCACAGATTTTCCATACCGCGCTGGCAATACTCGCACGCGCCGCAGGTCCAGTTGAGCCACGCCACGCCCACGCGCTCGCCGATGCAAAAGCGCGTCGCGTGCGCGCCCACACTTTCGACCACACCGACGATTTGATGTCCTGGGATGATCGGCAATTTCGGCAGCGCGATCTCACCTTCGACCGTGTGCAAATCGGTGTGACACACACCGCACGCGCGCACCGCGATGCGAATCTCGTCCGCGCGCGGTTCGGGCGTTTCGACTTGTGTAAACTCGAGTGGATTCTCTTCGACACGGCGCGCGCCGCGCAAAAGCATTGCATCCATACGCACTACGCAGTAAGCAGTATGCAGTGTTCAACTCGCCTCACGCCTCACGCATCACGCATCACGTTTCACGCTTCGCGACTCTTCACCAACACCGTCCACGTGCCTTCTTGCACCACCTCGTCGCGCTGGTTCAGCACGCGCGCATCGAAGATGACAAAGCCGCCGCCCATCTTGGGCATCGCCTTGGTCTGCTTGACTTGCGCGACCAGATGCACTGTGTCGCCGATTTTCACCGGCGCTTTGAATTTCCATTCCAAGCCAATGAACGCGATGACCGTGCCATCCAGAAAACCGAGTTGCATCCCCAAGCCGGTTGCGACCGAGAGAACGAGCAAGCCATGCGCGATGCGTTCGCCGAACGGCGTGGCTTTGCCAAACTCGGCGTCGGTGTGAATCGCGTTGTAATCACCCGAGACGCCGGCAAAATTCACAATGTCCGCTTCGGTGATCGTGCGACCTTGCGAAACGACCTGTGTGCCTTCGGTAAATTCTTCAAAGTACATTCCACGTGGACGATAGTTTGCCATTTCTCCCTCCCTGGGGTTTCGAGTTTCAGGTTTCAAGTTGCAGGTTGCAGGTTCAAGGTTCACGAGACAGGAAACGGATAGCAACCAACGTGACTGCTTTCTGCCTCCCGCCTACTGCCTACTGATGTTCACAATACGCAACACGCACTATACAAACAGATGCTCCACCACTACGCGCACTCCAATCGCGATCAACACCAGCCCGCCGACGAGTTCCGCGCGTTTGCCCCACGCGGCTTGCAGGCGACGACCGAGTAACATTCCGATCAGTGTCATTCCCGCCGCGACGATGCCGATGATGACGCTCGGAATCCATAGATCGACGCGCAACATTGCCAGACTCAAACCGACCGCGAGCGCGTCAATGCTGGTGGCGAGTGAAAGGATGATGAGACTCACCCCGCGCGTGGGATCGAGCGCGTGGTAGGTGGGTTCATCGCTGAACGATGCGCGCACCATCCGCGTACCGACACCTGCAAGGAGCGCGAACGCAATCCAATGATCGTACGCCGCCAAATGGTGTTGCACCGGTTCACCAATGAACCAACCGATGAGTGGCATCGAAAATTGGAACAAGCCAAAGTGGAACGACAACCGAAAGAGTTGACGCCTGGTGCAAGCCAGACACGCGCCGACGCCGAGCGCGACGGCGAACGCATCCATCCCCAGACTCGGGGCGATGAGCAGAATCGAAAGCCAATCCATGAATCATTGCGGCGACTCAAGTCGCGACAACAACAGCGCCACGCCTGCCTTTGCGGGCTAAGTAGGTGTGCACAAGTCTTTTCCGTCATCGGAAGGTTACGTGTTCGTTGTTTCGCCATCGTTGTACGGGAAAAAATCTTTCGCCCCTTGCGGAATAATCCCTCTCATCCCCCTGCCCCCTGCTCTCCCCGCTTTGCGGGGAGAGCAGGGGGAGAGGGAGGAGGGGTGTGGGCGGGCGGCTTCGCCGCCCGCCCACACCCCTATTTCCTTGTTTCCCCCTCCCCACGCCGCAGAGCAGCGTGGGCGTGGGG
>DAOTYB010000306.1:0-5088 GCA_034435315.1 Anaerolineae bacterium | reverse complement strand
GTCGCGCGCTGCGCGCGCTCACGTTCGATTCGCCGCTCGATGCGCTGGTCTTGCAGACAGGTATCGGCTTGGGCTTGCTCGCGCTCGCGATCTTTGTGCTGGGGCTGGTCGTCGTCAATCGCTGGGTGTTCGGCGCGCTGTTTGTGCTTGCCGCGTTCTTGTTGCGTGCTGATCTGCGCGCGGTCGGGCGTGAGGCGCGCGCGCTCCACCTTCCGATTTCTTCGCGCTTTGAACGCGCACTCGCGGCATTTGTCGCGCTCGCGCTTGTCCTCGGTGGCTTGGTCGCGCTGACGCCGCCAATCGCCTGGGACGCGCAGACGTATCATCTCGTCATTCCGAAAATCGCGCTGGAGCAGGGTCGCATCACCGCGCCGCCCGACATCGTGTATTTCAATTTCCCTTCGCTCGGCGAGATGCTCTTTCTTGCGGCGATGCTGTTGAAAGGCGATATTGCCGCGCAGGTCGTGCATTTCGTTTTCTTTGTGTTGACGCTTGGCGCGGTGTTCGCGTTCGCGCTGCGCGATTTCAACGCGCGCGTCGCGTGGCTCGCGTGCGCGA
This sequence comes from Anaerolineae bacterium, assembly GCA_034435315.1. Taxonomy (GTDB): domain Bacteria; phylum Chloroflexota; class Anaerolineae; order UBA4142; family UBA4142; genus VGOB01. The sequence goes on along the minus strand of DAOTYB010000306.1, from coordinate 4,530 downwards.
TTCTTGTGGCAGTGCCATCGCTCCTCAGCGTTTCGATGTGGGCGTATGTGGATGCGATGCTCGCGTTCTACGCGTTCGCATCGTTTTACGTGCTGCGGATCGCGTATGAACGTCAGGAGACGCGCTGGTTCGCGCTTGCGGGTGCGTTCGCGGGCTTGGCGATGGGCATCAAGTACACGGCGGTTATCATCCCCATCGCTTTGCTCGTCGCGTGGCTGGCGCGTAATCTTGTGGAACGTAAATCTTTCCTGCCTCCTGCCTCCTGCCTCCCGCTTGCTGCCTACTGCCTACTGCTTACTGCCTTCGCCGCCCCGTGGTATCTTCGCAACTGGTTCTTCACGGGTAACCCATTCTACCCATTCGTCTTTGGCGGAAAATACTGGGACGCGTTTCGCGCAGAATGGTTCAGCCGATTTGGCACAGGGTTGTTGAACGATCCGCTTCAACTTGTTCTCGCGCCGTGGCACGCGACGATTTACGGTGTGGAAGGCGCGCTGGGATTCGAAGCGACGATTGGTCCGTTGTTGTTGATGTTGGTACCGTTGTGGATGTTCAGGGGGCAGGAGGCAGGAGGCAGAGGGCAGGACGATTTACGCAATACGCACTACGCTCTATACGACCTAGCTCTCTTTTCATTCCTCCTCTACCTCTTCTGGCTCTTGGGCGTCGCACAGTCCAAGTTGTTGATGCAGACGCGTCTGTTGTTCCCCGCGTTTCCCGCGTTCGCGCTCCTGGCAGCGCTGGCGTACGAACGATTGAGCGCGTTCGATCTGCCGCACTTTTCGTTGCAACGATTCACGCGCCTGGTGATGTGGTTGGTCCTGGGGCTGACCGCGCTCGGTTACGCGATTGGGTTTGCGTCGAGTGGGACGCTGGCGTATCTGGTGGGCGCGGAATCGCGCGAGGCGTATCTGGCGCGGCATCTGGGCGCGTACGGCGCGGCGTTGCGATTCATCAACACAGCGTTGCCGCGCGACGCGCGCATCGTGTTCCTGTGGGAGCCGCGCAGTTACTATGCCGCGCGCGCCACCCAACCCGATGCGATTCTCGACGCGTGGACGCATCTGCGTTGGCAGTATCATGATTCTGTGACGATTGCCGCCGAGTGGCGCGCGCGCGGCTATACGCACGTCCTGTTGCATCGCGCCGGGCTGGATTACTTTTTGCAATCGGGTTACGATCCGATCTCGCTCGACGATGTGCGCGCGCTGGAAGAGTTGCTGGCGCGCGCCGATCAGGTGTACGGCAAGACGCCGTTGCAAATCGTCCCCCGCGAGGGCAAGCCCGCCGTGTTGAACGCGGCGGAGGACGCGTACGCGATTTATGCTCTGGATGGACCGTAGATGCTGATACCGGCGCGTCAAAGGTTTCAGGTTTTGGGCGTGATGCTGTTCGTGCTCGTCCTGTACAGCGTGCTGGCATATGTTTTCTACAGCGGCTTGACCCAGCATATGCTAGGCGCGAACGATTTCTTTTCGCGCTGGATGGGGGCGCGGGCATTGTTTCTGCGTGGAGAAAATCCCTATTCTGATACAGTCACTCGAGAAATTCAACTGGCGATGTACGGTCGGCTGGCGCAGCCCGACGAAGATCAAGTCGCATTTGCCTATCCCTTGTATGCCGCTTTTATCGTGGCGCCGTTGGTGAGTTTGACGTACGCGCTAGCCCAAGCACTGTGGATGGCTCTGCTGGTCGTTCTTGTGGTGAGCGGAGCGCTCCTGTGGGGACAGTTGAATCGTCTGGACTGGACGCCGGTGACCTTTGCCATATTCCTTTTGAGCGTCTTGCTCTTTTATCCGACGGTGCGGGGTGTTTTTCTGGGCCAGTACGCGTTGGTCTCGTTCTTTTTGCTCATACTCGCGTTTGCGGTAATTGCTGCTCGGTATGATCTGTTGGGTGGCGCGCTCATCGCGCTGGCAACGATCAAACCCCAGCCACTGGTTTTCTTTGTGCCGACGTTGATTTTCTGGGCGATCTACCAGCGACGCTGGCGAATCGTGGGTGGCGCGAGTGGCGCGTTCGGCGCATTGATTGTCGGTGCGATGTTGTGGGTCCCAACGTGGTTAGGTGATTTTGTGCAGGCGGTGCGCAATTACGCCGACTATGCGCGCGTTGGTCCACCCGCGCAAACGCTCGTCGAAATGTTCGCGCCGCGCGAATCGAGTCTGGCGTTGACCCTTGCGCTCAGCGGCGGATTGATCGTGTGGATGGTGTGGATCGTCTGGCGCGCCCGTGTGATCGAGTGGGAGCGTTTACAACCCACGCTAGGTTTTGTCGCGATTGTGACGACGTGGACAGCAGGGCGCATCGGGACTCCCGATCAAGTCTTGTTGTTGATGCCATGGATTTATTGGCTGAGCGGCTGGGTCAAGCGGCGACAATTCGGACGAGCAGTGCTGGCAACGTTGATAGGGCTTGTCCTGCCCTGGACGATTTTTGTTATGACGTTGCAAGGCAACGCAGAAGATATTCGCGTGACCATCGTTTTGCCGTTGTTGACGCTTGCGCTGTACGTCTGGCAAACGCTACAGCCGCCGAAGATGAAAAATGATGGAACGACCAGCCAGCCGTGTTGAGCGCAACGCGGACACGTATGCGGTATGCCGTCTGGAGAATTCCAGATGATGAGAATCCCCACAGCAATTTTGTTGGCGTTTGCCTCTGCTGTTTACTTGAACCGATTCCATGCGTTCTACGCGGCACTAGTTTTGACACTGGTGGCTGCCTACCTTTTCTTTGATTGGATTGCGTCGGAGGAACGCGTGCGCCATATGGCGCGCTTTGCGCTCGTGTCCTTGATTGTGATGTTGTTGGTTGTTCCCCCGACGTTGTTGGAGATTCAAAAGCGCTACGCGACGGTGCCGTATGATCATATTCACGATGGAGCGATTCAAACGGAAGAGGCAATCAAATTCTTGCTGGCAGGCAAAAATCCCTATGTGGAAGATTACACCCAGACGCCGATGGCGCAATGGCCAAGATACTTTGGACTCGCGCCACACGATAATATCGCCTTGTTCCATTTGCCATACTTGCCGCTGACATTTATTGCGCCCTTGCCATTCTATTGGCTGTTCCACGCCAGCATAGGTTTTTTCGATTTGCGAATGTACCACCTGGTTCTCTTTATCGGCTGGTTTTGTCTGTTGTTTCAACTCAATCGCAATTGGGAACGCAAATTGGCGTTGGTGATTCTGGTGACGTTGAATCCACTCTTTGTTCAGACGTTTATTGAAGGACGTAACGACATTGTCGTTTTATGGTGGCTCACGCTCGCGCTCTATTTTTTGCAGCGTCACTGGGTTGTTGCCGCGACGGTGGCATTGGGCTTGGCTTGTGTGGTCAAAGCGACCGCCTGGTTCGCTGTTCCGTTTTTTCTGGCACATCTCTGGCTTAACAGGGTTTACCCTCCGCGCACATACTTTAACCGAGTGCTCGTGCCGTTGTTGGTGGTTGGCATCGTTTTTGTCGCGCCGTTTGTCGTATGGGATGCCCGCGCCTTTGTTGAAGACGCACTCTGGTATCAATCCTCAGCGTTCCAAATCGTGGGACAAGGATTCTCACAACTGTTGTTGGCAACCGGGCTTGTTGCTGACACGATGGCACCTTTTCCGTTTACACTGGTTCAAGCCATCGTTGGTGTGCCTTTGCTCGCGGCGTTGTTGCGCTGGCAACGTGTTCGTCCCAGTGTGCAACGAATGGTCGCCGCCACAGCCGTCTGTGGATTTGTGATCGGTTATTTTGGACGGGCATTTGCAGATAATCACATCGGCTTTGTGTTGTCCCTGGCGTTGCTTGCGGCTTGTCTCGGAGAAGAATCGGCGTGAGAACACCCATCATCGTTTTGTTGCTCGCGTTTTTCCTGCGCCTCATCGCCTTGAACGTGCGCCCCGTGTGGTACGACGAGGCGTTCGCCGTGTTTCTTGCAGAAAAAGATTACGCGGCGATTGCGCTCGGCACCGCCGCCGATACGATGCCACCGTTGTATTACATTTTGTTGCATGGGTGGATATCGCTTGTCGGCGAAACACCGTTGGCATTGCGAATGTTATCTGTTGCACTATCTATGCTGACGGTGGTGTTGGTGTTTGCGATTGCCCGGCGCGGCTTTGGCGTACGCGTCGCCATGTTCGCAATGTTCTTTACCGCGCTGGCGCCGTTTCAGATGTATCACGCGCAAGAATTGCGAATGTACACAACTCTGGCGGTGGCATTGATGTTGTATGTGTATGCCGTGATGCGTTTGGTGGCGCGTCAGCGTTACGCGTTACCTTTGCTCGCCTTCGCAACAGCGCTGGCGTTATATTCACACAATCTCGCTTTTCTCACGCTGGGTGCCGCAAATATTTTTCTGTTGTGGCGACGCGATTGGAACGCGCAGTTCAGGTTGATCATCGCACAAATCGTTGGCGCGCTTTTATTTTTCCCGTGGCTGCTCTACGTGCCGACGCAAATTGCAAAGATCCAGCGCGCGTTTTGGACGCAACCGCCCGGTCTTGCCGAGGTGTTGCAAATGCTCGTCGTCTTTAC
>DAOTYB010000305.1:0-1574 GCA_034435315.1 Anaerolineae bacterium | reverse complement strand
CACCGACCCAACCACCACCGCCACCCCCGACCCAACCACCACCGCCACCACCGACCCAACCACCGCCACCGACACAACCACAGGCATCCCCGACTTTTACACTTGCGCCAACAGTCACAATCACTCCAGAGATGCCTACTCCGACGATGACTGTTAGTGCGACGCCTTCCCCTACTGCAAGTGTGACCCAGACACCGATGCCTACCCTTACGGACACACCGACGCCCACTCGCGTCGAAACGCCCGCGCCGACCGTCACACTCGCCGCGTCATCCAGCGAAATATCGGCAGGCGGTGGTGTCTTGCCGCTACTGTGTGGCGGTGGCGCGCTGGTGCTGATGGGACTGGGCATTTTGTTGCTGGGCAAACGCCGTGAGCGATAGCGCGCGCCGCGCGAGCGGTATCGTTCTCATCGGCATCGGCTTGGCGCTGATCGCGCTCTTCTTCGTCACCGAACGTCAGCCCACGCCCATCCCCGCACCGATTGCGCGCGCAACGTTTACTCCCGAACCGCTCATCCCCACGCGCACGCGCGCGCCTGCCGAAACGCGCGCACTCGCAACGCCGACACGCATCGTCGAGAGTACGCCGTTCCCACCGCACATTTCGCGCGCGTCGCTGTTATGGCAGGGCAAATCGCGCTGGGGCATCGGCGTCGCCAGCGGTCCGATTACGCGCTATGACCTTGCGCCGTTCGCGTTCGGTTGGTATCTGGACTGGCGCGCGCAACGCGATCCGCCGCGCCCGCACAACATCGAGTACGCGCAAATGGTGCGACTCGTGCGCGACGATCTGCATCCAAGCGAGGCGGAGATCGCGCAGATTGCGCGCGCGAATCCCGGCGCGCTGTGGCTCATCGGCAACGAACCCGATGTGAAATGGCAGGACAATGTTGAGCCGCGCGTGTACGCGCGGTTGTACGCGCGCGCGTATCGCGCCATCAAGGATGCTGACCCCACCGCACAAGTAGCCATCGGTGGTGTGGCGCAACCCACGCCGTTGCGCTTGCGGTATCTCGATGAAGTACTAGCAGCGTATCGAGAGCAAAATCAAAGCGAAATGCCGGTGGATGTGTGGAACGTTCACAATTTCATTTTGCGCGAAGAGCGCGGCTCGTGGGGTGTGGAGATTCCGCCCGGTTTCGATGATTCAACGGGCGTGTTGTACGAGGTAGATGATAGTGGCAATCTGGACGCGTTTCGTCGGCAGATTGTCGCGTTTCGCGAGTGGATGGCGGCGCGCGGTTTTCAAAACTATCCGCTCATCGTCTCCGAGTACGGCATTCCGATGCCGGAGGATTACGGTTTTCCGGACGCGCGCGTGCTGAACTTTATCATCGGCACGTTCGAATTTTTCCTGACGGCGCGCGATCCCGCGCTGGGCTATCCTGCCGATGATTACAAACTGGTGCAGCGGTGGTGTTGGTACTCGCTCGATGATACCGGCTATCCGACCGGTCGTTTGTTCGATCCGCAGACCGGCGAGATGACCGAATTCGGCAAAGCGTTTGCCGAGTTCATCCGCGCGCTCGGCGCGCGGTAAGACAAGGTAACCGTTCAGATGTCATTGCGCGG
>DAOTYB010000304.1:0-4514 GCA_034435315.1 Anaerolineae bacterium | reverse complement strand
TTTTCGCGATGGAGGGCACGGCTGAGTAATTGGGATTCCCTCTCTCTAAGCAAGACCCAGCGCGTACAGAATGGGCAACATACTTTCGCGTGTGGGGGTAAGGCGTGGCGTAGGTCCAGGTGTGTTACTGGGAAAGAGGAGTGGGCTGAGTTCAAGGCCGATCAAGATGCCACACGCGAGCGCGCAACAGGCGGCGAACAGCAAGACGACAAGAACGAGGATCAGTCGTCCCGCGACCGGTGGTCGCGTGTCCGCAAGGGGTGGCATTTCGTAACCGCTCGGTTGGGGATAGGCGTACGGTGTGCTCTGTCCCTCGCTGATGGGTGCGCCGATGGTTGGCGCAGGTGTGGGGGACGGCGGTTTAACCTCTGAGCCGCAGTTGCCACAGAAACGCTGATGGCTGGGAACAGCATAACCGCAGTTAGGGCAGTTGATCAAGGTGACTCCTTTGCGCTAGCGGATTTTAGGTTTTGGCTTTCAGATGATGCTGAGGATGATTTCGCGTCGTGCTGTGGCGTTCGCGAACCAAAGCAATCGGCAAGACCTGCTCCATTCGCTCGACATAGATAAAGTTCATTTCGCGTTGAACTTTTTTGGGAATGTCCACCATATCTTTTTTGTTTTTCTTGGGAATCAGCATCGTCTTTAGTCCGGCGCGATGCACCGCGAGGACTTTATCACGCAAGCCACCGATCGGCAAGACGCGTCCGCGCAGCGTGATTTCGCCGGTCATCGCCACGTCGCGATGCACGGCGCGGCGCGAGAGCGCGCTGATGAGCGCGGTAGCAATCGTCACGCCTGCCGAAGGACCGTCTTTGGGGATTGCCCCTTCGGGCACGTGGATGTGAATATCGAGTTTATCGAAATTCACGCGCAAGCCCAGTTCGCGCGCGTGCGTGCGCGCGTACGACAGCGCAGCCTGAGCGGATTCTTGCATCACGTCGCCCAGTTGTCCAGTGAGGATCAAGCCGCCTTTGCCGCGCATCAGCGTTACTTCGACCGCCATCGTATCGCCGCCGGCTTCGGAGACCGCCACGCCAGTCGCCACGCCGATTTCGTCGCGTTCTTCTTTGACGCCGTAGGTGAATTTGGGTGGACCCAAATATTTCGCGAGTGCATCGCGGGTGATGTGTTTTGGCGCGCGTTTCCCCTCAGCGACCGTCCGCGCGATTTTGCGACACACATTCGCAATCTCGCGTTCCAGATTGCGCACTCCGGCTTCGTAGGTGTATTCGCGAATCAATCCCCGCAATGCTTCGTCCGAAAAACGTAAGGTGCTCAGTCCATGTTCCTCTTTCTGGCGTGGAATCAAAAAGTGTTTTGCGATGGCAATCTTTTCTTCTTCGATATAGCCCGGAAATTCGATCACTTCCATCCGATCGCGCAAGGCGGGCGGAATCGGGTCGAGAATGTTGGCGGTGGTGATGAACATCACTCTGGATAAATCGTACGGCACATCGAGATAGTGATCGCTAAAGGCGTGATTTTGTTCCGGGTCGAGGACTTCGAGCAGTGCCGCGCTCGGATCGCCGCGAAAATCGGCGCCGATCTTGTCCACTTCGTCGAGCATAAAGACGGGATTGAGTGTGCCGGCGCGTTTCATCGTCTGGATGATGCGCCCGGGCAACGCGCCGATGTAGGTGCGCCGATGCCCGCGGATTTCGGCTTCGTCGTGAATGCCACCGAGCGACACGCGGACGAACGTGCGCCCCAGCGCTTGTGCAATCGAGCGTCCCATCGAGGTTTTGCCGGTGCCCGGCGGTCCCAAGAAACACAAAATCGGCGAACGCATCTTTTCTGCCGCCAGTTTGCGAACGGCAATGTATTCGAGGATGCGCTCTTTGGCTTTTTTCAAACCATAGTGTTGCGCGTCCAGCACGCGCGCAGCGGCAGCAATATCCAGATTGTCCGGCGTGGTCTTGCTCCAGGGCAGATTCACCAGCCAATCGAGATAGGTGCGAATGATGGCCGTTTCGGGGGACATACTGGGCATTTGCGCGAGACGTTCGAGTTCGTGTTCGGCTTTTTCGCGCGCTTCGGGCGTCATCCCCGCGCGCGCGATTTTTTCGCGCAGTTCGTTAATCTCGCGCGTCTGGGTATCGGCTTCGCCGAGTTCGTGCTGGATGACTTTGATTTGTTCGCGCAAATAGTATTCGCGCTGGGTCTTGTCCACTTCTTCCTGCACTTGACTGTGAATCTTGTTTTGCAGTTCCAGCACGTCGAGTTCTCGGGCGAGTTCAATCGAAACTTTTTGCAGGCGCGCGACCGGATCGAGCGTCTCGAGCAACTCTTGACGTTTCTCCAGCGTGAGATTTAACGTCGAGGCGACCAGATCGGCAAGGATGCCGGGGGTGTTGGCGTTCATCGCCGCGATGTAGGCGTCGTCCGGTAAACCCGGCGTGAGGCGAACGGTTTTTTCAAAGAGTACCAGCACCGCGCGCATCAACGCTTCGGTTTCCAGCGAGGGAGTGTAGGTTTCGTTCAGCCATTGCACGCGTGCGTAGAGGTATGGTTCGGTGCGTGTGATTTCAATCAAACGCACGCGCCCCTCGCCTTGCGCGATGACGGACGCGGTCCCATCGGGCATACGCAACAGGCGTCCCAGCGATACCTGTGTGCCAATCGGATAGAGATCGTCAATCTGCGGCTCGGAAACCTGAGGGTCGCGCTGCAGAAAGATGACAATCGGTTGATTGCGAGCGTTGGCCAGTTCGATCGCGCGCAGCGAACGATCGCGCCCGATGATGAGTTGTCCCATCAGGCGTGGAAAGATGACCAGATCGCGCACGGGCACGAGCGGATATTCAGGTAGATGTGAGTATTCGGTTAAGCGTGTCGGTTTCTTTTCGCCGTTCTTACGAGGCATAACACTTTCCTTTCGGGGCAATAATACCACACCGGGGAAGGTGTGTCAAAAGAGGTGAGGCATTGACATCCTCTAGTTACTCGTGTAAAATCTTTACCTGAAACTTGTTCATCTAAACTGATGAGGGTTTAGAAATCACTGGAGGGTTGATGAAATGATCCTGTACGACAAATTGAACGAAATCGTCCCGGTGTGGCGCGAGCGCGTGCGCAAATTGCTCAAGGAGTATGGCAACGTCAAGGTCAACGATTTTACGATTGATCAAGTGTACGGCGGTATGCGTGATGTAGAGGTGCTCGTCACCGATATTTCGTACGTGGACCCTGCTACCGGTATTCGTTTTCGCGGTTACACGATTCCCGAGGTGCTGGAGAAACTCCCCAAAGCGGATGGTGCGACGATGCCGTACGTGGGCGGGCTGTACTACTTGCTCTTGACCGGCGAGATTCCCACCGCCGAGCAGGCGCGCGCGGTCGAAGCGGAATGGCAAGCGCGCGCGGCGATGCCCGCGCACGTCGAACAGGTGCTGCGCGCAATGCCGAACGAAACGCACCCAATGACCCTGTTTTCGCAGGGTATTCTGGCGTTGCAAACCGAGGCGCAGTTCGTCAAACGCTATCACGCCGGGATGAAGAAAGATGAATACTGGATTCCGATGCTGGAAGACAGTTTGAACTTGATCGCGCGCTTGCCCGTGCTGGTGGCGATGATCTATTGCAAAAAGTACAGCAAGTGCGAAATGGGGCAAGCCGATCCGCATCTGGATTGGGCAGGCAATTTTGCGCGACGACTTGGTATCGTCAACAAAGAGTACGAAGATCTGTCGCGCTTGTATATGATTCTCCATTCCGATCACGAAAGCGGCAATGTGAGCGCGCACACGGTTCATCTGGTTGGTTCGGCGTTATCGGATGTGTATCTCGCGTTCTCGGCAGGTATGAACGGACTCGCGGGACCACTGCACGGCCTGGCGAATCAAGAATGCTTGAGTTGGCTGCTGAGTCTGCGCGAACGGTTTGGGGGTGTTCCTACTCCCGATCAACTGGAACAGTTTGCGCACGAAACTCTGGCGGCAGGCAAAGTGATTCCCGGCTATGGTCACGCGGTTCTCCGCACACCCGATCCGCGCTTTGTGGCACAGTACGAGTTTGGTAAAAAATATTTTCCCGACGATGAGTTGTTCAGAATTGCAGAACTGGTGTATCAGATTGTACCAAGTGTCTTGAAGGCACAGGGCAAAGCCAAGAATCCCTGGCCCAATGTGGATGCCATCAGTGGCACGTTGCAGTATCACTATGGCGTACGTGAGTTCGATTTCTACACGGTGCTGTTCGGCTTGAGTCGCGCGCTGGGCGTCACGGCGAATTTGATCTGGGCGCGCGCGCTCGGTTTGCCCATCGAACGCCCCAAGTCGTTGACAACGGCGATGCTGGAGGAAATCGCGCAGAGCGCGAAACGCTGAACGCGAAAGGGGCGCGAAAGGGACGCGAAAAGACGCGAAAGGTTGAACGCGAAATCTGAAATCTAAAATCTGACCTAACTTTTGGGCAACAAACGCCACTTTCCAAACGCTGGAGCGGTTTGGGAATGCGCTAATTTTGCCCAACAAACGCACATTTCCAAAAACGGTTTTGGGTGCTATACGGAC
>DAOTYB010000303.1:0-12652 GCA_034435315.1 Anaerolineae bacterium | reverse complement strand
GCAGCGTGGGGAGGGGGAATCAAGGGGACAGGGGTGTGGGCGGGCGGCTTCGCCGCCCGCCCACACCCCTCCTCCCATCTTGCCCCCTGCTCTTCCCGCAAAGCGGGGAGAGCAGGAGGCAGGGGGATGAGAAGGGTTGTTTCCAGGGAACCACGTTACGCTTTGCTCGCGTGAGCCGTCAGTTTCCAACTGACGGCGAACGAAGCCTAGAGGCGGGGTAGTTAAACCTAGCCGCCTAGAGTATGCTCGGCTGTCATGGCGAGAATTCCGTACCGCGCGGCGGTAGGCGCGTGGACAGAAACTTGTCCCGTCGAACGAAGTGAAACATCTCGCCCCGCTCGATGTGACATGTTTCTGAGTAGCCGCGCAGTGGCAAAGCAATCTTCAATTCACTCATTGCGCGGAGGCAGAGGCAGGCTAACCCGTCGTACGACGCGCCAACAGGCGCTCCACGGCGGCTTTGAGGGAAATTTGCATACGCCGAATCGCTTCTGCCAGGTCCCCCACTTCATCGCCGCGACGAATATCAATCGGAACATCCAACTCGCCCAAACTGATACGATCGGCAATCTGCGTGAGTTTGATAATCGGCGCTGCCAGATTCACTGCCAACAGATACGCAAAGATGACGGTGAAGATAGCGATGATGATAGAAATGAACAGCGCGGCATTACGAATTTGATTCGCTGGACCGGTCAACGTCGTTAGCGGTGTCATCAGCACATAGCGCCATGGCTTTCTGGTCATTGAGGCAATAGCCGCAAAGTGCCGTTCGGTCGAATCATCGGCGGTGGTCTCGAACGTCTTGATCTCCGGTCGCCGCAACGCGGCTGCCACCTCGGGCAGACTGATGACATCCATTCGTTCCGAGGTGCGCGGTCCAAAGCGTTGTTCCAGAATGATCCGCTGGGCTACATCAGAGGAGAGCATCGTGACCGAACGATACAACAAGCGATCCGCCATTGCCGCGCGATTGTCCTTGCTTAGACTGCTCGCCAGTCGAATGCCATTCTCATCCAACAACAAACCGACTGTACCGGGACCCGCAATATCCTTGTCGCTCTCCACCAATTCCCAGAGTCCATACATCGCAATGCGACTCAACAAAACTCCGATCGGTTTTCCCCCGGCGTCCAGAAGGGGTGTACTCAGGAAGATCGTCAGTTCATCGGTCACCGTGACAAAAGGATCAGAGATATGGATCGGCCCGCGAAGACCTTCGTAAAAATGCTCCAACTGATGAATATCGGTATTGATGTCTGCCGCGGACGAAGATAAAATGATGATCCCCGCCGTATTGGCGATGGCGACTGACACATAGTCCTTTTTTTGCGTCATCGCCTGTAGCGTTTGTAAGGCATTGGCACGCAGCGTGGCATCGCGGGGATTGGCGGCGAATGCCCTGATTTCGGGCAAGCGGCTCATCACGACAATGTCTTCGACCTTGACGGTCAGGTACTCGTCAATCGCTTTCACGGTACTGCTACCCCGCGCGACCAGCGCGGTTTTACCGCTTTCCAACAGCGCGTCGTACGCCATACTCGATGCGACATAGGCAACTAGCGCCAGGGGAATCAAACTGCTAGCCAGCAAAACCAGAAGCATTTTAGGCAGCAAACGCCACTGAGTAAAATTCAACAGTCTAAAGATTGCCATATTGACTCCTAAAATACGATTGTCCACAAAGGTCACGAAGGAACATGAAGAAAAATCTTCGTGTACCTTCGTGTTCTTGGTGGATATTTTCATCCGTCGTGGTGGGTGCATGCGCCCATGCACAACTCCGAAAGTGGGGGGACAAATTTCAAATTTGTCCTACCTTGTCCATTTTCATCCTTCGTGGTGGGTGATAACACCCATAAACAACCAAGGGAGGAGATGAAGGTGATGCGCTATAGTTGGCGAATGAGTTCCAACATCACTTGTTGAAAGCGCAAGCGTCGGTCGGGGTCTGGAATCTCCTCGCTGAGGCGTTCGATCAGGTCAGCGATACGCTCGCGCGGAAACTGGGTTGGTTGTTCACCCAGCGCCACAATCGCTTCGTTAACAATCAACCTCGCGAGTGGACCGATAGACCGCGCCAATTCTCTGGCAATCTGGTCGAAAAAGGAGGGAGCCACGTAAGGGGATTGTGCTACCAAATTGCCGGAGACAATTTCCAGGATGTTCGCCTGAAGCAGGTGGTGGGCAATAGCATTCGCCGTGGATTCGTCTATGCCACTCTGGCGGGCGATCTCTGCCAGCGTTCGTTCGCCGTTCACATAGGCGAGAATTCGCCATGCCTCTGGTTTCAAACTAACTTCACCTGCGGGTTCACGCGTCGAGAGTTTGAAGACAACCTGGGACAATTGGCTTGCGCTCAAAGTTTACCCCCTTGACACAGCCACAAGATGCCCGCTGTAGATATGAATAACTTGAGACCTGTCAGGTCGTCAAAACCCAACAGGTCTTGCAACATCCACATCATTGCGCTGTCCGCTTCTTGTCCGCCTATATCGCGAATCGTAATCACTCAGCCCTGCCATCCATCGTGAAATAGCCCACCTCCTTGCCCCCTCTCCCCACACCGCAAAGCGGCGTTGGGAGGGGAAATGAAGGAAGGGAGTGTGAGTGTGGGCAGGCGGCTTCGCCGCCCGCCCACACTCCCATCGCCCCCTTCTCTCCCCGCACATACGCTTTACCGTCGCCAATCATCCGGTGGTGGCTCGGGCGCAATCGTCACACCAATTTTGTTACCCACCTCCGTCATCCAGATGGTTTTCCACTTGTTCGACGTTTTGAGATCTTTGATAACGGTATTCACCGCATTGACAAGTTCAGGATTATTCTTGGCGATACCTACGCCGTACGGTTCATAAGAAAACTGCGAGCCCACCACTTTGGTATTTGGCGTAGTCACCTGAAAACCATACAGCATAATGTCATCCGTACTGACTGCATCCACTTGATTGGCAGTCAAGGCTTGTACCGCCGCCCCCCACGTATCGAACTCGACAAGTTGTACTTTGCCGTATTTACGGAGATTCTCTGCGCTGGTGGTGCCTCTGGCTACACCCACTTTTTTGTTGTCCAGATCGCCCAGCCCTTTGACCTCAGAAGTCTGCGGCACCAAGAGGCGTTGCCCAGCGACATAGTACACAATCGAAAAGTCAATTTCTTTCAGTCGCGCTTCGTTGATGGTCATCGTGGCAATCGCCAGATCAATGGCACCTTCTTTCAGCAAGGGAATGCGTTCCGCCGAAGTAATCAATTTGAATTCGACCTTGCCAGGATCGCCGAAAATAAACGTGGCGATTTCCTTCGCCAGCACTACATCGAAACCTTCCATTCGATTCGTTTGGGGATTGAGATAACAAAACGTTGGCGTATCCGCGCGCGTGCCCACGATGAGTTTGCCGCGATCCTGAATCTTGCGCAAGCCTGTGCCTGCCGGCGCCAGAGATAGCGGCTGCCTGGCGGGAGTGGGCGTTGCGCCACCGCATGCAACTGCCAGCACGACCATCAGCAAGACGATGACCAGCCCAAATCTCTTGTGCATTTTCCCCTCCTCTCGTGTAGCAAGCACTACGAACTTGTGCGTCGCGCGCGCAAGCGTTCGATGGCGGCTTGTAACGACTCTTGCATACGCGCAATCGCTTCTGCCAGTTCACCGATTTCGTCACGCCGATCCACATCAATCGTCACGTTCAGATCGCCTAAACTGATACGGTCGGCGACCTGAGTCAGTTGGCGAATCGGCTCTGTAAAGGTGCGCGCCACTGCAAAACTGACCAGAATGATCACCAACACCAGCAACAAAAGCATCAGCCAGTTGATAGTTGCCCAGAACTCGATTTCGCCAAAGAACGATGAAAAGGGTGCCATAATCACATAGCGCCACGGTTTACTGGTAAGATTCGCCAGCGCGGCCAGATTACGCTCTGGATTATTGTCGGAGGAAGTTTCAAAGATGCGCGTGCCCGGCGTAGCCAGCGCTCGCGCCACTTCGGGAATCGGCACCACCTGGACGCCTGCCACCCACGCGGGTCCAAAACGACGTTCCGTCATCAACGCGCGCTCGACCTCAGGCGACAGCCGCGCGACGGCGCTAAAGAGTTGCAGACTGCCTTCCATTTCTTCACGGCGCCCCAGACTCAAACTATTCGCGATGCGAATGCCATTCTCATCCAGCAGTAAACCATAGGAACCGCTGCCCACCACATCCTTGTCCCGTTCGACCAGACTCCAGATGCCGCCGAGCGATAGACGCGCTACCAACACGCCAACGATAGCGCCACGAATGTCCCGAATCGGCGCGCTGAAAAAGATGGCGGGACGATTGGTGATGGGCGAAACACCAGGATCTGAAATGTATCCCATCACTCCACGCATCGGCTCACTAAAGGCAGGATGGGTGGACATATCCGCGTTGAGGTCCACCGCCAGAGAGGACAGAACGATTTTGCCGGTCGTGTCAAGAATTGCCACCGATTCATAATCGGGGCGGCTGGCAAAGTTTCTCAGAAGATACAATGCTGTTTGGGTATTGATAGGATCATCGCGATTGGCGAGGTACAGCGCGAAATCGGCTAACTGACTGGCAATGACAATATCATTGCGCCGATCTTTCAGGTATTGATCAATCGCTTCGGCGGTAGCGATACTGCGGTTGTACAGGTTCGTCGTGGCTTGATCCGCCATAATCCCGCGAAAGATCCAAAAGGTCAAACCACCCAACACCACTGAAGGTAGAATACCGACAATCAGCAAGAGCAACAATAGTTTGAGGCGAATGCGCCAATGACGCAGGAAAGACATAGGAAAACTCCCGGGATTACATCTTGCGCATAACGTCTAACATCACTTGTTGAAAGCGCAGTTTCCGCTTGGGATCGCGTATCTGCTCACTGACGTGCTCCACTAGATCCGCCAGGCGTTCGCGCGGAAAACGCTCGCGCGTCTCGCCCAGCGCGCCGAGAGCATCTTCCAGAATGATGGACGCGACAGGCCCGATGGCGCGCGTCAATTCGTGTTGGAGTTGATCGAAAAAGGCAACGTCCACCGTCCGCGTCGTCGCTTGTGGCACGCCTGTTACCGCTTCGATAATTCGCGCCTCGAGGAGACTGGTGGCGATTTGATGAGCAGCCTGTTCACTGATTCCAAGCGTTTGCGCGATCTCACCCAGTGTTCGCGCGCCATTGATCTGGGCGAGCAGGCGCCAGGCTTCCGGTTTCAAGATGATTTCGCTGGACAACTCAGTGGGGGATAATCTGAACACGGTTTGCGAAAATGAGGAGGCGGCACTCATACCATCCCTTCCCTTCCACCGAAAGGCAGATTAGTTAAAGCCTCCACTCATACCAAAACGCATTCCCACGTCGAGTCGCGTGTGAGGCAACAGGTTCTTTTGTAACTCTTTGTCTGTTTGGAACGGGACTGCCGCGACATTGCAGGTCATTCGCACCAGCGCGCGATTCACATCGCGCGTACACACCACCACGAGAAAGGCGTTCCCCAGCGTACGCGCGTACAACCAGCGATCGTCAAACCGCATTTCAACTTCTTCAAAGGTTTTTCCCGGAAAGGCGTTGAACAGGTTAACCACACGCTCGCCGACACGGCTCGCTGTTTCACGGGTCAGCGGCGTCGTGTACCACAGTACCAGCGCGTTACCCCGCGCATCGCATACAAACGCGCTCTGAGCGCCGGGGATTTTTTCCATTTCCCTTAACAGTGCTTCTGCGCGCCGGTTGAGGAGTGCCAACAGCGCGCCGCTCCACTCTGCCGTGAACTCTTGAGGTACCAGTGTGGCCATACCGGGTCCTCCTAGTCCCTGAAGACTTCGGGCAAAAGTGTGGTCAAGCCCGCTTGTTCCAGTTGTGCCACACGTTCGGCGCGCATCTGGGCAGCCGCCGTACGCAATTGGGCAATCAGATTGACCGCCGCATAGCGCGAGGCAAGTTCACGGACCGTGAGTGTCAGACAATCCGCCAGTGCCGCATTAAAGCGCGCCACCGTGGCTTGTCCCTCAAAGCGAAGTTGTCCGTTCCGATATTCGAATTCGCCGGCAAAGGGATCGAGAAAAGGATAAACCGCCGTTTGATCCACACACACGCGCCGAAACGCCAGATAGAACGTCTCGGCTTTGGTCAAACGATCGGTCACCTCGGCGACGAGATTCAACACGTCTTGCCACAGCGCCAGCACTTTGGGCGTGGTCAAACTCTGCGTCAGGTCAACGTCGGCACTATAGACCTGCGCCAGATCTGCGCGGTACACAGTGAGGAGGGTAGGTGTTTTGGCGGTAGCCTGAATAATCTGATTTAACAACGACGCCCCAGAAAGCACTTGAAGATTGGTGGCCCACGCGCATTCGATTACCTGCCCCTCGCGCAGCAGGATGGTCGCCGTGTCCGGACTGTTGATCCACCGCACGACAATAGCACCCGCATGCTTTTCGCTTTGCAGTTTGGCGACCAGTTTATCCAGACTGGTGAGATCGCTGCTTAGATCTTTATAGAGCGGCTCACTCGCCAGAAGATTGGCTAGCAACTGCACCACTTCGACATCCAGACGAAAGACATTGACAACGTGATCTTTTTCCTTCCCCTGACTGACAATGCCCGCCGCAGCCGTTGCCCCCAGTCGTTTTTGCTCTTTGAGCGTCTCTGCTGCGTTGACGATGCGTCCCATATCGAACATCAAAATCCCTTCATACTCCCAACCGACCACCTGGACGTAACCTGTGAATTGGGTGTTTTGCAATTCCGTCAGCAACGCATCGAATTGAATGAACGTGGTGTTCAGGTTTTCGTAGAGGATATGCGTACGTGGCAAAAGCATTTTGGGTGTGTCTCCGAAAAATACGTGTGTCCCTCGTCATTACTCGTAGGATGGCTATGCCATTTCTTTTAACGCGGCGACAAGCACATCGAGCGAGGTGCGACTCTCAAGTGCACAGATGAAATAATCGTCGTGTAATTTTTGCAGCCAGATTTTTTCGTTCGGGTGACTCAGCACCACGTTCTGCAGTGTGCCCGTGTTCAACAACTGCTGAATTTGTTCCACCGTGGCATACACTTGCACTAGCGCCGATGGTTCGATGGAGATGTTCTCGCTCTTTGCCTCGGCGCGCACGGCACCATTCGGTCGAATCACGAGCGCGCCGCGTATGCCGGGTTTCTCGACGAGGGTGCGCAGATGGGATTGCAAAAAGCCATTCCGTTCTGCGCGCGCCTCATCGGCGCGATGCAACCCCTCCACCAGCAACGCCGTCCACGGTGCCGTTATGTTTCGTTCTACCGCGGCTACCTGATCGTCCACACGGAAATCCCCATCTTCCCACGTCAGCATCTCGTAGAGGGCTTGTTCACCCGTGAGATTACCTACGTGGGCATAAACCAGTTCGCCACCAGCAAAGATCAGGGTGCCTTGCTGTCTCCCGCGCGTGATAGTCACACGCGACTGGTTTTGCTCGTTACATTGAACTTGAATGAGGTTGGGTAAACTCAGATCGCGTAGCGTTCCTGTGAGAGGCATAGGTCCTCGTCAAGCCGCCTGCGCGGGAAGAGTGCGTACATAATCCAGAGCAACATGCGCCAGCGCGTGGAAAAACTCGCGTACGCCTTCCCCGGTGCGGCAACTGGTTTCAAAAAACGGAATATGCCACATTCGCGCCAGTGCCATGCCTTCGGCGGTGCTGACCTGACGCTCCAGATCAATCTTGTTCCCTGCCAGCACAAAAGGTACTTTTGGCGCAATGGATTGAATTTCCGCGCGCCACTGGGGCAAACGTTCAAACGTGCTCCGCTGACTGACATCATAGACCAGTCCCACCGCTTTGCTGCCACGATAAAAGGCACGTCGAGTGAATTCAAATTGTTCTTGCCCGCTCACATCCCAGACAATCAGTCGGGTGGGCTGATTATCGTGCTGAATATCGTAGAGGTGGAAATCCACACCGATCGTCATCACGCGCGCCACCTGGAACTTGCCGGTACACAAACGATGAATCAACGTCGTTTTGCCCACACACCCTTCGCCCCCTAACGTAATCTTCAAGCCGCGCGGTTTGTAGTTGGGGTTGGAATTCCACGCATCATTTCCCTGACTGAACGCCAGAGCATCTTCAATCACTCGCTTCAAGTCCGCCAGTGGAAAGGGCTTGGCCATATAGTGGTACACGTTCAGGCGTCGCGCAGCTTGCTCCACCTCTTCCGAACCATAGGCGGTGATCAAAATGGTCAGCACCGAAGGGGCGCGCTCTTTTAACGCTTCGATCAATTGCAGCCCGCTCATTCCGGGCATGCGCTGATCGGTGACCACCAGATCCCAGTGACCCTGCGCAATCTTCTCCAGTGCAACTTCAGCCGATGGCGCGGTCTCGACATAGAACTTGGCGCCCAGGTCTATCAATCCATCCTTGATTAAAAATGCCACTGATGGATCGTCTTCGACTATGAGTACACGTTTAGTCATTTGCTTTCCCCCCAATCACAACAGTTTTACCACGATGCAATTTGCGCTCCAGGGCAAGTATATACGATTTGCTGTTGTAATTGGGTTAAAAAGCGTTACGATTCCATAACAATTCGATAACAATCGCCGTTACCTCTGGCGATGCATTCAAGCGTCTGTCAACAGCACTGTACCTGTGCCAGGAATATTACTTGCCCGACAACGCGGCAGTCCAGCGCGTATCGAACAATTTGGCAAGGTCAAGCGTACGGATAGCCGGTGGCACCGGTTCGGGATAAAACGACATCACCACTTGAACGACACTGCCACGCAGGATCATCACCGACTCGGCGTGTATGTTGACGCCCAACACCTGCAGCGTCGTTGTAAACCCCACCGAGCGCTCGCCGAACTTGTCCGCGCCTTCCAGCGGTTGGGCTTGCTCCACACCCGCCTCGCCCACCAGCGCGCTGCCCCACGCCTTCAGGGCGCTATCCGCGCTCGCCAGTTGTGTTTGCAATGCCGCTCTTTCTGCCTCGCTCAACGGATGGATGAGAAAACTTGCTACCACCTGGGCGCGCTGGGGATGTTGAAACACGGTCAAGTTATGCACACGCGCTTGCGCGCCGATCTTGCCAAAGGCGGCATTCAATCCCTCCTCAGTGAGATTCACAGACTTGAGATGGCTGGCAGCAGAATTTTGAAAGCCAGCGGGTAAATCCTTGACGGCTAATTTGACCGTGGCGAGATTGGATGGGGGTATCGCCGTGGGAACAGCCACAGTCACCTGAGGAACAGGCGTGGATAACGCGATCACAGGCGTTGGAGACGCAGCAGGAGTATGGGTAGCAGTAGGGGACGCCAGAGGAGGAGATGTTAGAGTAGCCGGTGGTGCCGGACGTGTCGGCTGGGCAGTGAACGGCAACGCGCCACAACCGACCAGCCAAACGCTCAAGATCATCAGCGTGAACCACACGAAAAGACGCGCCACTCTGAGTGGGTGCATGTGTGCCTCCTTCGAAAATACGTTCGTCCACGAAGGTCACGAAGGAACACGAAGAAAAAATCTTCGTGTCTCTTCGTGTTCTTGGTGGATATTTTCATCCGTCGTGGCGGGCGCGTGCACCTATGCACAACTCGAAATACAACCGCTGATTGCCGTACGCCACTCGTTTTCATTGTGCAAAATGACTGTCGGAACAGGTGGGCTGCGCCAAGTATAACACGATGTACGCCTTCAGTCAACTCTTTTTGGTCTCTGGCTCGATTCCGCGTATAATCTGCCTGATGACTCACAAAACCTATCCGCGCACAACGCGCTTACCCGGCACAACGGCTCACCCGTTCGATATGCTGATTCGGCTGGCGGACTTGATCGAAAGTTTGCCCACGCCACTTTTTGCCATACTCTTGTTCACCCTGGCGCTCGTACCCACCATCGACGAGGTATGGCGCGCGGTCGGATTGTGGCTCTGCTTTCTCGGCGACTGGTTGCTCCTTGCGCTACTGCCCCGCGCGCACAAGTCATTTGGTCCTGCCAAACCGTCCACGCTGGCGCTGGCGGTGCTACGCGTACCGTTCGCTATGCTGCCGATGCCCCTCGCCGCGCTGGCACAAGTGATTGGCAGCGCGCTCGTGGTGTACGCCTTTTGGATCGAACCTCATCGCGTCCATCTCACGCAACAGCATCTACGGTCGCCCAAGTTCAAGCCCGATACGCCTCCCTTGCGCGTGCTGCATCTAAGCGATTTGCACATCGAACGATTGACCGCTCGCGAGCGCGACGTACTCAACTATGTGCGTGAACTACACCCCGATGTGATTCTGTTTTCCGGCGATTTTCTGAACCTGTCGCACCTCAAAGACCCGGTAGCGTACGAGCACGCGCGCGCGTTCCTGCGCGAATTGCGCGCGCCGTTAGGAGTGTACGTGGTCAGTGGCAGTCCGCCGGTGGACAAAGCGGAGGTGCTCCCTCAACTCTTGACGGGGCTTGAGCATATCCGCTGGTTACGCAACGAACGCGTCACCGTGTGGCATCACGATCAACCTGTCGAGATTGTCGGCATCACTTGCACGCACAATCCGCACACCGATGGCGCGGTGTTAGACGACATCCTGCATGGCGATCCCGACGAGTTCACCATCTTGCTCTATCACACCCCCGACCTTGCCCCCGTTGCCGCCACTCAAGGAGTAGATTTGCAACTTTCAGGACACACGCACGGCGGACAAATCCGTTTACCTTTTTACGGCGCGCTCTTCACCTCTTCGCTGTACGGAAAAAGATTCGAAGGCGGTCGGTATCAACTCGATACGCTGACGTTGTACGTCTCGCGCGGGATTGGACTGGAAGGCAAAGGAGCACCGCGCGCACGCTTTTTGTGTCCACCCGAAATCGTCCTGTGGGAAATCACCGCTGCCGATCCTGACCTCTGACCTCTGACTTCTGACCTCTGACTTCTGACCTCTGACTTTTGACCACTGACCTCAGCGCCCCTTCAATGCCAGAACTTGGAGCAACATTCGCCAGAGCACCTGCAAGTCCAACCATAGCGATTGATGCTTGATGTAGTACAAATCGTACTGCAACCGAATTCTGGCATCTTCAAGACTATCCACATAATCATAATTTACCGCCGCCCACCCCGCCATCCCCGGCTTGACCGCGTTGCGCAAACGATGAAACGGAATCGCGCGCTCCAATTCCTCCAGATGCTCAGGGCGTTCGGGACGCGGACCCACCGCGCTCATCTCTCCCTTTAACACATTGAAGAGTTGCGGCATCTCATCGAGACGCGTCTTGCGTAACCACCGCCCCACGCGAGTGATGCGCGGATCGTTTTTCTGCGCGCGCATCGCCTGTCCATTCGGCTCGGCATCGGCGACCATCGTGCGTAACTTGAGCAAACGAAACGGCTTGCCGCCTTTGCCCACGCGCGTCTGCCGGAAAAACACCGGTCCCGGCGAATCGAGTTTGATCGCCACGGCAATAAACGGCAACAGCGGCAAGAACAGGGACAAACCAATCAATGCGCCAAGCACATCGAGAGCGCGCTTGGCAAGCCGATAAAAACTGCTGGCTTCCGGCGAATCGAGTGGTAGCGCCACGTTCCAATTATCGCCAATATGTTCAATCGGCACCATTCCTGTCAGTTGCTCGAACAGCACCGGCATCAGCGTAATGTGTACACCCTGCTCTTTGCTCGCGAGGATCGCTTGGAAAAGCGCAGCACTCAGATCATGCGTGACCGCTAAAATGATTTCGGGGACGTGATGTTCATGAATCAAGCGCGGCAGATCGCGCGAGGTACCCAGCACCGGCACCGCCACATCACCCAGAATGAGCGATTGATTCTGCTTGAGCGGATCATCATCCACAAAACCGACGATGTGATAATGCCTTGCCGCGCGCTGTAGAATCGTCTCGGCGATGGTTTTGCCTGCCCAGCCCGCGCCAACGATGATAACCCTGCGCGCAAACGAGCGCTGGCGTGCCAGCGCGTGGTAGAGAGCGCGCCACAAGATGACCATCACAAAACTCAAAGCGCCCTGATAACCGACGACACCGCGCGGCAGTTCGCCGGGCGTCGCAAAGAAAAAGTAGAACGCCAGATAGATGATAATGACGAGGATCACCACGCGCAGCAGCGCGCGCGCGGATTTACCTACATCGGCAATGACCGCCGGCTCGTACAAACCGTTGAGAAAAGCCGAAATGAACCACAGCGCGGGCAAAAAAATAAACCATTCCACATAGTTGGTCAAATAGCGCGCATCAAACACCCAGCCCGCGCGGAATGCCATAATCCACAACGCGAGGAGCGTGGTCAATTCAATGATGATAAAATCAATAATCAACAACAGACGCTGATGTTCTACCAAACGGAATGAGAACATTGGGAAACCTTTACCGAGCGTGATACAACTATCGGTCGTAATGACTCAGCCGTGCCGTCCATCGCGAAAAGCCCTACCCCCTTACCCCCGCCCCACGCCGCAGAGCGGCGTGGGGCGGGAAAATCAGTAAGGGAAGGTGGTGAGGGCGGGCGGCTTTGCCGCCCGCCCTCACCTCTCCTCCCATCTCTCTCCCCGCTTTGCGGGGAGAAAAGGGGGCAGGGGAATGAGTGGGGTTGTTCCCGCAGGGACGAAAGATTTTTCGCCCCTACAACGACGCGAAATTCAGGCTCAACCCATCGGCTTGCGTTAGCCGTCGGTT
>DAOTYB010000302.1:0-5448 GCA_034435315.1 Anaerolineae bacterium | reverse complement strand
TCGCCCACGCCGGGAATCGGCACCCACAGATCGCGCGGAATCGTCACCACGCCAGCGGTCAGCGTCTTTGGATCGAGGGTCGCGATCATCATCGTATCGGTACGACACGCGCCGCGATCAATCGGACGACAATCGGTGCCCATCACCAGAATATTCACCCGCTCTCCTGCCGAGATGTTCGGCAGCGGTTCACGCGTGGGTTGATTCACCACGTTGATCACTGGTGACATACCGTTGATGTCCGGCGTCCCCAGTACGATGACCGCCTGGCGCACTGTATCGTAAAATTGATACGCAAAGAACAGCGCGCCCGCCGTAAAAATCGTGACGAAAACAATCGCGATGAACTCGATGAGCATTCGGGTTGAGCGTCGCGCGTGCCGACGCTCGGATAATCTATTCGCGTACATTCTGGGGCAAATTATAGCACAACCCACCCATCCACACAAAATCGTATGGGCGGACATCTTTGGAATTTCTCTGCTTTTGTGGTAAACTGTGCCTCACGATGTCGCTAGTGGGTGAACACTTGCGCCACGCGCGCGAACAGCGTGGCATTACAATCTTGCAAGCCGAAATGGAGACGCGCATTCGCGCGGCAATTATTGACGCGCTCGAAACCGGCGACTATGCCAACTTGCCGCCCGAACCTTTTTTGCGCGGCTTGCTTCGCACCTACGCCACCTACTTAGGGCTCGATTCAGAGCAGGTGCTTGCGCTCTACCTCGTGGAGCGCACACCTCCCTCTGCGCCACTCACCGCAACACCAGCACCGCCTTCACCTCCCGAAACGTACACAGCCGCCGAGACGCCCCCACCACCCGCTGGCGCGGTGCGCAAGCCGGTGCCGATTCGCGTGCCCTCGCTACGTCCTCCTTTGCCGCGCCCACAGCAGCGCAAACCGAATTTGCCAGAGCCGCCCACGCCACCCGAATCACTCGCCACGCCGAACGCGGCGGCATCCACCGCCACACGCGCACGTCTCGCGCGTCGTGCTGCGCCTGTGCCGATGGGGCTGGCTCTAGGTAGAGGCTTGCTGTTGTTCTGTGTGGTGTTGGGACTCGTGCTCATCAATCAACTGGCATCTTACGTGCCCGCTTTTCTTGTGGCATCCACTGCCACCCCAACACGCCTTGCGCCGACGCGCACACCCACCTTGCGTCCCGATATGCTACCCACCCCTATCCCAACCCTCGAAGCGACCGCGCCGCCCGCGCCGAGTGCACTCACACCAACCATCACCACAACGCCGCGCGCCACCCTCGAAACCGTCAACACGCTGAATCTGGATGTTATTCAGGTTACTCAACCGATCACGTTGCGCATCGGCATAGATGGCGTTCTGGTTTTCGATGCCGTCCTCGCGCCGGGCGCCACGCGATCGTGGAGCGCGAAGGATTCGCTGTACGTGTTCATCGAAAATCCGCGCGGGGCAACACTCGAATTGAACGGCAGTAGCCGCTGGTTTGCACCACGCAATTTTTCGGAAACGCGCGCGCTGGAACGCTACTGGAACATCAACGAACGCGGCACGCCTGTGCCGATGGTTCCGCTCACCCCCGTGCCGCTTGCCACTCCACGCGCCACACCAACCTTTTGAAATGCGCTACTATCTCCTCTCCCTCGGTTGCGCCAAGAACACCGCTGATTCCGATGGTATGCACGCGCTCTTTGCGCAAAACGCGTGGACGCGCGTCGAGCACGCCGAAGACGCGGACGTGTTGATCGTCAACACCTGCGGTTTTCTCCAGGCGGCGCGGCGCGAAGCGCTCGATGCCTTGCGCACGCTGGGCAAACACAAACGCGGTGGGCAACGCCTCATCGCGGTTGGCTGTCTAGTGTCGCGATACGGCGACACGATTCAACACGAGGTGCCGCAGGTGGACGCAGTACTCGACGCGGGGCAGTGGCTGGCGTTGCCGCGCCTACTTGCACGCGCGACCGGCGATTGGCGCGCGGACGTGTACGGCGCTTTGCCGACCGCGCGTTCGATTGTGGCGCGCTTGCCGCGTCAGGCGCAAGGTCCCAGCGCGTACCTCAAAATCGCCGATGGCTGTGATCGCCCGTGCACCTTTTGCATTATCCCCGCCATCAAAGGCGCGCAACGTTCCAAACATCCCGACGATGTGATTGCCGAAGCGCGCGAGTTGGTCGCGCACGGCGCGAAAGAAATCATCCTCGTCGCGCAAGACACCACCGCGTACGGTTGGGATTTTGGCGCACGCGACGCGCTCGCAACGCTCATCGAACGACTGTGCCGCGAGGTCGAAGGATTGACGTGGTTGCGTTTGATGTACACCTTTCCCGGTCACATCACCCCACGCCTCATCGAAACGCTCGCGCGCCATCCGCAAGTGGTGCATTACCTTGACATCCCCCTGCAACACGCGCATCCCGATACGCTCGCGCGGATGAAGCGTCCGAACATCACCGTCACGCGCGCGATGCTCGACGCGTTGCGCGCCGCGCTCCCCGATTTAGCGATTCGCACAACCTTCATCGTGGGCTTTCCCGGCGAAACCGAAGACGAGTTTCGCGCGCTGCTCGAGTTTCTCAAGGAACAACAATTCGATCGCGTGGGTATTTTTGAATTTTCGCGCGAGCAAGGCACACCCGCTGCCACAATGCCACATCAAGTTTCTGGAAAAACCAAAAAGAATCGGCGCGAACGCGCGATGGCACTGCAACAAAAAATTTCGCACGCCAAAAATCGCGCGTGGATCGGTAAAGAACTCGAGGTGCTGGTCGAGGGCGCTGGCGATGGCATCAGCATCGCCCGCTCGTATCGGGACGCGCCGGAGGTGGATGGCGTCGTCCTTGTGCAAAAAGAATTACCCGTCGGCACATTCGCGCGCGTCAAGATTACACAAGCGACAGAGTATGATCTGGTAGGACAGGTCACGGGCTAAAGGTTACAGGTTACAGGTTGCAAGTTACAGGTTACAAGTTAAAACCTGAAACTTGAAACCTAAACCGCCAGGCCCAATTGCCGCAAACTGCTTTCGCGTTCACGCCATTTTTCCCACACCTTGACCCACAATTCCAGATATACTTGATGCCCCACCCAGGCTTCGATCTCGGCGCGGGCGCGCTGACCAATCTGTTTGAGCATCGCGCCGTGCGCGCCAATCACAATCCCTTTTTGCGAATCCCGCTCCACATAGATGGTCGCGCCAATGTACGTCAAATCGGCGCGACGTTCTTCCCATTCCTCAATCGCGACCGCGACGGCGTGTGGAATTTCCTGACGCGTCAGGTGCAACACCTGCTCACGGATCAGTTCCGCCACAATGGCTTGTAGCGTTTGGTCGGTGACTTGATCGGCAGGATACAGTTCGGGACCTACGGGCAGTCGTTCGAGAATTTGTGCGAGCAGTTTATCGAGGTTGGTGCCCCGCGTTGCCGAGACCCGCATCCAATCGGCATAGTTCACCAGTGCCCAGTGCGCTTCGGTCACATCTTGCACATCCGCAGGCTTGAGCAAGTCCATCTTGTTCAGCACCAAAAGCACCGGCACACTGCACTGCTCGTTCAACCATTTGCCAATCCGCTTGTCTTCGTCGGTTGGTAGACACGAGCCATCTGTCATAAAAACAACCACGTCCACATCATTGACCGCCTGGCGCGCCGCCTGAACCATCGCAGCACCGAGTTTGTGTTTGGGCTGATGAATCCCCGGCGTATCCACGAACACGATTTGCGCGTCGGCGCGCGTCAAGATACCGCGAATGACGCGGCGCGTCGTTTGCGGTTTAGGTGAGACAATCGCGATCTTGGCGCCAACCAGCGCGTTGACCAGCGTGGATTTGCCCACGTTGGGTTTACCAACGACCGCGACAAAGCCGGCTTTGTGTTCCGTTTCCACTCGATTCGGATCAACGCGATGCATAACCCAAGTATATGCAACGCGTGCGAAAAAGCAACCGCGTTGACATTTGACCTGTCCTGTGTTAAGATAACCCTGTAAGCAGTGAATCTAGTTCTGGTTGCCCAGCGGGATAACCCTGTGTTTGTGGAGTAGCACACAACAGGTCGAGTTTATTCAGGCGTTTTGATTCTCACGCTTGTTTTGCAATTGTAATCTTATTTTCTTTTCTTCCTCGATCGGGTGCGTCTCCACGGCACACCCGTATTTTTTTGAGGTGACCAGGAGGAGGTTTAAGATGAGTGGTGAATTTCTCCTCCGCCTCGTCGGAATGTTTGTCTTTGCCTTTATCGGCTGGCGCGTTGGCGATGCGCTGTCGGAGGGTAGCGGTGATGCCATTCGTTACATCATCGTCCTCGCGCTGGCAGGCGCCGCGCTCGGTTTAATCATTACCCCGTGGATCACCCTCCGCCCGTATCGCTGGGCGCGGCGGACAATTCGCCAGGTGCCGGCACAACAACTCGTGGCCGCAACGCTGGGTCTGATGATTGGTCTCATCATCGCCGCGCTCTCGGCGTTTCCGCTGTCATTCTTGCCCTCACCCTTTGGTTCGATTCTCCCCTTCGTCTCGCTGATTGTGTTTGGTTATCTCGGCGCGTGGGTGATGATGATGCGCGAACGCGATTTCTTTGCGCTGTTCGGAAGCCGTCTGAGCCGCGAAGGGCTGGCGCGCGCCAGCAGCGAACGAACCGTGCTACTCGATACGAGCGTCATCATTGATGGACGCATCGCCGATATTTCGCGCACAGGGTTCATTGACGGTACGATGATGATTCCCCGCTTTGTCTTGCAGGAATTGCAACACATTGCCGATTCCGCCGACCCCCTGCGACGCAATCGCGGACGACGCGGTCTGGAAATGTTGAACAAGTTGCAGAAAGAATCCATCGTGCCGATTCGCATCACCGATCTGGATGTGGAAGATGTCCACAGCGTTGATGACAAGTTAGTGCGACTCGCCAAAAATCTGCATTGCCCGATTGTCACCAACGATTACAACCTGAACCGCGTCGCCGAACTGCAAGGTGTGCGGGTGCTCAACATCAACGAACTGGCGAATGCGGTGCGCGCTGTCGTCTTGCCCGGTGAAGGAATGCGTGTACGCGTCGTACAGGAAGGTAAAGAGTTGGGGCAGGGCGTCGGCTATCTGGACGATGGCACGATGGTAGTGATTGACAATGGCAAAAGATTCATCGGCAGCACGATTGATGTAACGGTGACGCGAATGCTCCAGACGAATCAAGGGCGAATGATTTTTGCGACACCCGCAGAGGATAAAAAGTAGGATGCTCCTCGTGATGATGTTGCGCTGCATCTGTCTCCGGGGGACCTGCGCCTAACGCGCAGCGTCCCCATTTCGTATATCTTCAACGGGCGCAAACTTTCATTCTGGTTTGCACAGTACGGCTTGCCCCCACTCATCCCCCTGCCCCCTTCTCTCCCCGCGTGGCGGGAAGAGAAGGGGGTGAGGGGGTGGAGGTGGCGGGCGGCTTCGCCCGCCACCTCCACCCTCCCTTGATTCC
>DAOTYB010000301.1:0-2211 GCA_034435315.1 Anaerolineae bacterium | reverse complement strand
GAAGGGGGCAGGGGGATGAGTGGGGTTTTCCCGGGGGTACGACGGCGAAATTCAGGCTCAGTCATCGGCTTACGCTAGCCGTCGGCTTCTCACTGACAGCGAGTGAACCCGGGCTGAGCAGTTACAAAGAGGAAACCCATGAAACTCATCACCTTTGTCGCTGGTGGACAAATTCACTGGGGCGCGCTGCATGGCGAGATGGCCATTGATCTGAATCTGGCGCGCGCGCTCTTTCTGGCTTCACGCGGTATGGAAGCCCGATATCTGGCAAACGATGTGCTCGATTTTCTGCGGCAAGGCGAAAGCGCGTGGGAAGCCGCGCAAGAGACGCTCGAATTTTTCGGGCATCGCTTGATGGATGGAATTTCGTTCCGTCAGGAGAACGTCACTCTCCTTGCACCGCTGAGCAATCCATCCAAAGTGATTGGCATCGGCTTGAACTATGCCGAACACCGACGCGAACATGTCGGTGAAAGCCCTGCCTACCCGGTGCTCTTTTCCAAATTCCCCAGCGCGATCATCGGTCCCGACGAAGCGATCACCTGGGATGCCACCCTCACGCAACAGGTGGACTATGAAGGCGAACTGGGCATTGTGATCGGCAAGCGCGCGCGGCGCGTCTCGGAAGCCGAAGCGCTCGAGTTTGTGTTTGGCTATTGCAATGTGAACGATGTGAGCGCGCGCGATCTCCAGTTCGACGAACAGGGCGCCAGGCAGTGGACGCGCGGCAAATCGCTCGATACGTTCTGCCCCATCGGTCCCTACATCGTTTCGCGTGACGAGATTGCCGATGTGCAGAATCTGGCGATTCGCACCTGGGTCAATGGGGAACTCCGTCAAGACTCGAACACGGCAAATATGATTAGTGGCGTCGCGCAACTCGTCTCGTTTATCTCGCACGGCATTACCCTGATGCCCGGCGACATTATCGCGAGTGGCACGCCCAGCGGTGTGGGGCATTATCGCCAACCACCCGTGTATCTCAAACCCGGCGACGTCGTCGAAGTGGAGGTCGAAGGACTGGGACGCTTGCGCAATCCGGTGCGATGAGGAAACTGATGAAACCACTCATCGGTATTCCCACCAGCACGCAGGTTGACGGAGACCTTACCCACTATAGCGCGCTCGCCACGTACACGCGCGCGCTCGATCTGGCGGGTGGCGCGCCGGTGTTGATTCCGTTGAATCTCAACGAGGACACCCTCGGCGCGATTTTCGCGCGGCTGGATGGCTTGCTCTTGCAAGGGGGTGTGGACGTTCACCCGCACGAGTACGGCGAAGAGGTGGCGCCGTACTGTGGTGAGATTGATCCGGCGCGCGATGCCACCGAGTTGCGCCTCACGCGCTGGGCACTTCAGCAACACCTGCCGATTCTCGCCATCTGTCGTGGTATCCAACTCCTCAACGTTGCCGCCGGCGGCTCACTCTATCAGGACATTGCAACTCAAGTGCCGAACGCGCTGCCGCACCCGCACGTGCAAGGCAATCCGTACGCCTTTCGCGCCCACGCTATCTCGATTGAACCCGATTCGCATCTGGCACGCGCGCTCGGCACCACTCAGCTAGAAGTGAACAGTCTGCATCATCAAGCCATCAAACACCTTGCCCCCGGTTTTCGCATCACCGCGCGCGCGCCCGATGGCATCATCGAAGGCATCGAAGCCAACCACGCCCACCATTTTGCACTGGCTGTGCAATTTCATCCCGAATGGATGATTGACGATGACCCGCGAATGCTGGGAATTTTTCACGCATTTGTCCGCGCAATGCGTAGCAGGAACGAGGAGCGTTGAATGATCGTTGAAGAAATGGAACGTACGTTTTTTGAACTCAAGGGCAAACTGGAGGTCGGTGTGATCAGTGAAGAAACCTTCAAAGCCCAGGTTCAAAAACTGCGTTTTCAGGACAAGCAAGGCCGCTGGTGGATGCTAGGAGCACAAAGCGGTCGTTGGTATGTGTACGACGGCACGCGCTGGATTCCGGGCTATCCGCCGCGCGAGGCAATCGAAACTGTTGCATCACCCAGCGCCGAAACGCGCGACGCCGCGCCAAAGACACCTCCAACCGCAACCGCGCCGACAATCGCGCCAACAATCGCGCCGACGACACTCGAAGCGCGCGAAGTTGCACCGACGACACTCGAAGCGCGCGAAGTTGCACCGACGACACTCGAAGCGCGCGAAGTTGCACCGACGACACTCGAAGCGCGCG
>DAOTYB010000300.1:0-2419 GCA_034435315.1 Anaerolineae bacterium | reverse complement strand
TCGCCGCAACAGGTGGCACAACTCAATGCCGATTTGCAAGCCGCCGCGCGCGCCAGCGGCTTGCCCGACCTCTTCATCGCTGTTGATCAGGAAGGTGGCGTCGTCGCGCGCCTGCGCGAAGATCGCGGCTTTACCGAATTTCCCGGACAAATGGCAGTTGCCGCCACCGACAATGTGGAACACGCGCGCCGCATCGCGCGCGCGCTTGCCGACGAACTGAACGCGCTCGGCTTCAACATCAACCTTACGCCCGATCTCGACGTGAACAACAACCCTGATAATCCGATCATCAGCACCCGTTCGTTTGGCGCTGACCCGGCGCGCGTGGCGACGTACGGCGTCGCGTACATCGAAACGCTGCAACGCGCCGGCATCATCGCGATTGGTAAACATTTTCCCGGTCACGGCGACACCGCGATAGATTCGCACGTCGCGTTGCCTACCGTGCCGCACAATCGCGCGCGCCTCGATGCCGTCGAGTTGGTGCCGTTTCGCGCGGCAATGCGCGCGAACGTCGCAGGCATTATGACCGCGCACATCACCTTCCCTGCGATTGACCCAACGCCGGGCCTTGCCGCCACTCTCTC
This sequence comes from Anaerolineae bacterium, assembly GCA_034435315.1. Lineage (GTDB taxonomy): Bacteria > Chloroflexota > Anaerolineae > UBA4142 > UBA4142 > VGOB01. Next base: position 1,832 of record DAOTYB010000300.1, on the reverse strand, counting down.
GCCGCGCGTCCTCACCGGACTCGTGCGTGATGAAATGCGCTACGACGGTCTGATAATGACGGACGAACTGACGATGGGCGCGCTCGCGACCAGTGGCTATCCCGCACCGCGCGCAGCGGTCGCCGCGCTCCGCGCCGGCGCCGATGTGTTGCTCTTTCAGACCGGCTATGCGATGCATCGCGAGGCGCACGCCGCGCTGGTGGATGCGGTGAAACGCGGCGAGATTCCCGAGGCGCGTGTGGATGAAGCGTTGCGTCGCGTCTTGCGCGTCAAAGCGCAGTTTGGGTTGATGGCGAAGGACGAAGGACGAACGCCAGAGGCGCGAGTCGGCTTGCCAGAAACTAAAGCCATTTCGCGCGAGGTCGCGCGTCAGGCGGTGACGCTGGTGCGTGACGAGGCGCAACGCGTGCCACTCAAACCCGGCACGCAACTCCTCGTCGTCGAGACCTGCGCGTACGGGCTGGGACAACGGCTCGGCGCGATGACGTTGCAGGTCAAAGCCCAACCAACCACAAGCGAAATCACGATGGTCGTCAACGCGGCAGAAGGACGCACAGTCATCGTCCTCACGAGCGATGTCGCCAGGAATCGCACGCAAGCCGATTTGGTGAACGCGCTGCTCAAAGCCAACGCACCACTCATCGTCGTTGCCGCGCGCTCGCCGTACGATCTGCGCGCGTTTCCCGGCGTCCCAACGTACCTTGCCATCTACGGCGCCAACCCACCGATGCTCGACGCGCTGGCTGAAGTACTCACCGGCAAAATTCCCGCGCGCGGCAAACTGCCGGTCGAACTCTGGTGAAACGCGAAATGTGAGACGTGAGATTGTCACGTCTCACGTCTCCTGCCTCCCGCCTCCTGCCAACTGCCTATGTCCCTCATCCCCTTCAACCCCTCCACTCACCTTCCCGCGCTCATCGCGCTCTGGAACGCCGCGTGCGGCGACGACCTTGCCATCAACGAACGTTTCGCGGCGTACAACACACGCCCGGCAACCGGCGCCGTGCAAGCCGGACGAATCGCACTCGAAAACGATCAACCTGTTGGCGTTGTGCTTGCCAGCGCGCTCCCCGACGATCCGCAAACTTCGCCGCGCGAGGTCGGCTGGATTGACGCGCTGGCGGTTGCGCCGACGCATCAACGTCGCGGCATCGGAAGCGCGCTGCTTATGTGGGCAGAAGCGTGGTTGCGCGAACAAGGGTGCACGCGCGCGCGTCTCGGCGGTGGACTGCGCTACTTTGTGCCAGGCTATCCGCTTGAACTCGCCAGCATAAAATTCTTCGAGTCGCGTGGCTATGCGCCGCGCCTCAACGAGCCGCGCGTATGCGACCTCGCGCGTGATCTGCGCGACTATGCAACAACACAACGAACCAACAACGCAACAATCCAACGAACCAACGACGCAACGATTCGTCCAGCCACCCCTGACGATGCTAACGCGATCCTTGAATTTTTGTGGCGCGAATTTCCCGATCGCTGGCGTTTCGAGTTCGAGGAATTTTTGCGCGCGCGTGGACGCTGGTCGGATTATCTCGTCTTGCAAACGGCGCGCGGCATTGACGGCACCGTGCGCCTCACGTTCGAGGATTCCGAGCGTCCCATCGAGCAGTACTACCCGCACCGCCTTCCGCGTCCGTGGGGTCAACTCGGTTCGATTGGAGTGAGCCGGGCAGTGCGAGGCAAGGGGTACGGCGTTGCGCTCCTCGATGCGGGGTTGGTGTACTTGCGCGAGCGCGGCGTGCGCGGGTGCATCATTGATTGGACTAATCTCGTCGAGTGGTACGGCAAGTTTGGTTTTACGCCGTATCGCTGGTACGCGGTGCACGTCAAGA
>DAOTYB010000299.1:0-5744 GCA_034435315.1 Anaerolineae bacterium | reverse complement strand
GGTAATACTTTCTGGGTCAAGCGATAGGCGATCCTAGCAATTCTGACGTAGCGACTCTCTCGTTGGTTCATGTTTGCTAATTTACCATATCTATCTCATGTTTGCAACAGAGCATTGTAGGAACGCAAACACCTGAGATTCAAGGATAACGATTCCGATATGCTCAAAACCCTATACACCCGCCTCACCGGCGACCCGAACGAAAAAGAAATCAAGCGACTCCAGCCGATGGTTGCCAAGATCAACGCGCTGGAACCGCAAATCCAAAAACTCACCGACGCGCAACTGCGCGCGAAAACCGACGAGTTCAAAGCGCGCTTGAACGACGCGCTGCGCGCACCGCGCGCGCGCGTCAACGAACTGCGCGAACAATTCGCGGTGGCAGACACGGACGCGCGTCCTGTGCTGGAAGAACAACTCAAGCAAGCCGAAAAAGCGTTGCTCGACGCGGAACGCGCCGCGCTCGACGAGATCTTGCCCGAAGCGTTCGCCTGCGTGCGCGAAGCCAGCATCCGCACGATTGGCTTGCGCCACTTTGACGTGCAACTCATCGGTGGCATTGTATTGCACGAAGGCAAAATCGCCGAGATGAAAACCGGCGAAGGTAAAACCCTCGTCGCGACGCTACCGCTGTACCTGAACGCGCTCCTGGGACGCGGCGCGCATCTCGTCACCGTCAACGATTACCTCGCGCGACGCGATACTCAATGGATGGGTCCCATCTACCACGCACTCGGTTTGAGTGTGGCGGCATTGCAACAAGGCGATGAACGCAAAGCCCTGATGTTCGACCCTACCTTCCAGGCGCCCACACGCGAGATGAATTTCCTGCGGGTGTGCGACCGCCACGAGGCGTATCGTGCCGACATCACCTACGGCACCAACAGCGAATTCGGCTTTGACTATCTGCGCGACAATATGGCGTGGCGGCTCGAAGATCGCGTGCAGCGCGAGTTGTACTATGCCATCGTGGACGAAGTGGACAACATCCTGATTGACGAGGCGCGTACGCCGCTCATCATTTCGGGACCCGCGGGTGAAGCCTCGGAAGAGTACTATCGCCTTGCCGAGATTGTCCGCAAACTCTCGCCCGATCATTACACGATTGACCATCGCACGCGCACCATCACGCTGACCGAAGCCGGCTACGATCGCGTGGAAGAACTGCTGGGACAACCACTCACCAATCCTGAGCGTCCTGAAGAGGTGGATCCGCAACAAGCCAAATTGATGCACCACCTCGAAGCCGCACTCAAAGCCGAGTATCTTTTCAAACGCGACAAGGATTACATCGTCCGCAAAGGTCAGGTCATCATCGTGGACGAATTTACGGGACGCTTGATGCCCGGGCGACGCTGGTCGGACGGTTTGCATCAAGCCGTCGAAGCGAAAGAGGGTGTGCCGATTCAACCCGAATCGGTGACGTACGCGACCATCACGCTGCAAAATTATTTTCGCCTCTACAAAAAACTCGCGGGAATGACCGGCACCGCCAAGACCGAAGAGGATGAACTCTACAAAGTGTACGGCTTGAACGTCGTCGTCATTCCAACGAACAAGCCGATGATTCGCGTGGACCAACCCGATCTGGTCTATCGCAACGAAGAAGCCAAATGGCGCGCGGTGACGATCGAAGTCGCGCAAACCTACACGCGCGGTCAACCGCTTCTTCTCGGCACGACCTCGGTGGAACAGTCCGAACGCTTGAGCAAACGCTTTACCGCCGATAAACTCGATTTGTTCGCGCGCGCCAGACTCTTGCAAGGCGTCATCGAAACGCGCGATGATCTGGACGATAAACAACGCACTACACTCAAACTGATTCTGTCGCGCTCGCTCGATGAGACGCCAGAGAATTACGAAGAGGCGTTGTCCTCGCGTCTGTTCCACGATTACGATCTGGACGCGGTAATCCACGCGGCGCGCCAAATGTCCGCGCGCGATCTCCTGCGCGCCCGGCAACAAATCGGCAAACGCGGCGCGGCGCAAAAACTGAGTGACCGCGAACTCAAGGAACTCGAAGCGTTGCACGAACGCGATCTACGCTTTGCCGCGCGACTCGAAGAGCGCGGTTTGCGCCTCGAGGGCGCGCGCGCGTTGTGCGACGAAATTGTCGCGCATCCAGACGATCTCGCCAAAATCGCCGCGCGCTTTGGCGTGCCGCTCGAACTCGCGTTCGAGGTGTACAACGAACTGCGCCTCTCGCGCGATGAACTGAACAACGTCAATCGCGCGCTCATTGACTTGCTGGGGGATGTGGATGCAGTGCGCGCCGAGCATCGCGTACGCGCGTCCGATCTGGATATTATCGTCAAACGCTTGTTCCTGCGCGCTGAGGATGTGGCGCGTCTGGCGAAGAAACTCGGTATCAACGCTGATCCACTCGCGCCAGAGAACGCCGACGCGACGCGCGAAATTTTCGGCATCGAAAATCTGGAGGCGATTGCAAAAATCTTGCGCGAGGGAATTCCGCACTCGGTTCTGAATGCGAAAGAACACGAAAAAGAAGCCGGCATCATCGCGCGCGCGGGTGAACTGCACGCGGTCACCCTCGCGACGAATATGGCGGGTCGCGGCGTGGACATCAAACTGGGCGGCGAACTGCGCGAGGAGACGCTCAACGAAATCGGGCGTATCTTGCGACGACACGGCGTTGATCCGTACAATTTGACCTTCGATCAAATCGCCGAGGCACTCGCCAAAATTCCACCGCAGGATTACGAACTCGACAAAGAACACGTCGAACGTTTTCAACGCTATATGTACGAGCGCGCCAGAGTGCGCGAACTCGGCGGCTTGCGCGTCATCGGTACGGAACGGCACGAGGCGCGCCGCATTGATAATCAGTTGCGCGGCCGCTCGGGTCGTCAGGGCGATCCCGGCTCATCGCGCTTTTACGTTTCACTCGAAGATGAAATTATGCGGCGGATGGGCGGCAAAGGGTTGATGGATCGTGTGTGGATTGAAGACATTCCGATTGAGCACGATTGGGTCACCAAAGCCATCGAGCAGGCGCAAATCAAAATGGAAAGTTACAACTTTGACATCCGCAAGCACCTGCTCGAATACGATGACGTGCTGAACAAGCAGCGCGAAATCATCTACGGTCAACGTTATCGCATTCTCACCAAAGCCGATTTGCGTGACGATGTGCGCAGTTGGTTCGAGGAAGAGATCGCGCGCCTTCTGGCAGAGAACGCCAGAGAGACCGAGTATGCCGAAGCGCGCTTGCTGACCCACCTCGACGCATTGATGCCCGGCTTTGCTCGTGCCGAAAACGATTTGTGGCCCCCCTACTCGCTCGCGCTTGTCCTGCGCGCGCTGGGTGAATCACCCGACGTGCCAAAAATTCTGGATGCCGTGCAGCGCGCTATGGAACTGCATCGCGATTTTCTCGTTCAGGCAATCGTGCCCGAAGTGGTCAATCAGTTTGAAGCCGAGTATCGTGCCAAATGGGACGAGTTGGAAGATGTGGCGAAGAACACGTTGACGACACTGCGACAAGAAGCCGAAGAGCAACAGCGCGCGCTCGATGTGCGTACCGCGACGCAAAGCATCAGTCAGGCGATTGGAATGCCTCTCGATGTGCGCCTCGAACGCGGCATGGAATTGAGCGAACGCGCGATTCTCGACGCGGCGCGGCAAGCATTCGATGCGCGGGTGGTGGATCAAATTGCGCGACGCGTCGCCAAACGCGCGAATCAAGCGTTTGAATTTCGCTGGGAGCCGAACGGTCACCTGAATTTCGATGCACTGCGCGCGGAACTGGCTGCGGTGCTCGAGCAGGCGTACACGCGGCAAGCGAACAAACACCTCGCTGAGATCGAGCGCGAAATCGGTGAACGCATCAAATCAGCCGAAGATCGTCAGGGGACGCGTCTGGCATTTCACTTGTTTATGCTGTCGCACACGCGGCAAACGCTGTTCGATGCGCGTACGCATCGGCGGGTGGATGTGTTGGTGCCACGTTTTCCCTGGGTGCATCTCGCGGCAACCTATGTCCCGCGCGATCGCGATAAATTGCGCGAGGAGATTTCCGAATACTGGAACCAATCGCTCGACCAATTGGTTCCCTTGCGCGGCGGTGTGCAAGCGTTCAATGACCTTTTGCGCGAGTTGATGCTCAGTGTCGTCTCGCTGCAGTGGGTGGATTATCTCACGGCGATTGAAGCACTGCGCGAGGGTATCGGCTTGCAAGCGTTTGGACAGCGCGATCCGCTCGTCGAATACAAACGCCGCGCCTTTGCCATGTTCCAGGATTTGTACGCGCGGATTCGTTCGCAAGTGGTCACGTACTTGTTCACGTATCAATATCGCGGGTTGACACGTCTGGAGAGTCAAGCGCGCGATCGTGAGGCGCGACAAGCCATCCAGGCTACGACCGCAGACCGCAGACCAACGACCGCAAGTCGTCAGACAACAGTCACCAGTCACCCGTCAAAAGAGAGCGGTGGACGGCAAGTGGTCTCAAGCACGCAGAAAGCGGCGGTCAGCGGTCAGCCGTCGGTGGTCACACCCCGCAAGCCCGTGAGCGCGCCGGCAGGACAGAAACTTGGGCGCAATGATCCGTGTTGGTGTGGCAGTGGCAAAAAGTACAAGAATTGTCATATGGAGACAGATGCACGGTAGAATGGGAAATAAAAAAACACTCCGCGTGGCGCGGAGTGTTTTTTTGTTGACTCACACGTATCGCAGTGCTTCCTCTGCCTCTTTTCGTACGATGTAGGCGCGATCCCATTCGGCGTGCTCGTCCGTACCCAGCGCGCGCTCGCAGATGACCTTGAGTTGCGCGCGTTCGGCGGGAGTCATATGACCGTACTTGGCGAGTTTGCCCAGACTGCGAATCGCTTTGGCGCGAATGCTCGCGTAAGGATCCGAAAGATTCGCGTGCAGACGTTCGCGGAACTGAGCGCGCAACTCGTCCGACATATTTTCGGGTGGAATGGATTCAGCGAATTTACCGAGCGCGCGCGTCGCCGTGTCGCGCAGTTCCCGATCAGGCGATTGAGCCGCTTCGAGCGCAAGCGGCGCGGCTTGTACAATCTTGGGCGATTTGATTTTGCCGAGTGTGTACAGGATGAACGAGCGTCGTGTGGGATCGGTCGTGGAAGCGTATTCGAGCATCAGCGGTTTGATGGCATCCGCGCCGATACGTCCCAGCGCGTTTGCCACTGCCCACTGCGCTTTGAGATCGCCTGCGTCAAGTCGTTCGATGAGAATCGGAATCACCCAATCGCCAAAGCCTACCACCAGACTGATCGCCTCGTCAAGAATCGGCACCAGTTCAGGATGATCGAACGGGTCAATATAAAAGATAGCCGAGACCATTTCGAACAGCGGACGCGCTTGCTCTGTACCGACGCGCGCAATTTCTTTTTTCACGAGGTCGAGTCCCTGACGTAACTCTGCCGCCTCAGTACTCGACAAGAGCAATTTGATGGTGCGGTACGAATTTTCTACCATTTTGTTCTCTCCTTGCGTTAGAAATGAGCAAGGTGATTATATCGTACTCGTCGTTGTTTAGCAATGCCAGTGAATTTGCTACCACTTTTCGTCTGTCTCCCGGATTTCTGTAATGACTCGGTAGAAAAAACATTGCTCGAAACGCGCCTCCTAATCCAAAGATTTTGTTACTACTCAGCCACTGGCATCGCTCGCTGTCAGTTAGAAACCGACGGCTAATGCCAGAGCCTGAATTTCGCGTCGTTGTAGGGGCGAAAAATCTTTCGTCTTTACGGGAACAA
>DAOTYB010000298.1:0-18578 GCA_034435315.1 Anaerolineae bacterium | reverse complement strand
GGAGTCGTTCAGGTGCTGAGAACCTCCTGCCGATCCGCACGGCACTGCTCAGCGGTCGGTTTGATGAAATGTGGCATGCGGTTTGCAATTTGCCCCCAAACTGAAATACACCCATTCGTCATCGTCATTTGCTCATTTACCGTCGTTGTGGTATCATAGACCGTGATGGACGAGTCTGCCTATCCTACCCGTCCTGTGCTGGGGCGTTTGTTCGCGCTGGAGGTGCGTCCCACACGTCCATTGACTCTGGTGGGACCCGCGACTGCCGCGCTGTGCGGCGCCATCGCCGCTGGTGGACTGGAAGGACACTGGCGTTCGTGGGTTGTCCTCATTCTGGTCGTCCTGCTGTGTGATGTGTTGATCGGCGCATGGCGAGCCCTGTGGTTACATGCCGATTGGCGCGTGGCGCTGCCGCGCAACCTTGCCAGCGCGCGCATCTGGTATATGCTCCCCGACGAGATGCCCGGGAGTCGGTGGGCGCGTCTGGGCCAAGCCCTCCATCGGCGCGTGATGCTCGTGCGCAATGTGATCTGGCCCCTCATTGATTCCGAAATTATCGGCATGTTGATTGCCGGGTTGTTCGCGGTTTGCCTTGCCGCCCTGTTCAATCCGATCACGCTCGCACTGACGCTGACCGCGTTGATTCTGGCGTTGATTGAAGGCCAGGTGAGTGAAAAGCACACCCTGGGTTTACGTGCCCTCATCGAAATGGCCTTGCCCTGGCTCATCGCGCAAAGTGCGTTCGAGTATTTTTCATACCGCGCGCTCTTTTTTGTTTTGCTCTTCACCATCGTATATCGCGCGCTGTTAGGTCTGCTGCACGCCCGCCAGGAACCCTGGCCGCTGTGGAGCAATGGCGCCCAACTGGCGATTCTTTTTACCCTCTTTGCCAGTTATGCGCCAGTTCAGGCTGCGCTGGTGGCAATGGCACTAGTAGCGCAACTCTTGTGGCAAATACGCTTTTGGAGCGAGCGTGCCGCGCGCGAATACGTCCAACAGGTGCAATCCTACGTACTGGCAACGATGCTCGTGGTAAGCATCTCACTCTGGACAACGCTACGATGAAAATCGGTGTTCTGGCAGACACGCACGTTCCCGATATTCTACCGGCACTGCCCGCGCGCGCGCTGGAGGTACTCAACGGTGTGGATTTAATCTTGCACGCCGGCGATGTAACCGATTTGTCGGTACTGCAACAACTGGAACCGATCGCCCAGACGTTTGCCGTCTGTGGCGAGCACGATAGCGCGCAGGTACGGCATTACCTCGATGAACGACAACGCCTGACGTTCGGAGGACGCGCCGTCGGGATTGTGCATGGCTCGCGCGCCTGGGAAGGCAACCTGATGCGACGCCTCAAGTTGGCGCTGAATCCGCGCTGGCGAATGACCCTGTTGCTCAGTTATGTGATGCGTCAGTTCAACGATGTGGATGTGATTGTGTTTGGGCACAGTCACATCCCGTATATCAAAATGCATGGTCACACGTTGTTGTTCAACCCCGGGACCCTGTTGCCACGTCGCGGTAGTCTTGGTGGAGTCGGCTTGCTAGAAATCAATGCCGTTGCCATCAAGGCACGCATCATTGCAATCTAATACGGAGGCTTATGAAACATTACCTTGCAATGGCAGAACTTGCGCCCCGCGAACTCGAGCAACTGCTCACGCTGGCGCGGAAACTAAAAACCGAGTGGAAGCGTGGCGGTAACAAACCCCTCTTGAAAAACAAGACCCTCGGAATGATTTTCCAAAAGCCCTCGTTGCGTACACGCGTCTCGTTCGATATGGCCATGTTGCATCTGGGGGGGCAGGCACTCTATCTTTCGCCGAACGAGATTGGCTTGGGACAACGCGAAAGCATCGCCGATGTGGCGCGCGTGCTCTCACGCTATGTGGATGTGATTATGGCGCGCGTATTTGCACACTCGCACGTGGTCGAACTGGCAGAGTATTCGCGCGTGCCTGTCATCAACGGGCTTTCCGATCACGAACATCCGTGTCAAGCCCTTGCCGATGTGTTGACCATCAGCGAGCATTGTGGCAAGTTGAAGGGACTCAAGGTGGCTTTCTTGGGAGATGGCAACAATGTGGCGCGCTCTTTGATGTTTGCCTGCGCGCTGAGCGGCGCGCACTTTGTTTGCGCTTCTCCATCCGAATACGCGCTGGACAAGCCCTCGGTGGCGCACGCGCGCACGCTGGCACAGCAAACCGGTGGCAGCGTGGAATTGTTCGTGGACCCCAAAGCCGCCGCGCGCGATGCCGATGTGCTCTACACCGACACGTGGGCAAGTATGGGACAAGAAGCCGAAGCCGCCACGCGCGCGAAAATCTTTCCACCGTATCAGGTGAATGCCGCGCTGGTCAAACTTGCCAAACCCACAGTGATTGTGATGCATTGCTTGCCCGCGCATCGCGGGCAGGAAATCACCGATGAGGTGATGGATGGACCGCACTCGGTCGTCTTTGATCAAGCCGAGAATCGTCTGCACGCGCAAAAAGCGATTCTCGTCACATTACTCACCAAGACCACAAGGACGCGTCGTCGCGCGTGAATAGGCTCTCAATGGCACACACGTTGATACCCGTGTTGAGTATCTATGCCGGGAAATCGAACCGTCTTTAACGATGCTGTGACCAAAGGGCATAATGCCGCCTGGGACGGTCAATGGGCTAAAGCCGTGACCGAGTATCGGCGCGCTCTGGCCGAGTTTCCCAACGACGTGCACATCCGCCTGAGTCTTGCCCACGCGCTCGAGCAATTGGGGCAATGGGAAAGCGCGCTGCGCGAATATCGGCATCTCGTTCAAGCCCAACCCCAGGACCCGGCACCGCTGACGCGCGTGGCAGTAGTCCTGGACAAGTTGCAACGCCACGCCGAAGCCGCCAGCGTGTACCTTCAACTGGCGGAAATGTATGCCGCGCAGCAGTCGCTGGCGCAGGCTATCGAAGCGTGGCGCAAGGCGGCGGAACTGGAACCAGAGCGCACCGACGTTCATCAAAAACTCATCGAAGCGTACAAACGGAGCGGACAATTCGCGGCAGCGGCGCACGAGTACCTCGCGCTGGCAAAAATCCATCGCGCGCGCGGGGACAGGGTCAAGGCGCAACAACTTGCCGAACAAGCCTTGCAGGTGTCGCCTCACGATCAGACGATTCGCGCTTTTCTTGACGAGTTGGTTCCGCGCGAGCCAGCTCCGACCACTACCACACTGAGTCCGGTTGACGCGGCAGAAAAGACGGCCCTCGCCCGACTGGCGGAGACGTTACTGGACGCGCACGAGATGCCCGCAGAAGAGGAGCGCCGGCAAGTCGCGCGCAGTGGAATTGATCAAGCCGAAGTGGACGCGCTCATCGCGCGGGCAGTAGATGCGCAAATGCGCCATCGCGTTCACGATGCGATTGACGCGTATCGCACGTTGATGGCACAAGGTGTAACACGTCCCGAAATCAAATTCAACCTGGGACTGTTGTACTTTGAAACAATGCGCTATGACGAGGCAATTCACCTCCTCGCCGAAACAGTCAACGACCCGCATTATACGCTTGCCAGTCATTACGCGTTAGGACAATGTTATCGCGCCCAAGGTAAAATCGAACGCGCGCTGGAGCATTTTCTCCAGGTGGTCAAGATCGTTGACCTCAGCAGTGTCCGCCGCGATCAGGTGGACGATTTGATTCGCGTGTACGAAGAATTAGCCGAAAGTTATGCGGTGCAAGGCAACCGCGCGCAAGCAGAGGAGTTCAGTCGCGCGCTGGAAGAGTTTCTGAGTAGCAAAGGATGGGAAGACAAAGTCCAGCAATTCCGTCAGCGCATCGAAACGATTAAGGAAGAGGGCGAGCAGATCAGTCTGGCTCAAGCCCTCGAGGTGCAGCAGGCAGACCGCGTGTTAGAGACACTGGCGTTCGCGCACGAGTATCTCCGTCGCGAGAAATTCGATGCGGCAAGTGAAGAATGTATGTACGCCATTGAATTGGCGCCGACCTATTTGCCCGCGCACATTCGGCTCGCTGAGATTCTGGTCAAGCAAAATCGGTTGAGTGAAGCGAACGCCAAATATCAGACTCTGGCGGAACTGTGTACGATTCAGGGCGATTTCAAACGCGCCGAAGCGATGTATCGGAACGCCTTGAAAATCGTGCCCGAAGATGTCAGCGCGCGCGCCAAGTTGATTGACCTGCTGGTGCAACAACAGCGTATCGAAGAAGCCGTCGAGCAATACCTGGAGTTGGGCGAAAGTTTCGTGCGCGTAAACCAGATTGGCAAAGCAGCGGAAAAGTTCGCCGAAGGGTTGCGCGTGGCAAACCGCGCGGGGTATCGCAGCAAAACCGTGTTGACCTTGCAACATCGTCTCGCCGAGATTCGCACGCGGCAGAACGATTTTGCTGGCGCGTTGAGCGTGTATCAAGACATTCATCAACACTCTCCCGAAGACGAGCGCGCCCATTTTTACATCGTGGATTTAGAGTTGCGTCTGGGGCAAACCAGCGCCGCGCTGCGCGATCTCGAAGCGTTGTTGACGCGCTATCAAAAACGCAACGAGCCTAAAAAGATCGCCGATGTCCTCGAAGCCCTCATCCAGAGTTATCCGGCGGAAATTGCTTTGACTAAACGACTGGCGGAACATTATTGCGCACAAGGAGAAGTGGAGCGCGCGGTGGCGCTGCTGGACGCGCTGGGCGAAACGCAGTTGAGTCTGGGCAACAAGCGCGCCGCCGCAGAGATTATTCGTCACATTATCGCCCTCAATCCACCACAGGTCGAAGAGTACAAGAAACTTTTGCAACAAATCGGCAGGTAAGCCGTCGTGTGGAACACGCTTTCCGAATTACTCGGTCATTTGACGTTTTCGAGCGTTCTGGATATTTTTCTGGTTGCCTTGATTTTCTACGGGCTGTTTTATTTTATGCAGGGCACGCGCGCCGTCACGTTGTTGCGTGGCACCGTCATCCTCATCCTGCTCGCCATTCTGGCGAGCAGTGTCTTTCAACTCACCGCGTTCAACTGGCTGGTGCGGAATTCCCTCCCGGCTCTCTTCGTGGCTATTCCCGTCATCTTTCAGCCCGAACTGCGGCGCGCGCTGGAACGCCTGGGGCGGCCCGGGATGCTGTTGACGCGCCGCCACGCTTCGGCTGCCCAGACGATCAACACGCTGGTCCGCGCCGCCAGTCAATTATCGGAACAGGGCTGTGGCGCGCTCATCGTACTCGAACGCGCGACCGGCTTGCAGGATTTTGTGGACACCGGCGTCTGGTTGGACGCACATCTATCGGATGATTTGTTGCGCACCATCTTTTTCAAAAACAGCGCGTTGCACGATGGCGCCGTGATTATTCGTGAAGACCGCGTGGTGGCGGCAGCCTGTATGTTGCCGCTGTCTGAAAACGATACGTTGACCCACGAGTTGGGCACGCGGCATCGCGCCGCGCTCGGCGTCACCGAAGGCACCGACGCGATTGCCATTGTCGTCTCTGAAGAAACCGGACATATCGCCGTTGCGTACAACGGACGCCTCGTCCGTCATCTCGACGAAGGCGAACTGAGCCGCTTGCTGTTCCGACTTTACGAACCCACCAGGGTACAACCGCGCACCACGACGAGCAGGGAGAAACACGCACGATGATGGTCCTGCGTTCGATTCTGAGTCATCTCACTTCACTCGTGATGGCACTGGTACTCGCAGTGGTCATCTGGAGCGTCGCGACACTCGAAAGCAATCCCAGTCGCGAAGGTTATTTCTTCGATACCGTGCCTATCGAACTGGTGCAACGCCCCGATGATTTGATCGTCTTTGAACAATCGATCGAGCGGGTCCGCCTCAAAGTGCGCGCGCCGCAGGTCAGTTTCGATCAGTTACGCGTCTCTTCGTTTCGAGCGACTGCCAATCTGGTGCGCCTTGCTGTCGGCGAGCACAAAGTACCGATCCAGGTGCAGGTCAATGACCCGCGCGTCACCATTCTGGCAATCGAGCCCTCCGAAGTCAAAGTGCGCCTTGAGCCGTTCAAGTCGCGTATGCTGGAGGTGCGCTGTGACGTGCTGGATGCGCCCCCCATTGGTTTCACCTATCGCACGCCGAGTCTCACCCCCGCGCAAGTGCTGGTGAGCGGCGCGGCGATTCTGGTGAATCGAGTCAACGAAGTATCCGCTGATGTGTACCTGCGGGGCGCCAAAGCGACAATCGAACGCGAAATCACCGTCCAGGCGCGCGACGCGCAAGGCAATGTGGTGAGTGGGTTGACCATCTCGCCCACCGTCGTACTGGTACGCGTGCCCATCGAGCAACGCGTCGGTTACAAGGATGTTTCCATCAAGGCCGTTTTGAAAGGCACAGCGGCAGCGGGATACTGGATTAGCAACATCGTCGTCAACCCATCCACCGTGACGATTATTGGCAATCCCGACATTCTGGCAAGGATTCCCGGTTTTGTCGAGACCGTTCCGATTGATGTGACGGGCGCCACGATGGACATTAACCGACAAGCGGTGCTCTCCTTGCCCGAAGGTGTTTCCGTTTTGAACAACGAGGGTGTGACCCTACAAATTTCGGTCACACCGTTGCTGGGTGGGCAAACGATTCGGCGCAAAGTTTCGGTGCAGGGACTCAAGCGCGGTCAAACGGCGACCATCTCTCCCGATTCGGTCGAGGTGATTCTTTCGGGTCCTCTCCCCAGTTTGCAAAATCTCGCGGCAGAAGATGCCCAGGTGGTTGTGGATGTCAACGGTCTGGCGACCGGGGTGCATCAACTCAAACCGCGTGTGGTCGCCGTGCCCGGCGCTTTGCGCGTCCAGAACATTGTGCCCGATACGGTTCAGGTCACACTCGCCGATTTGACGACACCCACACCGACTCCAACTGTCTTCTACACTCCAACACCAACACCCGCATCAACACCAACACCAACGCCCACACCACGATGAAAATACTCGCGCACAAAATTCGTACACATCTCGCACGACACTCTGGCGATTTTCTCGCGATGCTGTTCCTCGTCTCGTGGCCCCTGGCGTACTTTTGGCAAGCCACATTGCGCCAGGCAGTCTTTTTCTTCGGCGATATTTTCTTGTTTTTCTATCCCACGCATCTTGCCTACGCCGAGGCGTTGCGACAGGGACGCTTGCCGCTCTGGGAGCCGCGTATGCTCGCCGGCTTTCCCCTCTACGCCGAAGGGCAAATCGCCGCGCTGTATCCGCTGCATCCCATCCTGTACGGCTTGTTCCCGATTGATGTCGCTACGAACTATGATATTCTCCTGCACCTGGCGTGGGTCGCGCTGGGCGCCTATCTCTTTTTGCGCGCGCTGAAATTGTCACCACCGAGTGCGTGTCTGGGCGCGCTCGCGTTTGGCTTTGGCGGATTTTTTGTGCCGCGCCTGCAACATATGAGCATCATGTCCACCGCCTCGTGGCTGCCCTGGGTGTTATGGGTATGGGAACGACACGAACAAACGCGCGACGCGCGCGCGCGCGTCCGCTGGTTCGCCTTGCTCGCGCTCTTCATCGCGATTCAACTGTTCGGCGGTCATCCGCAATTCGCGTTTATGAGCGTGCTGTTGTTGTGTCTGTACGCGCTGGTGAACTGGAAACGCAGCGAGGAGGAAACACTAACCCAGCGGGTGTGGCGAAAACTGGGCGGCAAGACGACCGGCATTGTGGGCTGGGTGCTGGACTATTTCGATCCCTTGCGCGTGGTCATCGTCGTTCTGGCGGCGCTCCTCGGCGCGCTCGTCGCAGCGGTGCAACTGCTGCCCACGTACGAACTCTCGACGGTGAGCAATCGCGCGGCGGGTCTTTTGCCGCAATTCTTTCACGCCTTTTCCTTGCGCTTGCCGCACTATTTGATGCTGGCGTATCCCTTTTTGCTGGGCAATCCGTTTCCGCGCGTTTCGGTCGAAGTGATTGGCTATGTGGGGATGATCCCGCTCGTCTTTGCGCTTGCGACGCCCTTCCTGCGCCGCGATCGGCGCGTGGCGTTTTTCGTCCTCATCGCACTCGTCGCGCTCTTTCTCGGACTCGGCGATCAGAACATCTTTTATCGCGGTTTGCGGCACCTCCCGCTCTTTAACTATTTCCGCGTGCCCTCGCGCTTTTTCTTTTGGTACACCTTTGCCGCCGCGTCGCTGGCGGCAATCACCTTCGATGTGTGGCTGGCGCGCGCCAGAGCGCCGCAGCACAACACTCTAACGCGCGCGCAAAAAATTGTCTGGCTGGTAGTGGTGTTGCTCGTCGCGGCACTCGTGAGTAGCGTTCCCGTGATTCCGCTCGAGGCGTGGCTGGCGTGGTGGATGTGGCTGCCGCTGGTGCTCGCGCTCGTCGCGCTGTGGATCGTTCTGGTCGCGCGGCGCGGTCTGCTCTCGCGCGCGACGTTGATCGCGCTGGTGCTGGGTGTGACCGCGTTCGATCTGGGTGCGTGGGCAGCCGTGTACACCAAAACGTACGACGCGATGACGCCGGTCGCGGACTTTTATCGTCCGCCGAGTACGCTCGCGGTGTTGCACAATCTTTCGCCGCACGATGGACGCATCTTGACCAGTTTGTGGATTTACCCCTGGATGATTACGATGCACGAAAGTTTGTACCCCAACGTATCGCTAATTTACGGCGTACCGAACGCGACCGGCTATACGCCGCTGATGCCGCAACTGACGAGCGAGTATCTGGAATTCATCAGCGCGCCGATGCTGAATCTGCTCAACGTGCGCTACTATATTCGCCCCCAGATGTTGCCGGTGGATGCAAAAACGGAGGGTGATGATCTCTTTGTCGAGTTTGCCGCGCGCGTCGTCTCGCGTTACGCGTCTTTTCGACCGCTAGCGGTGAACACACTTGAGGTTGCTTCATCACTCGCCCAATCGGTCAAATGGCGCGATGGTGAAATCGTGGCACACCTCCTTCTGTTTATGCAAGATGGTAGCATCGAGACGATTCCTTTGCGCGCTGGCATTCACACCGCCGAGTGGGCGTACGAGCGTTCGGATGTGCGCAAGGATGTCAAGCATTCCAGGCCACCGATTGCCACGACGTTTCCCGCGCGTTCTGCGTTTCCCACCGAGTCGCACGCGGGACACACCTTTCTGGCGCGGTTCGATTTGACGCGCGAAGGCAAACCGCGCTCGCTCATCGGCATTACGATTGTGCCCATCATCGAAGAAGGTTTGCTGTACGTCGAGCGTGTGCATTTCATCACGCCGAACGGCGCCACGTTCTCACTCGCCGATCTCACAGGGCAGAGTGATTTTCGATTGACTTATCGGACGAACGAGGTTGCCGTGTTCGAGAATCTCGATGTGATGCCGCGCGCGTTTCTGGTGCACACCGCGCGCGTGCAGAACGATCGGCAGACCCTTGCCGAAATGCAACGCCCCGATTTCGATCCCGCGCGCGTGGTGCTTTTGGCAAACGGCGGCACACCGCTCGATGCCGGCGGCGCGCAGCGCGCGGACGAGTCGGTACGCATCGTCAGTTATCAACCCGAACGCGTGGTGATTGCCGTGACTGCGCGCGCAGATGCCTACCTTGTCCTCGCCGATACGTGGTATCCCGGCTGGACGGCGCGGCTCAATGGCGCGGAGGTGCCGCTCGTGCGCGCGAATTTGATCTTTCGCGCGGTGCGCGTTCCGCCCGGCGAACACGAAATCGTTTTCGAGTATCGTCCCGTCTCGCTGTGGGTTGGCGCAAGTGTCAGCGTGCTCGCGTTGCTGGCGCTCGGCGCGCTTTTGGTGCGGACGCGCTCTTGAGGTATAATGACGAACGACGAAGGACGAATGACGAAGGACGAAGACTTGCCGTTGAAAAGTTTAATCGAGAGTTTGTTGTTTGTGGCTGAGGGACCGGTGGCAATTGAGACGCTTGCTCGAGTGCTGGAGGTAAACACCGAGCAAGTGGAAGCCGCGCTCGCCGAGTTGAAGCAGGATCACACCACGCGCGGCATTCGCCTGCAACGCTCGCGCGACAAGGTGCAACTGGTCACCGCGCCCCAAGTGGCGCCCCTCATCGAAAAATTTTTGGGCGTGAACACCAGCAGTCACCTCTCGGCGGCGGCACTGGAGACGCTGGCGATCATCGCCTATCGCCAGCCGATTACGCGCCCCGCCATCGAAGCCGTGCGCGGCGTGAATTGCGATGGCGTGATTCAAACGCTCCTCGCGCGCGGTCTAATTCAAGAAGTGGGTCGCCAGGAAACTGCCGGGCGTCCGATTCTGTACGCGACGACGTTTGAATTTCTACAAAACTTTGGTCTGCGCAGCACGGAGGATTTGCCACCGCTGGAACCGATAGCCGAAACGCTGCTGACGAACGCGCTGGAAAGGACGAATGACGGAGGATGAACGACGAATGACGAATGACGGAGGACGAATGACGAATGACGAATGACCAATGTCCTTCGTCTTTCGTCATTGGTCCTTCGTCTTTGGTCTTTCGTCATTGGTCCTTCGTCTTTGGTCAGAATGATGGAGCGATTGCAAAAGATTCTGGCGCACGCGGGCGTAGCGTCGCGGCGCAAATGCGAAGAACTGATCGTTACGGGGCGTGTGCGCGTGAATGGCGCGGTGGTGACGGAACTGGGCACCAAAGCCGATGCGGCGCGCGATCGCATCGAAGTGAATGGCGTGCCGATTCGCCTCGAAACAAAGACCTATGTGATTCTCCACAAGCCGCGCGGTTATCTGAGCGACCTGGACGAAGAACGCGGCAAGCCGCTGGCGATTGACCTTGTGCCGACGCGCGAACGTTTGTTTGTCGCGGGGCGTCTCGATGCGAACAGCGAGGGCTTGTTGTTATTGACCAACGATGGCGCGCTGGCGCATCGTCTCACCCATCCGCGCTATGCGCACGAAAAAGAGTACCTCGTCCTCGTCGCCGGCGAACCTGACGACGCAACACTCGCCAGACTGCAAAAGGGCGTCTGGTATGCCGGCGAAAAACTGCGCGCCGATCGCGTCGCGCGCGCGGCGCGCCGACAACGCTTTGGGCAAGCCGATCGCGGACAGACGTGGCTCAAGATCGTTTTGCACGAAGGCAAAAAGCGACACATCCGCCATCTCTGCGCGGCAGTGGGCCATCCGGTCTTGCGTCTGATTCGTGTGCGCATCGGTCCCATCGAATTGGGCAATTTACCGGTCGGCAAGTGGCGCGCGCTGACAGCCCGCGAAGTACGCACACTTGTACAATCCACATATTAGATAATCGCTCAACTATCAACCTGTAAAGGAAAACACTGTGCTTCCTTCTATCATCGCGATTGACGGACCTGCCGCCTCAGGCAAAAGTACGCTGGGCGCGGCGCTGGCAGAACAACTGGGTTATCTCTACTTTGACACCGGCGTAATGTATCGCGCGGTGACCTATCTAGCACTTGCGCGCGCCATCCCGATTGAAGACGAGACAGCCGTCACCGCACTTGCCGAGCAAGTGCAGATTGATTTTCTGAAACCGACCGTGAAGGATGGTCGGCAGTTTACCATCCTGGCAGATGGTCAGGACATTACCTGGCATATTCGTTCGCCATCGGTGGATGCACACGTCTCGCCGGTCTCGGCGTACGCCGGTGTGCGGCGCGCGTTGACCCAGCAACAACGCCGCATCGGTTTGCGCGGACAAATCGTGATGGTGGGACGTGATATTGGCACGGTCGTCTTGCCCGAAGCCGATTTGAAAATCTATCTCGATGCGACCGAAGAAGAACGCGCCCAGCGTCGCTATCGTGAACGACGCGCGCGCGGCGAAGTCGTGGATTTAGAGTCGGTTCGGCAAGATCTTCGACGCCGCGACGAGATTGACTCGTCGCGCGCGGTGGCGCCACTCAAACAAGCGAATGATGCCGTGTATCTCGATTCCACAGGCTTGAGTGTGCCTGAGGTGATTCAGCGGGCAATGCAACTGATTGCCGCGCGCGACTGTCCTGAGGGATGATGATGCGTACGCGACCCTGGTTTTACTATCTGGCAAATTGGGCACTGCGTTGGGTGTTCCGCGCGATCCTGCGTGTGGACATACAGGGTGTAGAGAATGTGCCGGCGCGCGGCGCGCTCATCGTCGCCATCAGTCACAGCAGTTTCATTGACCCTGTGCTGATGGGCGTGTATCTGCCGCGCGAAGTTGTGCCGATGGCAAAGATCGAAGCGTTCGATTATCCGATTCTCGGCGCGTGCATTCGCTGGTATGGCGCGTTTGCCGTACGGCGCGGCGAGGTAGATGTGCGCGCGTTCAAGAACGCGCTGCGCGTCTTGCACAGCGGCGCGGCACTCGTCATTGCGCCCGAAGGACATCGCAGCGAGACCGGCGCGCTGCAACGCGGACGCGAAGGCGCGATTATGCTTGCCGTGCGCTCTGGTGCGCCATTGTTGCCGGTGGCTGTGTGGGGCGGCAAAGCATTGTGGCGCAACCTCGCGCGCCTGTGTCCGACTCGGATGTACATTCGCATCGGCAAACCGCTCGTACTGACCACGCCCAAACCGACGCGCGAGCAAATCGCCGCAATGGCAGACGAATTGATGTTGCATATCGCCGCGCTGATGCCGCGCGAATTGCACGGCTATTATCGCGACTGGCCACGCCCGGTGAATGGACTATTGACCAATGAGCCAATGTGTCAATGAGCCAATGGGCCAAATGACGGAGGACGAAAGATGAATGACAAATGAGCAAATGAGCAAATGACAGATGACGAATGACGAAGGACGAATGACCACTGACCACTGAACACTGAACACTGAAAACTGAATACTGAACACCGAACAAACGTGGGAAAGCGAACCAGCGCATGGATAGAGATTTGATCTACAATCTCTATTGACGAGGCGGAGGTTTTCCGTCGCGAGACGGAACTAATCCTGTGACGGCACAGGAGAAAATCGAGAGATCAGCGGATGCCTCCAGGGAGTGCCACCTCCCTCCAACGCGAATTTCCTCTTTCCCCGAAATTCGCGGCTTTCCCTCCGAGTGTGGCAAGCGCGCGTACAAAACCGCCGAGTGATCGGTGCGACAAAAGCGCGCGCAGTGGCAAGCCGATTTTCGATTGGCGATTTGAATCGGCAATCGAAAATCTACAATCAAAAATTCCTCAAGGAGGGTTTCCCAATGTGCGGCATTATGGGTTACATCGGCACGCGCGACGCGACGCCGATTCTGCTCGATGGTTTGCGCCGACTCGAGTATCGCGGCTACGATTCGGCAGGAATTGCGGTGCGCGCGCCGAATGGCGATCTGGTGATTCGCAAACGCGAAGGCAAATTGCAACGCCTGCTGGAGCACGTCACCGCTGATGCGCCGCGCGGTTTTGTGGGCCTGGGGCATACGCGCTGGGCAACGCACGGCGCGCCTAACGATACCAACGCGCATCCACACACCGATTGCGCAGGACGTATCGTCGTGGTGCACAACGGCATCATCGAAAATTACGCCACGCTGCGCGACGAGTTGCGCGCGCAGGGACATTGTTTTGTCACCGAAACCGATTCCGAAGTGCTGGCGCATCTCATCGAAGCCGAATTGCATCACGCCTCGAGTCCACTGGCGTTGCTGGAAGCGGTGCAACGCGCGCTCAAGCGCGTGCGCGGCTCGTATGCGGTAGGTGTTCTGGATCGCGCCAATCCCGATTGGCTCATTGGCGCGCGCCATTTTTCACCGCTGATTGTGGGTCTGGGTGACGGCGAAAACTTTATCGCCTCCGATATTCCCGCGATTTTGCCCCATACGCGCCAGGTGGTGTTGCTCGAAGACGGCGAAATCGCCGCGCTCGCGCGCGACGCGGTGCGTATCTGCACACTGGAAGGCGCGCCGATCGAGCGCGCGCCGCTGCGCGTGACCTGGGATTTGCAAGCGGCGGAAAAAACCGGCTATCCTCACTTTTTTCTCAAAGAGATTAACGAACAACCGGCCGCGCTTGCCAACGCGTTGCGTGGACGCGTGGATGAACGTGGAGCGCGCGTGGCAGAGTTGGACGCGCTCGATCTGGCACGCGTGCGACGCGTCGTTTTGATTGCCTGCGGCTCGTCGTACCATGCCGCGCTTGTCGGCAAGCGCGTGATCGAAGAGTGGGTGCGCGTATCAGCCGAAGCCGTCATCGCGTCCGAGTTTCGCTATGCCGCGCCGGTGATTGATCGCGCGACGCTCGCGATTCTCATCACCCAATCGGGTGAGACGGCGGACACACTCGCAGGAATGCGGCTGGCGCGCGCGGCGGGCGCGCAAACACTCGCGTTGACGAACGTGGTCGGCAGTTCCATCACGCGCGGTGTAACGACCACCGTCTATCTCAACGTGGGACCAGAAATCGGCGTGGTGGCATCCAAAACGTTCAGCGCGCAAGTGCTGTTACTCACCGTGATCGCGCTCGATTGGGCGCAGCGCATCGGAACGATGCAGCAGGCACAGCGTTCTGTGTTGGCGCACCACCTCGCGCGCGTGCCCGACCTGATACAAGCCGCGCTGGGGACAGATGCGCACATGCAACGCCTCGCCGAAAAAATCTGGACGCGCACCAGTTGTTTCTTTTTGGGGCGCGGCTATGGCTATCCCACCGCGCTCGAAGGCGCGCTCAAGTTGAAGGAAATCAGTTACCTGCACGCGGAAGGGTATCCTGCCGGCGAACTCAAGCACGGACCCATTGCGATGCTCGACCCCAACATTATGGTCATCGCCATCGCGCTAGAGAGCGCAACGCTGGACAAGATGCTGAGCAATATCCAGGAAGTGCGCGCGCGGCAAGCGCCGGTGATTGCACTCGCCACCACCGGCGATGATGCCATCGCAACGTATGCCGATGATGTGGTGTACCTGCCCCATGCGCCCGAAGTCTGCGTACCGCTGCTGGCGACGGTGCCCCTGCAACTTTTGGCGTACTATGTCGCACTCAAACGCGGTTGCGATGTGGATCAGCCGCGCCATCTGGCAAAGAGCGTCACAGTGGAATGAAACCACTGTCCACCGACCACTGCTATTGCCTCGCGCGCGATTTTGTGCTATGATGGCATCGGCTAGAAGGATGGTGCACAATGGCAACGATTTCGCCCGAACTGAAAGCGAAATTGGAACGTGACCCCGAGGCGCTGGTTCATCTGATTGTGCGCGTGCAAGACGCCCCACACAAGCGTCTGGACGATGTGTGCGCGCTCGGCTTGACGGTGCGCCGAACTTTTACATTGATTCCCGCGATTGCCATTCAGGGTTCGGCAGCCGCGTCGTTACAACTCGCGCAAAAGTCCTGGGTGGTATCGCTCGAAGAAGATAAACTGGTGCATACGATGACGTAAACGCTATGGGCGCACGCGCCCGCCACGACGGATGAAAAGATCCACCAAGAACACGAAGAGACACGAAGATTTTTTCTTCGTGTTCCTTCGTGACCTTCGTGGACAAACGTATTTTCGAAGGAGCACACGATGCCTGACCCCTCTAAAATTCACCCGCGCCTGAGAGAACGTTTGCAGTCACAACCGCGCGTCGCACTGGCCGCGCCTGAACCGTTGCCGGTGATCGTGCAGTATCGTTTTCCCGTCGTTGGAATTGCCGAAGCGATTCAGGGAGTCGTGGCAACCACGCGCGTGTATCGTCTGATTGCGGCGAGCGCGCATCTGGCATTGCCCAACGCCATCAACGCGCTGAGCGAACGCGATCAGGTCTCGATGATCTGGTACGACGAACCGGTGCACACGATGCTCGACGCGTCGGTGCCTCTGCTCGACACGCCACTGGTATGGCAAGCCGGCATCACCGGGCAAGGCATCAACGTCGCGATTGTGGATACGGGCATTGATCCGAATCACCCCGATTTTGCCGGGCGCATCGTGCAGGTCAAGGATTTCACCGGCGAAGGCAACGTGGACAAGCACGGACACGGTACGCATGTTGCAGGAATCGTTGGTGGTGCTGGCGCGAAATATCGCGGCGTCGCACCCGAGTGTTTGCTCTACATCGCCAAAGTGTTGCGCGCGAATGGATCAGGACGCACGAGTGATGTGATGATAGGCATCGAGTGGGCAGTGGATCAGGGAGCACAAGTCGTCAACTTGTCGCTCGGTAGCGATGGCGCGTGCGATGGCACCGACGCGCTGTCGGTGCTGTGCGATGCGGCGGTGGCAAAGGGTGTGGTGTTGTGCGTCGCAGCAGGCAATGCCGGACCGGGCGCGTCCACGGTTGGATCGCCGGGCTGTGCGAAAACTGTCATCACCGTCGGCGCGACGACAAAAGCGGATCAGATTGCGAATTTCTCCTCGCGTGGACCGACGAGCGATGGGCGCATCAAGCCCGATGTCTGTTTTCCCGGCGTGAACATTGTTTCGTGTCGCGCGGCAGGCACCACGATGGGAACGCCGCTCGATGCGTTGTACACGAGCGCGTCGGGTACTTCGATGGCAACGCCGCATGCGACCGGCGCGTGCGCGCTGTTGTTGCAAGCCAGACCGGGCCTCTGGCCACAACAAATCAAAGAGATTTTGATGAACACTGCCAGAGATCTGGGACTGGACGCGAACACGCAAGGCAAGGGGCGCGCGCAAGTGTTTGCCGCGTATCAGAGCGCGCTGGGGCAAGAGCCACAACCGCAACCACCCGCGCCACCTGCACCGCCGGGAACAGGATGTCTGGCAACGTTACGACGATGGTTTGGAGTAAAGTGAGAAAGATGAGAGATGAGAAATGAGAGAGGAGAGAGGAGAGAGGAGAGGGGAAAGATGAGAGAGAAGAGAGGAAAGCGAAAAGCAGAGCAAATGGTGATGGGCATTGCGATTTACTTGCCGCACCAGTACGGTCGCTTGCTCGCGACAGCAGAGGACGCAGACAAGTTAAACCCCACATGGGAAGAATGGTTCGCCGTGTGCGAGGAGACCAAACGCAACTTGCGCGCGATTGGCATCGAGCCGATTGACGTTCTGGTAGATATGGACGATTTTGAAAAGTATTGCGCCGAGCGCGGTTTGAAAAACGTCGGCGGCACGCGCGCCCAGTACGTGGCAGAGCGCTTGCAACAAGGGCGATAAATTGCCGATTGCCGATTTTCGATTAATCGTTGGGCAATCGCAAATCGCAAATCGAAAAACTGAAAATTGAATCATCTCCAATCTCCAATCTCCAATCTCTAATCTCCAATCCTGGAAATTGCTCACCTGCCTCTTCGCGCTCGCGAATTTTCTCGAAGTCGCGGTCGTCGCGCATTTCGTTTTGTTCACGCCGACGTTTCTCCACACGATTGGTTTCAGCAAAAGCGAAATTGACGCGTGGACGGGACCGATGTCCGCGCTGGCGTTTTTGCTCGGCATCTGGTTCGTACCGTTCTGGGGCGTTCTGGCGGATCGTTATGGACGCAAGCCGCTGGTCTTGCGGAGCCACTATGTCGAAATGATTGCGATGGCGCTCGCGGCGGTCGCGCACAATGTATGGTTGTACGTCATCGCGCGCGCGCTGACTGGATTTGCGCTGGGCAACACCGGTTTGATGTACGCGTCACTCACCGAAGCCGCGCCCAGGCATCGCGTTGCGCTCGCGCTGGGACTGGTGAACGCCTCCGCGCCACTCGGTTCGCTCGTTGGCGGCGTGCTGGGTGGCGTGATCGTTTCCGCGTACGGCGTGCATACACTTTTCGCTGTGGATGCAGTGGTGTGTTTGATTTCAGCGGTAATTCTCACAGTGTTCTATCGCGAAACGTTCGTCCCCCGAGTCACACCACCATTGAAAACAATGTTACACAACGCGCTGGGGGCAGTGATTCACTCGCCCGTCGCGCGAACGATTTTCGGCGTCAGTTTCGTTTTTTCGTCCGCGCAATTTTTCTCGTATCCGTACTTGCCCGTCCGCATCGGTGAAATCATGGGAGAGCGCGCAGCGCCGACGATGATTGGATTGACGCAGGGATTCGCAGGCGTCACGACGCTTGTCGGCTCGGCGGTGTGGGGCGCGCTCGCGGAGCGCGCGGGGCCTCGGCGGTTGCTCGCGGGGCTGATGCTCATCGTGCCGTTCTTGTGGCTGCCAATCTTTTTCGCGCAAGAGATGCCCCTGTTGACGCTGGGCTGGGTGTTGCTCAGCGCGGTCAGCCCGTCTGTCAACAGTTTGATGTACACGATCATCAGTCTCAATGTGCCTACCGACAAGCGTGGCTCGATCTTGAGTATGATCTATCTACCGATGAATCTCGCGTTCATCGTCGCGCCGTTCAGCGCGTCGTTCGTCGCGCGCAGTTTTGAGGTGCGCGATGTGTTTCTCGTTTCGGCAGGGCTAGCATTCTTTGCACTGATGATTTTTGTGGTAAATGTGAGGAGAACGAAATGATTTCAGATTTTGGATTTTAGATTGCAGATGGCAGATTGAAAAGCAAAATCCGAAATTCAAACGAGGAGTTGGTGAAACCAATTGGCGATTTCACCGATGGTTTTTGTTTGAACAGACTCGCCCTGTGCTATATCCAGCACGGGCACAAACTTTCATTTTGAGTAATTAGCCGTACCATCCATCGCGCCAAGCCCCACCCCCTTGCCCCCATATGCGTCAACTTTAGCCAGTGTCCGCGATGGGGACTAAACCAGTAACCCGGCCAAACGCCGGGTAGCGTCAGCAAGTTGTAGAGGGCGCTTGCGGCGAGAGGAGCGCAA
>DAOTYB010000297.1:0-5931 GCA_034435315.1 Anaerolineae bacterium | reverse complement strand
TGGGGAGGGGGCGAGGGGGTGGGGCTTTTCACAATGGATGACACGGCTGAGTCATTACCCCAATTCAACAGTGCCACAGGACGGTGAGACCGCCAACCAACCGGCTGATTCTACGGAGGCACAATGACGCTACCGACACTCTGGAACACGCGTTCATTTCTGGACCTGGCATTGCCCGGCTTGACCACGATGGTGGGCTTGCAAACGTTGCGCGTCCTCATTCCCACGCTTGTGTGGTATCTGGGAGATACACTGGCATTGCCGAGTATCCTTCTTGGCGTGATGGCTCTGGGGACGTTTGCCTTGTCCTTTCTGGTCATCCCGTTGTATCGCGCGCTGGGTTTGCAACGCGCGCTCTGGACGACGTTGCTCGGACTGGGCATCGCGCGCTTGTTAGAGCAAGTGCTCATTCTTCCCGCGCTCGATCTCCTCTTTGCGGTTATCGGCACAGTCTTATTCACCTTTTTCATCCCTCTGTATCTGGCGTACGTGCGGCTGGAAAAAGGCGCGGCGCCGCGTAAATTCGGTCGCGGGATGCTTCTGGGACTTGTGTTCGATACGACCGTGCACGGCTCGTTTCACACCCTCGATCTCAGTTGGCAACAACATTCGTTTGCGCCGATTATCGCCGTGTTGATCGTCCTCGCGCAACTGGCATTGACGCTGTACCTGATTCGCACGGATGGTCAAGCCACCGAAACGAATCTGAGTGGCACGCTGCCACTCGCCGCACTTGGACTGTTCTTTTTCGTGACGCAGGTGATTTTTCAAAATGTTGCGCGTGCCACCGAACTCACCGGCTTTTCGATGCCTCTGGCTTATGCGTTCATCGTGCTGGTCAATGCGATTGGGATTGCCGCCGCACTCTTGCCCATCGCTGCCGAACGTTCCACCGCGTTTGCCATCGCGCTTGCCACAGTGTTCCTCGCCTTTCTCGCTTCACGTCCCGATCTGCAACCGGGCACGGCCGATATAATGTTCTTCTTCGGCAACCTGTTGCTCTTTCCCTTCATCACGGTCATCTTTGCCAGTCTGGGCGCGCGCGAAGAAATCAACAAAGGTGTCACGCGGACAGCCGTGGCGAATGGAATCGGTTGGTTGTTGTTTGCACTCTTTACCTTGCTCTACTATATCAGTTACGACATCCGCCTGGCTTTGCCGAACACCTGGTTGCCACCGCTAGCAATCATTTTGATTGGTGTGGCGGTGCTGAGCGCCCTGCGCGTGATGCCCGATTTTCCAATGGCGCACTCGACCACCTCGGCGACGGTTGCGTTCACCTTG
Organism: Anaerolineae bacterium; assembly: GCA_034435315.1. Taxonomy (GTDB): domain Bacteria; phylum Chloroflexota; class Anaerolineae; order UBA4142; family UBA4142; genus VGOB01. Next base: position 4,647 of record DAOTYB010000297.1, on the reverse strand, counting down.
TTACTCATCCCTCTCATCATTTGGGTGAACTGGGATGAACCTCAACCCACGGCAGGGCGCGGTTTGCCGGTGCGTGTGATGACGTACAACATTCACAATGGCTTTAACACCGCCGGCAGACTCGATCCCGAAGCGATCGCGCGCGTCATCGAGAATGCACGACCGGATATTGTAGCGTTGCAAGAAGTGGCGCGCGGCTGGTATATTGACGGTTCGGTGGATCTGGCGATGTGGCTGTCGCGACGCTTGCAAATGCCGTACGTCTTTGGTCCCACCGCGGATCGGGTGTGGGGGAACGCCCTTCTGTCGCGCTATTCCATCAAAGAGTGGAAGAATGTGCCCATCGCGCCGCGTGACTTGCCCATCAAGCGCGGTTTTCTGTGGGCGCGCATTGACGTTGGCGGAGGCGAAGAGATATTCGTGATTGCAACACACCTGCATCACATCCAAAAAGACAGCGCGATCCGTCAACAGCAAATCTCCGAAATCCTGCGCTTTTGGAATCAGCACCCGCGCACGATTCTGCTGGGGGATTTGAACGCAACGCCCGACGCACCCGAGATGGCACTGCTGCGCGCGGCGGGCTTGCAAGATGCTTTTGCGCTAGCGGGTTCAGAAAGTGGCTTGACCTTTCCTTCCGATAGACCCGTCCGGCGGATTGATTACATCTGGGTCTCGTCCGACCTGAGCGTGCGGAACGTGGTGACTTTACGTAGTACCGCCTCGGATCATTTGGGCGTTGTGGCAACGATAGACAAGCGCTAAAAAGTAGTAGCACAGGCTGGATGCCTGTGCTACAACTTTTGTACTAGACCTTGATGATCGGTTCTTTGCTCGCCTGGCTCAACACCTCCACGCCGTCTTCACGAATCACCACCAGGTCTTCGATGCGGACGCCGCCCCAGCCCGGAATGTAAATCCCCGGTTCAATCGTCAGGGTCATCCCCGCGCGATACACATCCTTGCTCAGTTTACTCGCGCGCGGACCCTCGTGCACTGCCAACCCAACGCCGTGACCCAAACCGTGACCGAACGGCTCGAACTCGCTTTTGGCGATGACGTTGCGCGCGAACGCATCGGCGCGCTTGCCTTTGACGCCCGCGCGGATTTTTTTCTCGGCATACGCCTGTGCCTTGAGCACGGTGTTGTACACTTTCAAGAACTGACTATCCGCTGGCTCGCCCAGACAAATCGTGCGCGTCAAATCGGAATGATAGTGCTGGACGCGGCAACCAATGTCCACGACAATCGGCTCGCCGCGCTGAATCACGCGCTCGCCCGGAATCGCGTGCGGCAGCGCGCCGTTGGGTCCCGAAGCGACGATGAGATCGAACGCGACTTTGTCTGCACCGTTCTCGCGCATAAATTTTTCGATGAGCCACGCGGCTTGCTTTTCGGTCATTCCCGGCTGAACGACCGTACAGAAATGCGCGAACGCGCGATCCGTCAACTCGACGGCGCGGCGAATCAGTTCAAGTTCCGCCGGCTCTTTGATGATGCGCAGTTCTTCGACCAGACCTCTGGTGGGCACGAGTTTGAAGTCAGCCTTGCGCGCGACCTTCCTCCAATCTTTGAACGTCGCGACAGTGAGATGTGACACTTCAAAGCCCATCGTTTTGGGCTTGACCTCTGCCGCAAAATCGGCGAGGGGTTTGTTGCGATCATAACCGGATTCCAGCAACTTGAAATCGGGCGCGCGCTGTTTCACGTCCTCATAGTAACGCGAATCGGTCGCAATCCAGGCCTGCTCCGCCGAAAGCAAGAGCGTGGCATCCAGATACGCGCCGGCGGAAAAACCAGAGAGGTAATATTGATTCTCTGGTTGTGTAATCAACAAGGCATCCAGTCCTTGCGCTGCCATTTTGGCGCGTAGCGCGGTGACGCGTTGGTTCATTGACTACTCCTTTCGTGTTGCGTATTGCGTACTGCGTATTGCGTGTTTCGTATTGCGTGAGCGTATTGTAGCACAAGTTGGGACGGCGCGCTAGTTGAAAAATCAGGTGGCGGGAGGCGGGAGGCGGGAGGCAGGTGGCAGTAGTTGTTTGGTACGTTTGGCACATTTGGCACATTTGGCACGTTGGGCAGATTTGGCGCGTTTGCCGCGCTATGGCAGCACCGTGAGGGTCGCGAGGTTGAACTCGCCCAGCGCGCGCGCATCGGTTGCCTCGCGCAGTTTGACGATGACGTGGTATTCGCCTGCCGCGAGGTCTGGCGGCAAATTAAAATCGTGCCAATCGAGTAGAACTTCGCCCGCGTCCCATTGCGTCGTTGGATACGTCCCGTTGGCAGGACGCACTGCGCGTTCGAACACGCCGCGTCCGTTCACCTCGCGCAATTCTATGACGACGAAATAATCTCCGCGCGGCTGTGTATGCGCGCGCCAGTAGAGTCCCATCTGAAACAACTCACCCGCGCGAATCGTGCGGCGCGGTGGAACGAAACCCAGCAAGCGCAACTCGCCCATATCCACACGCAAGCGATGTTCAATCTCGATTTGACTGGCGGTTACGCTGGCTTTGCTCTTCTGAACCTTGAGGGTGGTCAAGGTCACTTCTGCGCCCAGAGGATTGCCCTTGTCGTCGCGCGCCTCCAAATACACTTGTCGGCTTGGATCATACACGCGTAACGTGATTCGATAATCTCCGCTGGGCGCTGTGTGGTCAATATGCAACCGATACTGGTCGGGCACGATTTGCCCCACTTGCCAACGATGCGTCGGCAGCGCGCCGTCTTGCGGTTCGCGCGCGTCACTTTTCCAGAGATGCCCATCGCGATCAACCAGATGCGCTTGAATCACATAGCGCGTGTCTATCGGCGCATCAGCGCGCCACGCGACAATCGGGCGAGCCGTTTGACCACCCTGCAAAGAATCGCCGGGGACGAGCGTGTAGGCAAGCAGAGTCATTCGATTGCCAAAAGAAATGTGCAGCGGCGTCTCAGCGATACGTCGCCGCGCGACCACCCAATCGTCCTCATCAGCGAGAATTTCAAAGTATCCCGAATTCAGATAGGGCTCCCAAAAACTTTCGTGGACCTCGTACCACCCGCGCGTGCGATCCGCCAGGAGATAATCAAACTGCCGATAATCCTTCACCGCGACTTCGTACACGAATCGGCGTTGCGAGACGTAGGCAAGCAATTCGTTTTGCGCGGCGACCACGCCTGCGTGCGGAGGAATCAGACTCTGAACGCGATGCCCAATCGCAGTGTGTTCATTCAGCGCGTAACGCCATGGCTGAAACTTGCGCGCCAGCGGTCCCGGCGCCTCGAGCCAATACGCGCTGATGCTGGTGACGAGTAACAGCGCGGCAAGCGCGATGGGGTACGCCGGGCGCGCGGGGCGTTTCCACGCCAGCAGGCGCGCCATTCCAATCACCGCACCGAAAAAGAGAAATGGCAGAATCGGCGCGTGATATGCCGCCGCCAGCGAGTGTTGATGCGCATAACGACTGAGTAGCGTATAGGCGAACGTCGGCAGCGCGAGCGCGCTCATCTCGAATCCGATGAGAGGCAAGAGCGCGAGCGGCACAATCAAATGCAACACGTACGCCATCTTCGATGGGATGAGCACTTCGGCGGCAACAATATCGGGACGCGTCACAAGGGTCGTGAGAATTTCCGGAATCGTTTTGCCAAGATAGGCATAGCGCGCGCCACCGCCCGCGAGCGAACCGCTACTGAAATAATAAAAACTGCCGCCCCACTGCCCCGTCTGAAAATACGGAATGAGATACTGCAAGAGGAATACGGTCCACGCGATTCCAAACAACGTTACCGCGCTACCGAGCCAGCGTCGTCGCTGAAACAAGAAAATGTACACACCGAGCATCACGGTCAAGAGCGCGGCTTCTTCTTTGACCAAGAGGGTGATCGTCAGACAAACGAAAAAACCCGGCAAATGACGCCGCAGAAGAAAAAAGAGTGTGAAGATAAAACAGGGAGTCAGGAGCGCGACTTCGTGAAACTCGGCGATGTTCGTGTTTTGCAGCGCAGGCGAGAGCAAGTACGTCATCACCATCACGACGCCGAGCCCATAACCGAGCCGCGCGCGCGCAAACCAGTAGAGCGGCAACGCGCCCGCCGCCAGCGCGAGCGTTTGCACGACGAGTAAAACGATCGGACTGTGCCACACGCTATACAGCGGCACAAACGCCGCGAGAATCGGTGTGAACGATTTGCCGAGAAAGTTGGGCGCGTCGGGGAAAAACGAATTTTCAAACAGTCGTCCGTGTAACGAATTCCAGATGATTTGATCGTACTGCGCCAGGTCCCACGAATTGACGTGATCGAGATAACCTATGTTGAAAGAGAGATAGCGCAGCACGGTCAGCGTGCTGAACAGGAGACTGTAGCCAACGACCAGCCCCATCACCGCGCGATCCGCCCAGCGCGCGGGTAGCCGAATTTTAGCGAACGTGGACGCGCGTGCGCGCGCCAACACCAGATAACTCAACCCACTCGCGCCGAACGCGAGCAACATTGTGATGAAGAATTCACTGAATACCGTCATTCGTTGTCTGCATTCTGGCAATTGCCCCACCCCCTAGCCCCCTCCCCACGCCGCTTTGCGGCGTGGGGAGGGGGAATAAAGGAAGGGAATGTGGGTGTGGGCGGGCGAAGCCGCTCGCCTACACCCACACTCCCATC
>DAOTYB010000296.1:0-5080 GCA_034435315.1 Anaerolineae bacterium | reverse complement strand
CCCCCTCCCCACGCCGCAGAGCGGCGTGGGGAGGGGGTTAGGGGGTGGGGCTTGACGCCATAGACGGCACGGCTGAGTAATTAAAATAAAAGTTTGTGCCCGTGCCGGGTATAATAAAAGGCGAATGACGAAATGCGTCATGGGGCGTTTGTCCTTTGTCACGTCAAGCACGATTTGTGCCTGTACGCAGGATACCTCTCTGCCTGATGGCACGCGCATCAGCCGCGCTGCGAAGCGCAGCGAAGTGGTCGGCTGGATGGGCCTGTTAGGCGCAGTTTCTCTCGTCTATATCGTCGTTAGTTTTGGAACGTGTTCGTCTTCGTATTTCTCAATCAATACACCAATTGCTTCCATCAACGACGCTAAGGGATGATGCTCATTCTCACCTACCACATCAATCAAGGTGTCAAGTAACCTTACAAGCCGTTGGTACTCGCTCTCACTATGAGGAACAAACACAACTTGGTCAGCACTGGGAAAAGTTTCACGCAACTCAACAAAAGAACGAAATGGCTTCCCTTTCATCAATCTATACCAATGTTGGAGGGCGGGCTTGGCGTCAGGATGCTTCTCTTTATCATTCACATCCCGCGCGCTCGGCGTGATTGGAGTATGCAGACGCGCTACTCGTTCCCCGCGCGCAGCGCGCGCTCAATGTGGCGTGTATAGTCCGGCAAGATGCGTTCGTAGGGTTCGTTCATCAGTGGTGACGAGATGATGTAATCCGCCGAAGCGCGATTGCACGCGACCGGGATATTCCACACAACAGCGATGCGGAGCAACGCTTTTACATCGGGGTCATGCGGCAGGGGTTCAAGTGGGTCCCAGAAGAAAATCAAAAAGTCAATTTCACCTTCGACGATCTTGGCGCCGATTTGTTGATCACCACCGAGTGGACCGCTCTGCAACTTGGTGACTTCCAGTCCCAACTCTTTTTCTAAAAGCGCGCCGGTCGTGCCGGTCGCAAAGAGTTTGTGCTGTGCCAGCAGATCGCGATTGAATTTTGCCCACGCGATCAAATCGCGCTTTTTGTTATCGTGCGCGACGAGCGCGATCTTCTTTTGCCACGCGGGCGCCGTTTCGTTGACGGCCATTGGCTCGGTTCCTTTCAACGATTCCACAATTTCAAGCGCGGATTTTCGGTGATGCCCGGAATACGCCCGCGTTTGGCAATCGGTTTGCCGTCCACCTCTTTGATGTCGCCGGTGAAATCAATCGGCGGCGCGGCGCTGATGGCACTCCCCACACCATAGCCATCCACCGGCGCGCCCGCGCGCTTGAACAGTTCGATGCGTTCCGCGTCAATACCGCCACTCACGAAAATTTTGACGCGCGTAAAGCCGGCTTGATCGAGGCGCGCGCGAATTTCCTTGACGAGGTCGGGAGTCACGCGCCCGCGTTCGGGTGGTGTATCGAGGCGCACACCCCACAAACGCTCGCCGAACGCGCGCGCGACGCGCAGCGCTTCTTCCGCTTCGTCGTGGAACGTATCCACGAGTGCGATGCGATTAACTTCGGGCGGCATCCACCTGTCGAATGCTTCAACTGCGCGCACCGTATCGCCAAAAATCAGAATCAAGGCGTGCGGCATCGTCCCCGCGGGTTGTTTGCCGGCGAGTCGCGCGCCGAGTGGCGTCGCGCACGTGACGCACCCACCAACGATGGCGGCGTATTCCATCTGCGCAGAGACGTTGGGATGGATGTGGCGCGCGCCAAACGAAATGACCGGCACCGGCGCAGCAGCGTCTACGATGCGGCGCGCCGCAGTTGCCCAGCCGCTTTGCGATGCCAGAATGCCCAGCAGCGCGGTTTCGTACAAACCAAACGCGGAATAGCGCGCGCGAATGCGCAGCACCACTTCTTTGGCGTGCATCGGCGCGCCTTCGTCCAGCATCCACACCTGCGCGTCGTGTGGCAACACACGCTCCAGCAACGCGAGGGCCTCGCGCATTCCACACAGGATACCGTCGCGTCCCGGGAAAATTTCCATCGTCACAACCGGGTCCAGTCCCTCGCGTTGCAAAATATCGCGCGCGCGTTGAAAGTAAATGTCGGCGTTGTCGCCGCGCACGGTCTCTTCGGCGATGGTGAGCAACGGGTTCATAGACGTATCCCTTGCCATTGGTTCAGCGGATCGGTGGAGCGGACGATGTGCATTCCTGCGTCGGCGAAACGCTGGAACGCGGCATCCGCTTCGGCGGTGTAATCCATCGCGCCGGGGACAACGACCGGCGAGGTGCAGTCTTCGAGCAAGTACACTTTGCGCGCGAGGGTCGCATCGCGCGCGCACAGATCATCGAGCAAATCGGCAATCGTCCACGCCACACAGTGGCTCTTGGCTTCGCCGGCGATGATGATGGCATCGAACGTTTCGAGTTTCCGCAGAATCTTTTCGTCCTTGAGCGCGAGCGGTTTGCCATCGTAGCCGGTTTCCACTTCGGGACCCAGCACCGAATAGTGTTCGGTGAGCGGCGCGTTGCCTTTGACGTGAAAATCGGGCTGGCTGTAGCGCGCGATGCTGTGAAAGAAAACGGCTTCCTCGAATGCGGACACGAGCGCGTGACCGATACCGCCGAGCATCGCGTGGTAGGGCCAGATGGTCAGCGCGTACTTGCCGCTCTGTTCGAGTTGGCGCGTGTAGTGTTCCACGTGGCGTTGTCCTTCTTCGACGCTAATGCCGAGCGAGGTGGCAATCGCGGGATTGATGCGCCACACGCCGCGCTGAACTTGATCGGCGGTGATGAGCGTAAAGGGCGCGGGATGTTCGCCGCGTTCGTTGACCAGAAAGAGCGCGTGAAAAATTTGCGCGGCTTGATGCGTGTCCATCGTGGGAACGATTTGCGTGATGTGCGCGAGGTTGCGATAGATGAACTCGCACAAGCGGCGCGTGTCGTCCACCGCGCCGGTGCCAGAGCGACCGCCGACGTACAACTCGAAATCGGGCACACAAAAAGTGTTCTGCACATCAACCGCGATGAGACAGATGCGGAACGTATCGTTGGCGGCTGGAGGAATGTGATGTTGCGTTGCCCACGCGCGGGCTTGGGCGGCGCGTTCCTGATAAGGCACACGCCACACTGTACCCACGCGTGACGGATCGAAATGTGCGGGCAAGGCAAGTTCGCGAAACATCTCTGACCTCCTAACGTGATGCAAGTCACTGGGGCTCTGACATGCTGACACTTTACTTGGCTGACGGCACAGGCTCGACGTTCAATTCTTCCAGTTGTCCTGTGACGGCGTAGATGACACGCTCACCGATATTGGTGACGCGATCACCAATGCGTTCTAGATTGTGCGCGGCAAAGAGGAGATGGAGCGCGCGAGTAACAGTGCGCGCGTCTTCCAGCACGTACGTCAACAGTTCGCGAAAGATTTGCTTGTAGAGATTATCGAGTTCATCATCGCGCAGGCAGATGACGCGCGCGGCTGCGGCATCGCGACGCGCAAAGGCGTCGAGTGCCCGCGAGAGCATCTCGCGGCAAATTTCGGACATACGCGGAATATCAATCAACGGTTTGAGCAGCGGCTCATCCCCCATCCGAATCACAATCTCGGCAAGATTCTTGGCATGATCAGCAATGCGTTCGAGTTCAATCGCGATCATCAGAATCGCAATGATTTCCCGCAGATCACTCGCGAGCGGTTGTTGCATCGCAATGAGTTCGTACGATTGCTCCTCGATGCGGTAGCGAATTCGATTGATTTCCATATCGCGTGCGATGAGCGAATGCGCCATCACGCGATCGCGTGTCTTGAGCGCTTCGATGCTCTCCGCGATGGTCTGATTCGTACGCTCGCCCAGTTCGAGCAAGGCTTGTTTGAGGGCGTTGATTTGTCGTTCAAATGTATCCCGTGGCATAGGGTCTCCAGGTCAATGAGCCAAAATCAATGAGCCAATTGCCCAATGTGCCAATGAGCCAAAGTCAATGAGCCAATTGCCCAATGTGCCAATGAGCCAAAGCCATTTGCTCATTTGTCATTTGTTCATTTGTCATTTGCTCATTTGGCTCATTGGTTCATTGGCACATTGGCTCATTGTTATCCAAACCGTCCGGTGATGTAATCTTCGGTCTCTTTGTGGCGCGGGTTGGTAAAAATTTCGCGCGTGGGACCGAACTCGACAATCCGTCCGGCACGCTGAGGCGTCATATTCATAAACGCGGTATAGTCCGAGGCGCGCGCGGCTTGTTGCATATTGTGGGTCACGATGACGATGGTGTACTTTTGACGCAGGTGTTGCATCAACTCTTCGATTTTGTAGGTGGAGATCGGATCGAGCGCGGAGGCGGGTTCGTCCATCAAAATCACTTCGGGTTCGATCGCGAGCGCGCGCGCGATGCACAGGCGTTGTTGCTGCCCACCCGAAAGTGCCAGGCCCGATTCGTTCAACTTGTCCTTCACCTCATCCCAGAGTGCAGCAGCGCGTAACGATTGTTCTACAATCTCTTCGAGGTCGCGCTGTCGCGTGATGCCTAACAAGCGCGGACCAAACGCCACGTTATCGAAGATGGATTTGGGGAAGGGATTGGGACGTTGAAACACCATTCCCACGCGACGCCGAATGTTGACCACATCCACCTGGGGCGACAGAATGTTTTCACCGTCCAGCAAAATCTCCCCTGTGACGCGCGCGTAGGGCACCAGATCGTTCATTCGATTGAGTGAACGCAACAGCGTGGATTTGCCACACCCCGACGCGCCAATCAAAGCCGTGATCCGATGCTCAAAGATGTCGAGATGAATGTCCGCGAGGGCTTGAAAAGTTCCGTAGTAAAAGTTCAGGTTACGCACCTGCATTTTGACGGCGGTCGTTGCCGTTTCGTTCGCATACGCGTTAGCATCGAGCGCGCGTACAAAGGATTGGAGTCGCGGCAGCGCCGCAGGTTGGGAAACAATTGAATGACTCATCGCTGATTTTACTCCATAGTGAAAGATACGTCAATCTTTAAGGTGGCGCGGGGTGCATTTCAGTTTGGGGTAAATTTGAGGCAGCGAATTTGTTTGCCTGAGCCTACATTTCGCCCCCGTGCTCTGGAGAAACCCCTCCCATCCCCCTGCCCCCTTCTCTCCCCGCGAC
>DAOTYB010000295.1:0-5012 GCA_034435315.1 Anaerolineae bacterium | reverse complement strand
GAGAGCGAGGGGTGAGGGCGGGCGGCTGTGCCGCCCGCCCTCACCCCTCTCCCTTTTCCCCCTTCTCCCCCCGCAAAGCGGGGAAAGAAGGGGGCAGGGGGATGAGTGGGGTTGTTCCTGTAAAGGCGAAAGATTTTCCGCCCGTACAACGACGGTGAAATTCAGGATCAGCCATCGGTTTGTGTTAGCCGTCAGTTTCTAACCGACAGCGAGTGATGTCAGTGGCTGAGTAGTTACCCCGTTGCGGTGGGGCGAAGAATCTTCGCCCCAGAGGCTCACGGTGAAAAAACACCGGGCAAGTAGACAGCACTTGCCCGGTATCCATTTTACCGTTTGGTGTATTGCTTGGCTTTGCGCGCTTTTTTGAGGCCTGGTTTCTTGCGCTCTTTTTCGCGCGGGTCGCGCGTCAAGAGACCCGCTTGACGTAGCATTGGCTTGAAAGACATATCCGCCGCCAACAGAGCGCGCGCCAATCCCAGCGACACCGCATCCGCCTGCCCCGCCAGTCCGCCGCCTTTGACTTGCACTGACACATTAAAACGCCCTTCGTTTTTGGTCACCTGCAAAGGAGTTTGCACTTTATGAATCAGCGGTGCAATGCCAAAATAGTCCTTTAGCGGTTGCTCGTTGATTGTGATGGTGCCATTGCCAGCGTACAAACGCACACGCGCCACTGCCGCCTTGCGTCGTCCAATACCTTCATAATATTTTCCCGCCGCCATCTAGACCTCCAATTTCTTGGGCTTGTGCGCCACGTGCGGATGAGTGGGCGTGCCATACACCTTGAGTTTCTTGAACATCTTACGCCCCAGCCGTCCGTGCGGTAACATCCCCCACACCGCGGCTTTGATGACACGCTCGGGATGTTTTTCCAACTGGGTCCGCAAGACCACTTGTTTCAGTCCGCCGGGATACCCTGAGTGTGAATAGTAGATTTTCTCGTCCAACTTTTTGCCGGTCACACGAATCTTGCCGGCATTGACGACAATCACGTAATCGCCACAATCGAGATGCGGCGTGTAGTACGGTTTGTGCTTGCCTTTCAGAATGCGCGCGATGCCTGTGGCCAAACGCCCCAGCGTTTTGCCTGTCGCATCCACGACATACCAACTGCGCTGAATGTCAGTCGGTTTGGTGTTAAACGTTTTCATGCATCACTCCGTATTTCACTGCGATTAAACACAAGCCATGCGGTGGCACCGCAAAAGCCGCGCGACGTTGACGTGCCAGGACAAGAGCAAACTGCGTTTGATCCAACACCCCCTTGCCCACCAGTAGCAACGTGCCCACGATGCGCCGCACCATCCGATACAAAAACGCGTTCGCTTCGAGTTCGATGTGTACCCGCGCCCCCTCGCGCCAGACCTGCGCGCGGTAGATTTCGCGCACGGTATTCGTGCCGCGCGGCGGTGTGCCGAACGCGCCAAAGTCGTGTGAACCGATGAGTTGACGCGCGGCCGTATCCATCGCCGCCACATCGAGCGGCTCTGGCACCCACAGCGCGTAACGCGCCGCGAGAGGAGAGCGGAGCGGCTGATTGAGAATCGTGTACCGATACGTCCGACTCTGCGCGTCGTAACGGGCTGAAAAATCGTCAGGCACAGGGAACAACGCGCGAATCGCAATATCGTTGGGTAACACCGCGTTCGACGCACGTTGCAACACGGCGAGGGGATGTGGCCACGTCGTATCAAAATGCACCCCTTGCCCCAACGCGTGTACGCCGGTGTCAGTGCGCCCCGCGCCGACGATGCGAATCGTCTCCCCGGTCACGCGCGCCAGCGCGCGTTCGAGTTCGGCTTGAACCGTCCGCTTGCGCGCTTGAACCTGAAATCCCTCAAACGCGGTCCCGTCGTACTCGACGATGGCGAGGACTCGCATCGCTTGCGCCCTAGACCTCGCGATCCACCAACTCCATAATCACGATCGGTGCGCCATCGCCTTGCCGTGGTCCAACTTTGAACAAACGCGTATAACCGCCACGCCGATCCTTGTAGCGCGGTCCCAGTTTCTCGAACAACTTTTTGGTCACATCGGGATCCAAAATGGTACGAGCGGCAAGGCGACGCGCGTGCAAGTCTCCGCGCTTGGCGAGAGTAATCATTTTTTCAACGTCTGCGCGCACGGCTTTGGCTTTGGCTTCCGTGGTTTCGATGCGTTCGTGACGTAACAGTTCGGTAATCAAGTTGCGAAACAGCGCGCGCCGATGATCCTTGTCACGACTCAGCGAGCGCCCCGCAATACGATGTCGCATAGATTATTCCTCTTCACTACTTGATGTCTCGGCAACCGCAGTCCCTACGCCCATTGCCGCGATCCACTCGGGCAAAGGTTGGAGCACCTGCAAATAGTTTTTCGCCTGGAGTTTTTCGAGCAACTCGTCCAGCGACTTTTGTCCAAAGTTGCGGATACCCAGAACCTCGTCGCGACCTTTTTTGAGTCGCTCCAACACCTCGCCGACTTTGACGATGCCGGCGCGTTTCAAACAATTGTAAGCACGCACCGAGAGTTCCAACTCTTCGATTGGCGCATCGTACACACGGCTGGGAATCTCGGACTCGGGTGCGGCTTCCACTTCGGCTTCGGCGAAACCGGAGATGAGCGAAAAGTGACGCACCAGAATACGCGCGGCTTCGATGAGCGCCTCGCGCGGCGTCAACGAGCCGTCCGTCCAGATTTCCATCACCAGATTATCAAAGTTCGTGACCTGCCCCACGCGCGTCGGTTCGACGTGAAAGGTGGCTTTTTTGATGGGAGTAAAGAGCGCATCCACCGGAATTTCGTCAATCGGCAATTTACCCCGTTCTTCCGCTGGTGAATACCCTTTGCCGCGCTGCACCGTCACATCCATCTCCAGCGTCGCATCGTCCGAGTCGAGCGTCAAGAGATATTGATCGGGATTGATCAACTCGACCGAGGCGGGCAGTTGTAAATCGCCAGCCACCACGGTGCCGCGTCCGCGCGCTTCAAGGTGCAAACGGACAGCGGTATCGGTATCGTACATCTTAAAGCGCAACTGTTTCAGATTCAAAATCAGTTGCGTCATATCTTCTCTGGCATTGGGAATCGGCGTAAATTCGTGATGGATACCTTCGACTTTGACCGAGGTCACCGCCGCGCCCGGCAAAGAGGCTAACAGCACCCGCCGCAAGGCATTGCCCAGCGTGACGCCATAGCCGCTTTCCAGAGGCCCAATGACAAATTTTCCGTAACTTTTTGATAGTGCTTCCGCTTCGATCTTTGGTAGAACTGCTTCCAAGGCGGAACCTCCTACTACCGACTGTAGTACTCTACAATCAACTGTTCTTTCAAGGGCGTATCAATTTGTTGACGCGAAGGTAAAGCCAACACGGTGCCGGTGAGATTGGCGGCATCCAGCGCCAGCCATTCGACCGGTTTGCGATGCGCCAGTTCCTTTGCCAGTGCCTGAAAGTAGGCATTTTTGCGGCTGGTTTCTACGACAGTGATTTGCATACCCGGCTTGACGTTGTATGAAGGAATGTTCACGCGGGCGCCGTCCACCATAAAGTGACCGTGCAACACCAATTGGCGCGCCTGCTTGCGGCTACTCGCAAACCCCAACCGATAAATCACATTATCGAGACGCGTCTCCAACAATTGCAACAACGTAGCGCCGGTGACGCCGGCCGTTTTCGACGCTTCGGCAAAATAACGCCGAAACTGACGCTCCAGTACACCATAGATGCGTCGCGCTTTTTGCTTTTCCCGCAACTGCATAGCATAATCACTCAACTTGCGTCGAAACGCCCCGCTCGGTCCGTGCGGACCCGGGGGATAGTTACGGCGTTCCACAGCACACTTGGTCGAGTAACAGCGATCACCCTTCAAGTATAATTTTTCACCTTCGCGGCGACACAAGACACATACCGAGCCAAGATAACGAGCCATTCATCCTCCTGAAACTGTACCTTCGCTTTTCGCACCAGCCCATCGGGACAATATCCGCGGCGGCATACCTCACGGCTGCACGGGGGCAACGATGCGCCAGCGCGGGCTTAGACACGCCGTTTCTTCGGCGGGCGACACCCGTTGTGTGGAATAGGCGTTACATCCGTAATCGAACGCACCTTCAAGCCGGCTTGTTGAATCGCGCGAATAGCCGCTTCGCGACCGGGACCGGGTCCTTTGACTAGTACATCCACTTCGCGCATTCCCAGATCATACGCGCGCTTGCCTGTGTTCTGGGCTGCAATTTGAGCCGCATAGGGCGTACTCTTCCGTGACCCTTTGAATCCACTCGAACCCGCGCTGCCCCACACAATCGCATTACCCTGCATATCGGTAAAGGTGATGAGGGTGTTGTTGAAAGACGCCTGAATGTACACCCGTCCATACGGGACGGCTTTTTTCTCTTTCTTGCCACCGCGGCGCACGGGACGGCGTGCCGCTGTCTTTTGTTCTTCCGGCATTCATCCTCCCAAAAACAATCCTGCGGCGAGCGGTGTATGGGCCAGAGTGCCCATCCACTCCTCGCACGTCTTTGCAACTATTTCTTCGCCTTGCTGCGCTTGCGTCCAGCGACGGTCTTGCGCGCGCCTCGCTTGGTACGCGCGTTTGTACGCGTGCGTTGACCATGCACCGGCAAATTCCGCCGATGCCGCAAGCCACGATACGAACCAATCTCCTGCAAACGTTTGATGTTCATCGCGACTTCGCGACGCAAATCCCCTTCCACTTTGTAATCGCGATCAATCACCGTACGAATGCGCGCCACCTCTGCCTCCGAGAGATCTTTGACGCGAATCGCCGGATTCACTTGTGCCTGTTGTAAGACCTGAAGCGCACTAAACGGTCCAATCCCGTAAATGTACCGCAAAGCAATGTCCACACGTTTGTTGCGTGGCAGATCAACGCCCGCAATACGAGCCATAATTTCTCTCCTTCGAAAATCCATTTGTCCACGAAGGTCACGAAGGAACACGAAGAAAAAATCTTCGTGTCTCTTCGTGTTCTTGGTGGATATTTTCATCCGTCGTGGCGGGCGCGTGCGC
>DAOTYB010000294.1:0-7941 GCA_034435315.1 Anaerolineae bacterium | reverse complement strand
TGGAGTCGTTCAGGTGCTGAGAACCTCCTGCCGATCCGCACGGCACTGCTCAGCGGTCGGTTTGATGAAATGTGGCATGCGGTTTGCAATTTGCCCCCAAACTGAAATACACCCTTGCACCAACACCCTTTGACAAATCTTTTAGAGCACTCTATAATTATCTGTAGAATTTCAGGTTGTTATCGTTGTTTTGAGAGGGGTAAAAATGAAAATTGCAATGTGGGGCAAAGCCTTACAAGGTGTCCCGCGGATTACCAGAGAAGAATGGGCACAACTGGATGTTGTGTCGCGCTGGTTGATTGCCACGCGCGCGATGGCACTGGTCCTCTCGTTCTTTTCGGCAACGATGGCTGGCATTTTGGCTTTTCGCGATGGTATGTTCGATTGGAGCATCTACGCGCTCTTGACACTGGGCCTGGTGATGGCGCACGGCACGAACAATCTCATCAACGATTGGGTAGACTATGCCAGAGGCGTAGATCGGGGCAATTACTTTCGGACGCAGTACGGCCCTCAGCCGCTGGAACACGGTCTGTTGACGCAACGCCAATTGATGGTGTACATTGCCGTCACCGGCGCGCTCGCCCTGCTTGCAGGTATTGTCCTGGTGTACTACCGTGGTGGCCTCACACTGCCATTGATGATAGTGGGCGCATTCTTTGTCTTGTTCTACACATTTCCGATCAAGTACATCGGTCTGGGCGAGTTGGTGCAGCTGATGACTTGGGGACCGTTGATGGTGGGGGGAGGTTATTACGTCTTCACCGGCGTATGGGATTGGAACGTTGCGCTGGCAGGTCTCGCCTACTCGCTGGGAGTAAGCGCAGCACTCTTTGGCAAACACATTGACAAGTTAGAAATGGATGCTGCCAAACACATTCGCACTTTGCCGGTGATTCTGGGTGAACGCCTCTCGCGCCTTAGCGTTATCGTGATGATTATTTTGCAGTACGCGCTGGTGGTTTACCTCATTCTCATTGGTTTCTTTACGCCGATTTTGCTCATCGTTTTCCTTTCATTGCCGACATTCTTACAAGTGGTCTTACCAATGTATCGTCATCCGCGTCCGAAAGAGCGTCCCGCCAACTATCCTGAATCCGCCTGGCCCCTGTGGTTCATCGCGTCGGCGTTTATCTTTTCACGACGCTTTGGGGTGCTGTACATCGTGGGTTTGCTTCTGGATGCTGTTTGGCGATGGTTTGCGCGATGACACTGTCCTGATGACACGGAGGCTCGATGGATCCACTGATTCTTTCACGGTTACAATTCGCCGTAACCACAGTCTATCACTTTTTCTTTGTGCCCCTGACGATGGGTCTGGCAATTCTGATTGCGTTGATGGAAACCCTCTACGTTCGTTCGGGTAATGAGCAGTATAAACGAATGGCGCAGTTCTGGGGCAAACTGTTTCTCATCAATTTTGCGATGGGTGTGGTGACGGGCTTGGTACAAGAATTCCAGTTTGGGCTTAACTGGTCGAACTTTGCGCGCTTTGTAGGCGATGTGTTCGGCGCGGTGCTCGCCATCGAGACCCTCGTCGCGTTCTTTATGGAATCCACCTTTCTCGGGGTGTGGTTCTTTGGATGGAACAAAATATCCCGATATGCTCATCTGGCAACGATCTGGCTGGTCGTTATCGGTTCGCAACTCTCGGCGCTGCTCATCTTGATTGCCAACTCGTTTATGCAACAACCCGTTGGCTTTGCGCTGCAAGATGGGCGGCTGGTGCTGACCGATTTTCTCGCACTGATGACCAATCCGCACGTTGTCTATCAGTACGCCCACGTCTTTTTCGCCAGCCTGACAACGGCGGCGTTCTTTGTACTCGGTATCAGCGCGTATCATTTACGCAAAAATTGGGACGATGATTTCTTCCAGCGTTCGTTCCGCATCGGTTTGCTCTGCGCGCTCATCAGCAGTCCGATGTCGGGAGTGACCGGCCACGCGCAAGGGGTGCACAAGTTGTTCACACAACCGATGAAGATGGCTGCCGCAGAAGCGCTGTGGGAAACTGAAAATCCCGCCGCGTTCTCGCTGTTCAGCATTATTGATGAAGAAAATCAGCGCGATGTGTTCACGATCCGTTTGCCGGGTGTCTTGAGTTGGCTCTACTTTTTCGAGATGCAAGGTGAGGTGCCCGGCATCAAGAACCTGCAAGAAGAGTACGTCAAACAATACGGACCGGGAAATTACATTCCTCCCGTGACGTTGACGTATTGGTCTTTCCGACTGATGGTTGGTGCAGGTTTGCTGATGGTGGGCCTGGCAGGGTTGGGTACGCTCCTCGTGCTGACCAGGCGACTGACGCGTGTCCCGCTGTTCCTTGCTGTACTGGTTCCTGCGATCATATTGCCGTACATCGCGAACAGCACGGGCTGGCTAACGACCGAGATCGGGCGACAGCCCTGGGTGGTACAGGGTTTTATGAGAACCGAACAGGGTCTCTCGCCGATTCTGACCACCGAATCGGTCTTGTTCTCACTCATCGCCTTTACGCTGATTTACGGCGCGCTGATGATTGTGGATGTGTACCTGCTCGCCAAATATGCGCGGCGCGCGCCGGAAGAAACCAGGGTGGGAGCGTACTGAAACAGGTAAGCAGGAGGCAGTGGCAAAGTGACTGCCTCCTGTCTTCCGCTACCTGCCAACTGTTACTCACGCATCACGTAAACGGTATGGAGGTCACGATGGACTTGAATACCCTCTGGTTCTGGATCATCGGAATTTTGTTCATCGGCTTTTTCATTCTCGAAGGCTTTGACTATGGCGTGGGCATCCTGTTACCATTTTTCGGCAAGGATGATGACGAGCGGCGCATCATCATCAACACCATTGGTCCCTTCTGGGATGGTAACGAGGTGTGGATCATTGCAGCAGGCGGCACGATGTTCGGTGCGTTTCCGCATTGGTACGCCACGATGTTCAGTGGCTTTTATCTCGCGCTGGTCGTGCTCTTGCTGGCGTTGATTCTGCGCGGCGTGGCGTTCGAATTTCGGAGTAAGGACGCGCGGCGCGGCTGGCGTCACTTTTGGGATTGGATGATTTTTGTCGGCAGTCTCGTGCCCGCGCTGTTGTGGGGCGTGGTATTTGGTAACCTGATACACGGCGTGCCCATCAACGCGCAAAAGGAATTCGCCGGCACGTTTCTCACACTGCTCAACCCCTACGCGCTCCTTGTGGGCGTGTTTGCCGTAGCCGTGATGACTCTGCATGGCGCGCTGTTTCTCCTGCTGCGTACCGAAAACGCGCTGGCTGACCGCGTGCGTAGTGCCGTCAAGCGACTGTGGCAAATTGCCTTTGGATTGTATGTGCTCACGCTGATTGCCAGTCTGCTGGCGACCGATATGCTCGCGCGCCCGACGTTCCCCATCCTCGCAGCGCTGTTGGGTGGAGCAGCGCTCTTTGCCGCGTATCGCTTGCACCAGCGCCAGCGCGATGGCTGGGCATTCGCTATGACGGCGGTGACGATTGCCGCAACGCTTGTCACCTTCGCCTTGACGATGTACCCCCGCGTAATGATTTCGACACTCCGACCCGAATGGAGTCTGACGATTTATAACGCGGCGGCGATGCCCTACACCCTCACGATTATGTCGGTGGTGGCACTCGTTTTCATTCCGTTGGTGATTATCTATCAGGCGTGGACGTATTACGTTTTTCGCCAGCGGGTCACGCGTAAAACGTTAGAGTATTGAAACCAGAGGGTAATGCACTAGCCAATGTGGGGGGTTGCCATTTACAAAGAAAATGATATAATAAGAGTGCCACATCGGCATAACGGTATAAAAAATCGGTATTCGGGGGAATCCAATGGTTGTTACAGGTGGACCGACTCGTCCACAGGAGGTCACAGAGAAAAAGAAAGACAATGCTAGTGTCAAGATGAGCGATCTGTCCGACGTGGAGTTGGGGTTTCAAAAACTGCGCTACGGCTCTATCGTCTCGGGTACGATTGTGCGCGCGGATCCGCGAGAAATTTTGATTGACATTGGCGCCAAGTCCGAAGGCATCGTCGAACCGAAGGAACTGGAAAAGATGTCGGCGGAAGCCATCAAAAAGTTGCGCGTGGGCGATAGTGTTCTGGCGTTCGTCCTCAATGCAGAGAATCGCGAAGGGCATGTCGTTT
This sequence comes from Anaerolineae bacterium, assembly GCA_034435315.1. Taxonomy (GTDB): domain Bacteria; phylum Chloroflexota; class Anaerolineae; order UBA4142; family UBA4142; genus VGOB01. The sequence goes on along the minus strand of DAOTYB010000294.1, from coordinate 3,815 downwards.
TGTCGTTGGCGCGCGCCCAGTTGGAGCACGATTGGCGCGAAGTTGAAGAGATGTTCAAGTCGGGACAGATCATCGAAATTCAAGTAGCCGGTTTTAACAAAGGTGGCTTGATTGTACGGGTAGGCAAAGTGCGCGGCTTTGTGCCAGCCACGCAGTTGGAAGGAACATATCGCAAGAAAACCGATACACCCGCTACGGAAGTCAATGGAGTTGATCTTGCGGCATATGTCGGCAAAAAAGTCAAACTCAAAATCATCGAATTGGATCGTGAACGCAATCGTCTGATTCTGTCCGAGCGCGCGGCGATGCGCGAGGTACGTAAGGAGCAAAAAGAACGGCTCTTGCAAGAATTGCACGAAGGCGCGGTGGTCACCGGCACAGTCACCAGTGTTCAAGACTTTGGCGTGTTTGTAGATCTAGGTGGCGTGGATGGGATGATTCATATGTCCGAACTATCGTGGACCAAGATCGAACATCCGCGCGAGGTGGTCAAGGTCGGTGACAAAATTCAGGTGCAGGTGCTCAGTGTGGATCGCGAGCGTGAGCGCATCGCCTTGAGTTTGAAACGCACCCAACCCGAACCCTGGTCCACCGTCGAGGAACGTTACAAAGTTGGACAGTTGGTCACCGGCACGATTACCAAGTTAGCCACCTTCGGCGCGTTTGCGCGCCTGGAGGACAATATCGAAGGGCTGATTCACATTTCCGAGTTAGCAGACCGTCGCATTGCCCATCCCAAAGAAGTGGTCAAAGAAGGGGACACCTTGCAACTGCGCGTGATTCGCATTGATGCGGCACGGCGGCGCGTGGGACTGTCGCTCAAACGCGCCAGCGAAGAGTATTCGAGTGACGCGCTGGATCTGGATGCCTCGGAGAGCGAGTGGCCCGAAACAGAACCAGAAGAACAAACATCTGTGACATCGTAACGACAAGGGCGTCCCTCGCAAGGTGTGGGACGCTTTGCGTCTGATAAGGAAACTCCTCGGCGCTGAGCGGAGCGCGTGTTGAGCCGTCGCCTTCGACTTGACAACGTTCCGCTCAGGATGTTCGAGTCGTCATCGGATCAGAATTTTGTAGGACGGAGACACTCTCCGTCTGATAGAGGTAAGATGAAATGGCAGATAATCTAGATAAGTTTACCAAGCGCGCGCGGCGCGTCCTCTCGTATGCACAGGAAGAAGCCACACGCTTGAATCATAACTACATCGGCACGGAACATTTGCTGCTGGGTCTCTTGCGCGAGGAAGAAGGGCTTGCCGCCAAAGTCCTGCGCGACCTCGGCGTGGATCAAAATCGCGTGCGCCGAATGATCGAAGACCTGGTGGGACGCGGACAGGCGTCCGCCAATGCGCGTCTGACGCTCACTCCGCGCACGCGCCGCGTGATTGAACTGGCTGTAGATGAAGCACGGCGACTGGGTCATCACTACATCGGCACAGAACACCTGTTGCTGGGCTTGGTGCGCGAAGAGGAGGGCATTGCCATCAGTGTATTGAGAACGCTCAACCTCAGCCCGGAGAAAATCCGACAACAGTTGACCAAAGCCGTCCTCGAAAGCCAGCCCGAAAAAGTCACCGCTGGTGAAAAGAAAAAGAGCGATGTCAAAACACCGCTCCTCGACCAACTTGCCACTGACCTCACGGCACTCGCCGAGCAAGGCAAACTCGATCCGGTCATCGGTCGGCAGAAAGAAATCGAACGGGTTATCCAGATACTGGCACGCCGCACCAAGAACAACCCCGCGCTGGTCGGTGAACCCGGCGTGGGCAAGACGGCGATTGTCGAAGGACTGGCGCAGCACATCGTCCAGGGGAATGTGCCTGGCCCCTTGCTCAACAAGCGCGTCGTCCAACTGGATGTCGGCTCGCTCGTGGCGGGAACGATCTATCGCGGCCAGTTCGAAGAGCGTATGAAACGCGTCATCGAAGAGTTAAAGGGGAGCAAGACGATACTGTTCATTGACGAATTGCATATGGTTGTTGGCGCGGGTGCGGCGGGGAGCGCGGTGGATGCCGCCAACATTCTCAAGCCCGCGCTTTCGCGCGGTGAACTGCAAGTGGTCGGCGCGACGACAATGGAAGAGTATCGCAAACACATCGAAAGTGATGCGGCACTCGAACGCCGTTTCCAACCGGTGCGCGTGGAAGAACCGACGGTGGAAGAGACGATTGAAATTCTCAAAGGGATTCGCCCGCGTTACGAAGCGCATCATCAACTCAAAATCACCGACGAAGCGTTGGTCGCCGCCGCCAATCTGGCTGCGCGCTATGTCACCGATCGCTTTTTGCCCGACAAGGCAATTGATTTGATTGACGAAGCCTCCTCGCGCGTGCGAATGTATAAAATTCCCAAGCCACCCGAAGTCGTGGAAGCCGATCTGGCACTCCAGCGCATCATTCAGGAAAAAGAGCGCGCGGTCGAGAACGAACAATTCGATCGCGCCGCGGAACTGCTGGGTCAAGAAACCGATTTGCGCGAACGATTACAGCAAATGAAGTTGAACTGGATGAACGCGGTGAGCCAGACCCCTCCCAAAGTCACTAGCGACGATGTGGCGGAAGTCGTCTCAATGTGGACGGGTGTGCCAGTCACCAGCATCGCGCTCGAAGAAAGTCAACGCCTGTTACAGATGGAAGCGGAACTCCACAAGCGTATCGTGGGGCAAGATGAAGCCATCTCCAGTATCGCCAAAGCGGTGCGGCGCGCGCGCGCCGGCCTCAAAGACCCCAAACGACCGATTGGCTCGTTCATCTTCCTGGGTCCAACAGGCGTCGGCAAAAGTGAACTGGCCAAAGCCCTCGCCGAGTTTATGTTCGGTAGCGAAAAAGCCTTGTTGCAACTCGATATGTCCGAGTTTATGGAGCGCCACAATGTTTCGCGCCTTGTCGGTGCACCGCCGGGCTATATCGGCTATGAGGAAGGCGGACAATTAACCGAAGCGATTCGGCGTCACCCCTACTCGGTCATCCTGTTCGATGAGATCGAAAAGGCGCATCCCGAAGCCTTCAATATGCTGTTGCAAATTCTGGAGGATGGCCATCTGGCAGATGCCAAAGGACGCAAGGTGGATTTCCGCAACACGATTTTGATTATGACCTCGAACATCGGCGCGGAGGTGATTCAGCGCGATGCGGTGCTCGGCTTTAATGCCCGCCGTGAAGAAGCCAGAGCGGAAGAGGATGCTTACAAGCAAATGCGCGACAAGTTGATGAATGAACTCAAACGCCTCTTCCGTCCCGAGTTTCTCAATCGTCTGGACAATATCATTGTCTTTCGCGCGCTGACCAAAGAGGATATTAAACGCATCGTGGATATTCAAATCGGCTATCTGCAACCACGTCTGAGTGAACACAAGTTAAAGTTGCAAATCACCGAGGCGGCGCGCGAGAAACTGGCAGAGGAAGGATACGACCGCAATCTGGGAGCGCGGCCCCTGCGGCGCGTGATTCAACGCACCATCGAGGACCCGCTCTCCGAAGGTGTGCTGGCGCACAGGTTCAAGCCGGGGAGCACGCTAGTGGTGGATGTGGTGAACGGCGAAATCACCTTGCGCGTCAGCGAAGAGATGCCAGAAGAACAAGCCACCGAACCCGAGTTGATACCTGCATAGCAACAAAGGACACGGCGATACTCGCCGTGTCTTTTGTGTAATTACTCAGCCGTGCCATCATCGCGGCGCAATAGCCCCACCCCCTCGCCCCCTCCCCACGCCGCTCTGCGGCGTGGGGAGGAGGAATCAATGGCGGAGGGAGGTGGGCGGGCGGCGAAGCCGCCCGCCCACCTCCCTCCGCTCCCATTTCCCTCTTCTCTTCCCC
>DAOTYB010000293.1:0-17268 GCA_034435315.1 Anaerolineae bacterium | reverse complement strand
CCCCCTGTCATTGTGAGCCGCGCAGCGGCGAAGCAATCTCCACACCGCAATAGGGGATTGCTTCGTCGCAAAGACCGCTCCTCGCAATGACAAGCGGAGGCGCGGCTTTGTCAAGCGACTTTGCACACACTCTGTCGTTGGGGTGCATTTCGGTTTGTGGGCAAGTTTCTCAGCCCACCTTTTGGACTTTGGCAAACGCATAGCCCCACCCCCTGCCCCCTCCCCGTTGCGCCAAGCGCAATGGGGAGGGGGAGTCAAAGGACGGGGAGGTGGCGGGCGGCTTTGCCGCCCGCCACCTCCCCGTCATCCCCCTTCTCTCCCCGCCTCGCGTGGAGAGAAGGGGGCAGGGGGATGAGAGGGGATTGCTCAAGTGCACGGCTGCGAAATTTATGGCTCAAGCGGATTTGCCCCAAACTGAAATACACCCCATCGTTGTGGTATAATGATTGAAAGACGATGACGGGGAGGTTGATGATGAAAACGATTCCTTTGCATCTCTTCATCGGGCTTGCGCTGGTGGCATTTTTCTGGTTCGCGTCGTGGACGCACCTGGGCATTCTGGGAGAATATTCGTTCTTCCCACTGTGGTCAGGATACATCCTCACGGTGGATGCACTCGTTGCGTGGCGCAAAGGCACATCGTTGCTGCTCCGTGCGCCGCGCGAATTTCTCGCGCTCTTTGCGCTGAGCGCGCCGGTGTGGTGGATTTTCGAGTTTCACAACTATTTTCTGCTCAACTGGCGCTATCTGGGTCCGCGCGAACTGTCGTTCTGGGAAATGGTCATCATTGGTACACTGAATTTTTCGACAGTGATTCCAGCCGTGTTCGAGACGCGCGAATTGATTGGCACGTTCACATGGGTTGAAAAATGGAAAGAGCGCGCGCGTGTGCGCGTGAGTGAGCGCGGTTTGTGGGTGACGATGTATGTGGCGGTGTTTCTCTTCGCTGGCGTATTGTTTCTGCCGCGTTATTCTTTCCCCTTTACGTGGGTCTGGCTCTTTCTGTTCGTGGACGCGCTCAATGTTCTGCGCGGACGCGCCTCGCTCATCGAACAGGTTTCGCGTGGCGATTGGCGTAACGTGATCACCCTCGCGCTGGCAGGACTCGTCTGCGGATTCTTCTGGGAGATGTGGAACATTTTCGCCTTGCCCAAGTGGTACTACACCGTGCCATTTGTGAATTTTGCCCACATCTTCGAAATGCCGCTGTTGGGCTATGGTGGCTATGTGCCCTTTGCGTGGGAACTGTATGCGACGTATCATCTGGTCTGGGGTGTATTGCGGCGCCCCATACAAGCCTTTCAGATGACGTGACCTCTCTGGAGTCTGCACCGGCCGGCATTACTGAAATATCCTCTGCACACCGCTGGGATTTGGTATCTGCCTTCAATCGTGATAAAATAGTCCCGTGACCGTGCACAGCGAAATTCGTCTGGACTGGGGTGTGCTGGGACACGAAGAGATTGTCCACGCGCTCGCGCGTCGTCTTGCCAGCGCGCGCATCGCGCATGCCTATTTGTTCACGGGTCCTCATGGTATCGGCAAGACAACGCTCGCGCGCAAACTAGCGCAAGCGTTGCTATGCACGCGCACGCCGCGTCCGTGCGGCGAATGTTCGACCTGTCAACGCATCGCGCGCGATCGCCATCCTGATGTGCAGGTGATTGAAGGCGTGCCGGTGGGGTACAAGTTCGACGACAAAGTGCCCCCACCACGCCTGAACGATTCTGAACGGCGCATCTTGAAAATTGATCAGGTGCGCGCGTTGCAACACACGCTGGCACACGCGCCGTTCGAGGGTCGCTGGAAAGTCATCATTCTGCGCCGCTTTGAAGAGGCGAACGAAGAGGCGGCAAACGCGTTCTTGAAAACACTCGAAGAACCGCCACGCCACACGCGCCTGATTCTTACCGCGCGCGATGCGAGTCTGCTCTTACCCACCATCACCTCGCGTTGTCAGGTATGGACGCTGCGTCCTCTGCCGCTCGCGCGCGTCGAGACCGCGCTCATCCAGAACTATGGAGTGGCGCCCGAGTCTGCGCGCGTGCTGGCACATCTTTCGGCGGGACGCCTGGGATGGGCAGTGCAAGCCAGCGCGCAGCCGACACTGCTGGAGGCGCGCGCGCGGCACCTCGACGCGTTGACCACCGCGCTCGCGGAAGGACACGCCGAACGGTTAAGCCGCGCCGAAGCACTGGCGCGGCAAAGTGAGGATGTGCCCGCGCTGCTGGAGACCTGGCTGGGTTGGTGGCGCGATGTAATCTGGATGCAACTTGGTGATGACTCGCGCATAACAAATATTGATCGCTATACTACGCTGCGCGAATATGCCACACGCTTCACGAGGGAGCAGGTGCACAGCACGCTGAAAACCATCCGTGCGACCGCGCGCTATGTGACCCAAAACGTCAACACGCGCCTGGCACTCGAAGTGCTGTTACTCAATCTACCCAGAACAAGCGTCGTCTAGTGCGCTCATCTCGCAGCAGGACACATGCATTCGGCACTAGTGCTACGACTTGCTCATAGAGGAGTGATCCTATGCCTGCTCGACCTGTGGCTGGCTTGCGTGTGCGGCGTGTACCGCAAATTGCTTATTACGATGCCACCGGGTTCGAAGACTTGCGTACCAACGAATATGTGATTGTAGATACCGAACGCTGTCGCGAAGCCGCGCGCGTCATCATTCCTCCGGCGCGCGCGGCGCCCCTTGACGCGCCTTTGCGTCCGATTCTCCGACGCGCTACCGCGCTCGACTTGACCCAGTGGCAACAACTGAAACTGTGCGAACCAGAAGCACTCGCCCAATGTCGCGCCCTCGTCGAAAAGCACAACTTGCCGATGAAGTTATTGACCGCCGAGTACAACTTTGATGGCAGTCACATCACGTTTTACTTTGTGGCGGACGGGCGGGTGGACTTTCGCGCGCTGGTCAAAGACCTGGCGATGGTCTTTCCCGCGCGCGTCGAACTATGGCAGATTGGGCCACGTGATCGCGCCAAACTGATTGGCGGACTATCCCCCTGTGGTCGCGAAATTTGTTGCGAGCGTTTCCTGGACCTTTTTCCCAAAGCGACAATCAAAATGGCCAAAGAGCAGGATATGCCCCTGGGTCCAAACGCCGTGACCGGTTTGTGTGGACGTCCCCTCTGCTGTCTGGCATACGAGCAACCCACCTACCAGGCCGCGCGGGGACGAGTGCCGCGCGTGGGCGAGATGGTGCTATGCGAGCGCGGTAAAGGACACGTGATTGCGCGCAATGTGCTGAAAGAGTGCGTCACGGTGCAACTGGAAGATGGCGTGACGATGACCTTTCCCGTAGATCAGGTCAAACCTCTCGCCCCGCGCGCGCCTGCGCCAAACGGCGGCGCGACCGATGAAGACGAGTAAGTAATGTCTTTGCGCGGCAAACGAGTCCTCATCACTGGCGCCAACGGTTTCATCGGCGCGCATCTGGCGGAGCGGCTGGCGCACGAGGAAGACGCGCGCGTGCGCAATCTGGTGCGCGACGCGAAGATCGCCCAAGCGCGTGAACATCGCGAAACGGAACACGCCTCACGTATCACGTCTCACGCTTTACCCCTCGCGTCTCACGAACTTGCCATCGGCGATGTTACAGACCCCGACGTGATGCATCGCGCGGTCGTCGATTGCGACGCGGTGATTCATTGCGCGGCGATGCAAACCGAACGCGCGCGCCTGGACGACTATCGCCGCGTGAACGTTGGTGGGACGCTGAACGTGCTGCGCGCTGCGCGCGATGCAAACGTGGCGCGCGTGATTCACATCAGCACCATCAACGTTCACGGTGTACCCCCGCCGCGCGATGCCAATGCCGATTCGCCACTCGTGTTCACCGGCGATTTCTACTCGCGCAGCAAAGCCGAAGGCGAGCGCGCGGCATGGCAATTCGCGCGCGAAAACAAGATCGCCCTGACCGTGATTCGTCCGGGGTGCACGTACGGTCCACGCTCGCGGGCGTGGACGCTGACGCCGCTCCAGCGCATCCGCCGTCATCGTCCGGTGCTAATCGGGGGTGGCAACGGAATGTGCAACGCCATCTACATTGACAATCTGGTGGATTTGATTTTGCTCGCGCTCAAGAACGACGCGGCAATCGGTCACGCGTTCATCGGTACGGAAGGGCGCGGGGTGACGTGGCGCGAGTTTTACGGCGCGTACGCGGCGATGCTCGGTGGCCAACGCTTGTTCGGGCTGCCGCGTGCGGTCGCGCTCGCGCTCACCCTGCCGTTCGAATGGCTGGCGCGCGTGGAGGGCTATCCGCCGCGCCTCGCGCGCGCCAGCGTCGAGTTCTATTCGCATCGTGTTGTGTTCGACATCGAAAAATCAAAACAGTTGCTCGGCTACACGCCGCGCGTGTCGTTTGAGGAAGGAATGGCGCGCACGTACCAGTGGCTGGTAGCCAGCGGCTATGTAACCCCGCGGGAGGAAAAATCGTGAAACCTCTTTTCAAATGGTACGACTATCTCACCATCAACATCTACTACCTGGGTCTTTCCACACTCTCCAACACGATGGCGCCTCTGGTCATTCCACTCCTCGTCGAGCAATTCGTGGGTCAAGCGCAAAAAGCCACCTACTATGGCACGGTGCGCCTGTGGGGGTTGATGGTCGCGTTGCTCGCGCAAGCGTTCTGGGGACTCGTCAGTGACCACAGCACCTCGCGTTGGGGCCGCCGCCGCCCCTTTATTCTGGGCGGCACACTCGCCGATCTCATTTTCATCGCGGCGATTGCTTTTTCTGCCGGCTTGAGTGGACTCGCTGGCTTTTGGTTCTTGTTCGCGATGTACCTCTTGCTCCAAGTCGCGTCGAACGCGGCACACGCGGCGCAACAGGGATTCATCCCCGATCTAGTACCCGAGGATCAGCGCGGGCGCTTTTCCGCCATCAAAGCCGTGTTCGAAGTGCCACTGCCGGTCATCATCGTCTCCTTCACCATCGGACGATTGATCGGCGCAGGCAATATGACGGGGGGTATCGTTGTGATGACGGTGGTGCTCGTGCTCAGTATGCTGATCGCGCTCTTGGTGCGCGAAGAGCCGTTGAAAGAGAAAATGTCCGCGCTCGATTGGACACCCTTTGCGCGACTCGTGCTGATGACAGCATTGTTCACCGTTGTCATCCTTGGGCTCGGCGAGGCGATTCGTTTGATCGGCACACTGCTCGTTGGCGTCCAACAAGTTGCCCTCTTGTTGATTGTTCTGGGCGCGGCAGGTTTCATCGCAATGGCGATTGCGGTCGCGCTGGGCGTATGGCTGAGCGTGCGCATCAGCATCGGTCAAGCCGCGCGCGCGAATCCGGCGTTTACATGGTGGGTGGTGAATCGCCTGGCATTTCTGGTCAGTGCGATCAACCTGTCGGCATTTCTGGTGTACTTTTTGCAAGGACGTCTGGGTTTAGTGCGCGAACAAGCGGCAGGACCTGCGGCGAATCTTCTCCTCGTGCTGGGCATCCTCGTTTTGATTTTTGCACTCCTCAGTGGCTGGCTGAGTGATCGCGTGGGGCACAAACGCCTGGTCGCGCTGGCAGGTATGCTTGCCGCGCTCGGTGTGGCGATTGCGCTGGCGGTGCCGAATCTCAATGTGATTTTCGTCGGTGCCGCGTTCATCGGTGCTGCCACTGGAATGTTTTACACCTCCAACTGGGCACTCGGTACGCAACTGGTGCCCAAAGCCGAAGCGGCGCGCTATCTGGGGATTTCCAATCTCGCGGGCGCGGGCGCGGGCGCGGTCGGCGCGTACATCGGTGGCCCGATTGCCGATTTCTTCACGGTGAATGTTCCCGACATCGCCGGGCTGGGCTATGTGTTGCTCTTTGCGATTTACGGCGTGATGTTTGTGTTCTCGGTCATTGCACTCGCGCGTGTGAAATAACGGTGAGAGGGGAGGCAAGAAGGTACTGCCTCCCCTCTTATCTTTATTCCCATCTTTGTCTTTTCCTCCCTTTGGCATATAATTGCCACGATGTCTCTGCATCGTCTCTGGGCAATTTTGCGTAAAGAATTTCGCCACATCTGGCGCGACAAGCGCACGTTATTCCTTGTCACACTTTCGCCGGCGATTATGCTGTTCACGTTTGCGTATCTCTTTGCGCTCGAAGTGCAAAAGGCGCGACTCGCCGTGTGGGATATGGACCAGACCACGCTGTCGCGCCGGCTGGTGACGAGTCTGACCGCGGATGGCAAATTCATTCGCAGCGGCAATGTGGCGGGATACGACCACATTTACCACGAACTCCAGAGCGGCGCGATTCACATCGCGCTGGTCATCCCGCCCGATTTTGAAGCGCGTTTTCTGGCGGGTGAGCGCGTGCCACTTCAAGCCGTGACCGATGGCAGCGATCCTGTCACCACCATCCAGACGATCGCGCGCCTGCGCCTGCGCCTGTACGAATTCACGCAACGATACGGTACGACCCACGAACAGCCGCTGATTAGCGTGGAAACGCAAGCGTGGTACAACCGCGAACTCAATTCCAAGTACTCGATGGTGCCGGGGTTGTTACCGATTGTGTTGATCCTTCCTTCGCTCGCGCTCGCGCTGGCGATCACGCGTGAGAAGGAACTGGGCAGTTTCGAGACGCTGGCGACGACGCCGATTCGCGCTGCCGAGTACTTGGTGGGCAAGTTGTTGCCGTACGTCGCGTTTGGTTTGTTCAGCGCGCTGGTGGCAATCGCCGTCGCGATCGGCTGGTTTCACGTCCCGCTGCGTGGCTCCTTTTTCGACTTGTTGGTTTTCATCTTGCTCTATTTGTTCGCGTCGCTCGGCGAGACGATGTTCATCGCAAGTTTTCTCACCAGTCAGGGCACGGCGATGCGTGTCATCCTGCTCATCTTTTTCATTCCCAGTTTCTTTATCACAGGCATTATCCTGCCGATTGATACACGCTCGGGTGTCGCGCAGGTGGTTTCGTCCTTTTTGCCAGCGACGCAATTCGTTCTGATGACGCGCGGTGTCTTTCTCAAAGCAATGGACCTGCCTGCGCTGTGGCTCCAGGCGGTGTACTTGCTTGGGCTCGGGTTCGTGCCACTTGTGTTGAGTTGGTTGATGTTTCGTAAGCAGGTGGATTAGCGAGTGGAGATTCAAGATTGAATCTGTAATGCAAGCGATACTGAACCTTGCGTGGAAAGAAATTATCCAACTTGCGCGTGACCGTGTGTTGGTCACGTTTCTTATCGTTGCGCCGTTCTTGCAACTGGTGCTCATTTCCGAAGCCACCGGTGGTGGTGTGCGTCACGTCAAACTCGCCGTGTGGGATCAGGATCAAAGCCAACTGAGCCAGGACCTGGTGCGCACGCTGGCGAATTCTGCGGCTTTTCGTCTGGTCGCGCGCGCGCAGAGTTACACGCAGGTCGAGGAACTGGTCAACGAAGGCAATGCCGCTGCCGTTCTCATCATCCCGCCCGATTTTTCGCGCGCGCTGATGCGCCCCGATACGCGCGCCACGCTCAATGTCATTGTGGATGGCACGAATGTCATCGTGGCGACGTACGTGCTGGGGGATATTGAAAGCGCGGTGAACGATGTACTCCACCAACTTCTCACCGAAATCGGTATGCCGTTGAACGCCGGCGGCATTGATCTCAAGGTCGAAAATGCCTTCAACCCGACTCTGTTCATTCGCTGGTCCAGCCTCACCGCGCAACTGCCGTTCATTGTGTATCAGGTGGTGCTGGTCGTTGCGGCGGTGGGCTTTGTGCGCGAGCGCGAACTGGGGACGATGGAGCAACTCATCGTCACGCCCATCAGCCGCTTGCAATTGATGCTGGGCAAGGGCTTGATGGCACTCATTGTGGGCATTGTCAATTTCGCGATTCTCTACGTAACGTTAACACAGGGTTTTCATCTCCCAATGCGTGGTGATCTCCTTTTGTTCACCGCGCTGGGAATCTTGTTTATCATCACCGAAATTGGTGTGGGGACGCTGATTTCCATCATCACGCGCAGTCAGCAACAAGCGGTCTTGATTGTCTTTTTGCTGGCGATTCTCGAAGTCACCTACTCGGGTTTCATCGTGCCGACGGAAAATATGCCGGCGTTTATGCAAGCGGCAGCCGCCGTTTCACCGCTGCAACACTTTATCGCGATCACGCGTCACGTATTCCTGAAAGGTTCGACTCTGCCGATGATGGTGGATCATATCGTGATTCTGAGCGCGCTCACGGTCATTACTCTGAGCGTAGCATCGTTCTTGTTCGCACGCATCGAAGTATGAGCGACGACCGCAGACCGCTGATAACCGTCAACGGTCGAATTGTAACTCTCGAATGAATCTTAGCGGACGCATTCAAGCCGAAAATCTAACCAAACATTTCCGCAACGTTCAAGCCGTGCGCGGCGTCAATCTCGACATTGCCCCCGGCGAAATCTACGGGTTGATTGGACCCGATGGCGCGGGCAAGACCACGACGATTCGGATGCTGGCGGGAGTGATGAAGCCGACCGCCGGCGTCGCGCGCGTCAGCGGCCTGGACACGTACCGTCAGGCGGAGCAACTGCGCCCCCAGGTGGGCTATATGGCACAGCGCTTTAGTCTGTACGGCGATCTCTCGGTGCGCGAAAATCTGGAATTTTACGCGGACATTTTCGGTGTGCGCAGCGCGGAACGCGAGCAACAAATTCAACGCCTGTTGCGCTTTGCGCGCCTGGAGGAATTTCAGGATCGCGCCGCCGATGCACTTTCGGGTGGAATGAAAAAGAAACTGGGACTCGCGTGCGCGCTGATTCATCGTCCGCGCGTGCTTTTTCTGGACGAGCCGACCAACGGTGTGGACCCGATTTCGCGTCGCGAGTTCTGGGACATTTTGAGCGATTTGCATCTCGCTGGCGTGACGATTCTGGTCAGCACCGCCTATCTGGACGAAGCCGAACGCTGCTCGCGCGTCGGTTTGATGTATCGGGGCGAAATCATTCGACAGGGCACTCCCGCCGAACTGCGACAACTCGTGCACGGCGACCTCATCGCCATCGTCGCCGATGATTTGACGACGAGTGAGCGCGTCGTGGCGACGCTGGAGGGCGTAGCGGAAATGCAAGCGTACGGCGATCGGTTGCACGTGTTCGTGGACGATGCCGCGCGTCGTTTGCCCGCCATCGAACGCGCGCTGCGCGCCGCCGGCGTGCGCATCACCCAGATTCGTCCCACCGTGCCGCGCTTGCAAGAGGCGTTTATTTCGTTGATGACGCATCAGCGACCGCCGACGGCTGACCGCTGACGGCAGACCAATGCCCCTCGCCTTGGCTTTGTCAATGGTCACTGATTTGCGGTCAGGGCTTGTGCAAAGTCAGCCCCCTGTCATTGCGAGCCGCGCAGCGGCGAAGCAATCTCCACACCGCAATAGGGGATTGCTTCGTCGCAAAGACCGCTCCTCACAATGACAAGCGGAGGCGCGGCTTTGTCAAGCGACTTTGCACACACCCTGATTTGCGGTCACACGGGGGAGAAAGTATGCCATACAAGTTTGAGAAACTCGAAGTGTGGCATCTGGCAGACCCTACCCTTTTGCGTGAGGCGTACCGATTCAGTGAGAAACTGTTTGCAAAACTTCACTCCGCGCCTCTCTCCAGGGCGAACGTCGAATGCGTGAAGAACAGGGATCCTATGAGGTTGATTCTGAACCTCCCTTCTAACGCCATCCCGTCTGATGAGCGCGGTCGGCGGTCTGCCGTCTGCCGTCGGCGGTCCCTTGTGAAAGAACACCATGAACACAAACGCTGTCATCATCGCCGATAAACTCACCCGCAAATTTGGCAACTTTGTTGCCGTGGATCGCGTTTCGTTTTCCGTTGCGCGCGGTGAAATTTTTGGCTTTCTCGGTCCCAACGGTTCAGGCAAGACCACGACGATTCGGATGCTCCTCGGTTTGTTGCATCCCACCAGTGGCACTGCCTCCGTTTTGGGCTATGACATCACGCGCCATAACGACGCGGTCAAACGCAAGGTCGGCTATATGTCGCAAAAATTCAGTCTGTACGGCGATTTGCGCGTGATCGAGAATCTGAATTTCTACGGACGCGCCTATGGCGTGTGGGGGCGTCAACTGGTGGTGCGTCGTCAAGAGGTGTTGAAACTGGTGGAACTCGACGGCTATGAACGCACCATCACCGCGAATCTCGCTGGCGGTTACAAGCAACGCCTCGCGCTAGCCACCGCCATCATCCATTCACCGCCACTCGTGTTCCTCGACGAACCGACGGCGGGCGTGGACCCGGTCAGTCGCCGCGATTTCTGGCGTCTGCTCTATCGCCTCGCGGCAGAAGGTACGACGATTTTCGTCACCACGCACTATATGGACGAAGCCGAACAGTGCCATCGCCTCGCGTTTATTCACAACGGTCGCATCGTCGCGATGGGCACACCCGGCGAAATCAAAGAAAAGCAGATGCGCGGCCAGGTGCTGGAGATTGATTGCGACAATCCCGGTCGCGCGATGCAAGTGCTGCGCGCGATGAACAATGTGGATCAGGTCGCGTTGTACGGCACGCTTATTCACGTCGTCGTACCCAACGCGATGCTCAGCGCAACGATTCAAGACGCGTTGCAAGCCGAACGCATAGCCGTTCATCATCTCACCGCCATTCCTCCGTCGCTGGAGGATGTGTTTATCGCGCGCGCGACAACAGACGAAGGACGAAGGACGGATGACGAAGGATGAAGGACTTTTGATTTTCGATTTTCGATTTGCGATTTGCGATTTGCAATTTGAATCGGCAATCGAAAATTGGCAATCGAAAATCGGCAATTGGCAAATTGGCAATCGGCAATCGGCAATCGGCAATCACCTCGCGCTCTTGTTCGTGCTGATTCTCCTGCTCACGGCTTGTCAACCGACGAACGGGGGAACAGGAACGAATGGAGGCGTGTGGACGGGCTTTTTGGAGGGCAAAACGCTGGATGTCTCGCCCGAAGTGGGCGGACGCGTCACCAGCATCCTTGTCGAAGAAGGAGACGCGGTCAAGCCGGGGCAAATCCTCGCCACGCTCGATGACGAATTTCTGCGCTTGCGCATCGAAATCGCGGAGGCGAATGTGGCTGCCGCGCAAGCACACCTCGCGCTCCTCGAAGCCGGCGCGCGCGCCGAAGACCTGCGCAAAGCCGAAGCGCGCGTCGAACAAGCCCACGCCGCGCTTCTCGCCGCAACGCAAGCCCTCTCCGATACGCTGGCGATTCGCGCGAATCCGCAAACACTTCTCATCGCCAGAACCGATGCCGAGACGCGCGCCATCGCTGCCACACTCAACTATACGGCGACACTCAGGCAAGCCCAAGCTGCTGATTTAGAAAGTCAACTGTGGGCAGACATTGTCAAACAACTCGGCGAAGGGATGGAGGTGCGCTTGCCCACCGGTATCGTTCTGCGCTTCGATACGCCGCAGCAACGGCTAGTGTACGCGCACAACGAATGGAATCGTGCCAGCACGACCGCGTGGCAAGCGTGGGCAAATCTCGATGTGGCGCGCGCGAACGCGTATGCTGCCTATGCCACCTGGAAAGACCTGTCCGATCAACTGGCGAATCCCATCGCGCTCGATGCGCGCGTGAATCAGGCGCGCGCGGCACGCGAGCGCGCCGCCGCGAATCTGCAACTCGCGCAAGCCGCGCGCGATGCGTTGCGCGAGGGTGCCACGCCCGCACAACTGCAAGCCGCGCGCGCCGCGCTCGATCAGGCGCGCGCCGCGCGTGCCGCACTCGACAAAGAGTTGGAACGCTATCAGATTGTCGCGCCGCGCGAAGGCATTGTCACGCGTATCGCCTATCGCGAGGGCGAGGTGATTCCGCCGACTACCGCGCTGGTGCGTCTGAGTGTGGCAGGTGAACTGAAACTGCGCGTCTTTGTGCCGATGGCACAACTCACACGGATTCATCTGGGCGATACCGTCACGATGAGCATCCCCGAGTTGAACCAGCGGTTGGTCAAGGGCACGGTGACGCACATCGCCGAGCGCGCCGAGTTCAGCGGTCGGCAAGCGCAAACCGATCAAGATCGCAATGCCCAGTTGGTCGCGGTCGAAATCACCTTGCGCGAGGCGGACGAACAAATCAAACCGGGAATGCCCGCCAGTCTCATCACCGGCGATATACCCCCGGGGGGTATTCGCCTGCCCGCGCTCTTCAGTGGTGCGCCGACGCTAGTGCGTTCGGGGACACTGGAGACCAAAACCACGCGCGTTGCCGCCGAAGTGAGTGCGCGCGCGAGAGAGGTGCACGTCCAGCGCGGCAATGTGGTAAACGTGGGCGATGTGCTTCTCGAACTGGATGACGCCACCATTCAAGATGCGCTGAACGAGGCGCGCGCGGCTTTGCGCGCCGCGCACGCGCGGCTGGAGCAAGTCACCGAACCGCCCCGCCCAGCCACCCTCGCGCTAGCGGAAGCCGGACTGGCACAAGCCGAAGCGGATCTTGCCGCCGCCCGCGCCGCGCTCGCGGATGCCGAGCGCGCGCTGGCTCAGCCCCACGAGTTGTTGATGCAATTGCACACGTGGGAAGGCAAAGTCCTCGCCGCGCAAGGCGAAATAAAGCGCGCCGAAGCCACACTCACTTCTATCAAGAATCAACTGGAGAGCGCGCAAGCCGATCAATCGAACGTGGGCAAGACGCGCTACCAGATGCTTTTGCGGCAAAAGGAAGCGGCAGAAGCCGCCCTCGCCGCCGCGCAAGCGACCGCGCAGGGCAACGCGCGCGTCCTCGAACTGTATCGCGCGCTCGTGGCAAATCCGCTGGAACTCATCGCCACCAAAAACGCGGCGGCGCATCAGGTCAAGATCGCCGAAGCCGGTAAAAAGATCGCGCAAGCCGAACTCGACATTGCCAGACGCGCCCCGCAGAAAGAAGCCGTCGCGCTGGCACAAGCCCAGGTGCGCGCCGTGCAAGCACAAGTGAAGATGGTCGAGGCGCAAGCGCGTCGCTACATCCTCACCGCGCCGATGGCAGGGATCATCACCGGCAAAAGCGTCGAACCGGGCGAGACCGTGCGCGTGGGCGCGCCACTGTTTGTTATCGCCGAGTCCAACACACTCGAAATGACGGTCTATGTGCCGATTCAACACATCGGCTCGGTGAAACTGGGGCAAAAGGTCAAAATCACTCTGCCCAGTTTGCCGGGCAAAACCGTCGCGGGGCAAGTCATCTACATCGCGCCCGAAGCCGAGTTCAAACCCGCCAATCTTTACAATGTGCAAGAGCGTTCCGAGATGGTGTTTGCCGTGCGCGTGACGATTCCCAATCCCAGAGGTGAACTAAAAGCCGGCTTGCCGGCGGATGTAACGTTCGAGTAGCACAGAATTGAATCCTGTGCAACGTGTTAAGTAGGTGTGCAAAAGTCTTTTCCGCCATCGAAGGTTACGGTGCTCGTTGTTTCGCCATTGTTGTACGGGCGAAAAATCTTTCGCCTCTTGCGGAACAACCCCTCTCATCCCCCTGCCCCCTGCTCTCCCCGCAAAGCGGGGAGAGCAGGGGGAGATGGAAGGAGGGGTGTGGGCGGGCGGCGAAGCCGCCCGCCCACACCCCTATTCCCTTGTTCTCCCTCCCTCCCCACGCCGCTCTGCGGCGTGGGGAGGGGGCTGGGGGGTGGGGCTATTTCGCAATGGATAGGACGGCTGAGTGATTATCCTGTTGGGGCGAAAATCTTTCGCCCCAACTAAGCGGAAAAAACTTGTGCATAGTTACTTAACTGGCGTCCTTTCGCGTTCAAGAACGACGGTCGGCGGTCGCCCGTCAACGGTCATATTTTCAAAGGGGGTGAAACAATGACAACCAAAATTGATTACACGCTGGACGAGTGGTGGGCATTGCAAGAGGTGCCGCTTTTGGTGGGCGTGGCGTTGTTGTACGCTTCGCCCAGTAGCACCGGCGGCGTGATGCGTGAGATTCTGGCAAGCGCCACCGCCGTGGCAAATGCCAGCCAGATGTTCCCGGACAATGAACTGATTCAAGCGCTGATGACGCCGGATGAAGATTCCAAAATTCTCAAACCACCGCCCGCGCTCATCGCCGGCGCGTCGCGTCAAGAGCGCGCCGAGCAATTGCGCAAAGAAACGCTTGCCCGCTGTGAGCGCGTGGCGAACGTGCTGAATACCAAAGCGACGGCGCGCGAAATTCGCGAGTATAAAATGTGGGTGATGGCAATCGGCGGTGAAGTGGCAGCCGCCGCGCGTGAAGGCGGCGTGCTTGGTATTGGCGCCAAAACCATCACCGATGCTGAAATCGTTCTGTTGCAAGACATTGCCAATGCCCTGCAATATCATTCATACAAACCACCCGCACGCGATGGAAAATGACCCTGCCCTTTACAACCCGTTTGCACGTTCGTCACTATGAAATCAACGCGCGCAATGAACTGCCGATGAGCGCGCTCTTTCGCCTGTTTCAGGAAACGGCGATGCGTGTCACGCGCGCCGCGGGCTTTGGCGTCGAATGGTTTACCGCGCGGCAAACAGTCTGGGTCTTGCACGCGATGATCGTCGAACATTTGCGGCCCATTCGTTATCCCGACGCGCTGGATGTGTCATCGTGGCTTTCGGAGGCAGGCAAGGTGCGCGTATATCGCGAGTATCTAGCGCATCACGCCACCACGGGCGAACTGGTGGCGCGCGCGCGTGCCGAGTGGGTGCATCTGAATGGCGCCACGCTAGCCCCCGCGCGCATTCCGCCCGAAGTTATCGCGCGGATGCAACCGAACGGCGTACGCGCCCTACCGCGCCTCGAGCCACGCGTCTATCCTGCCCCGCGCACTCCCATCACCTATCGTACACAGCGGCGTGTCCAGCGTTACGAAACCGATGGGTTACAACACGTCAATAATGCTGTGTACGTGGATTGGCTGGAGGAAGCGCTTGCCGATGCGGTCGCGCCGTTCACGTCCCCCACCCGCTATGTGCGCGTGTACCGCCACGCCATCGAGTATGTGCGACCTGCTCGGGCTGGCGATGAAGTGAACATCACAGTACGGCTGGTGGGCGCGGGGCATTGCGCTAGCGCGTGGGAACTGCACATCCAGCGCGGCGACGAGTTACTGGTGCGTGATCACGTTACCGCACTGTGGACGAACGCCGCCGGCAAACTGATACGCGGCAGAATCGAATGAAAGACACTGATATTCACGCCGTTATCAAGATTCTACGTCGCGCCACGCGCGCGTGGCGCACGCCCTATGTGACCGAGTTATCGCAACAGCGTCGCGAACCGTTCCGCATTCTTATATCTACGTTGCTCAGTCTGCGTACCAAAGATGCGGTCACTGCGGCTGCCTCACAACGCCTGTTCGCTCTCGCTGACACGCCGGCAGGCCTACTGCGTTTGACGCCGCGCCAGATCGAGCGCGCCATCTACCCGGTGGGGTTTTATCGTATCAAAGCGCGCACAATTCTCCGGGTTTGTCGTGTACTCATCGAACAATATGAGGGACGTGTCCCTGACGATATAGACACGCTGGTTAAACTGCCCGGCGTGGGACGCAAGACGGCGAATCTGGTGGTCACGCTGGGGTATGGCAAGCCGGGCATTTGCGTGGATACACATGTGCATCGGATTACGAATCGGTGGGGCTATGTTAGCACGAAAACGCCCGAACAAACCGAAATGGCATTGCGCGCCCGACTACCGCGCGCCTACTGGATCGAAATCAACGATGAACTTGTGGCGCTGGGACAAAATGTCTGTCATCCCACCTCGCCCAAATGTTCCGTGTGTCCCGTGCGTGCCTATTGTGATCGCGTGGGGGTGACGCGGTCGCGGTGAGACAAGCACAATGAATCTCCAACGCTGGTTTTTCGAGTGGCGTTATGCGTGGGGTAAACCACCGTGGGATACCAACGTGACACCGCCCGAAGTTGTCGAGTATGTCACCAATTCCACTACGCGAGGACGCGCCCTCGATCTGGGATGCGGCACAGGTACCAACGCCATCTTTCTGGCACAACAGGGCTTTGACGTTGTTGGTGTAGATTTTTCGTCAAAAGCGATTGCGCGCGCGCGCGACAAGGCACATCGCGCGCAAGTGACGACGCTGACTTTTTACGTTGCCGATGTGACACGGCTCGACTTTTTGGACACGCCGTTCGATTTCGTCCTCGATATTGGATGCTTGCACGGTGTTGATCCGGCGCGCCGCGCGCGGTATGCTGAACACCTGGCGCGCCTGACACGTTCGGGCGCAATGTTTATGCTGTACGCGTTTCTTCCTGCGGCGGAACGCTCGCGGCGTTTGCCCTACTTTCGCAGCGTGGGCATCACGCCAGAACAAGTCAGCGCGTTATTCTCCCCACCTTTTGTTCTCGAACGCATCCAGCACGGCACCGAACGTAACGTGCGCCCGAGTGCCTGGTACTGGTTGCGACGCCGCTAGTCGCGTGAGACCATCTCGATGAGTTTGAGAACTCCCCACACGACACTGGCAAGCAACAGCGCGCTGATGAAACACATCAGCGCGACGAAAAACGCCTCGGCGCCCCACAGCAGAGCAATCAAGCCCCCACCCACGACGAGGGTGATCAAAATTCCCCCCACGATCAACTCGCGCTCGACCTGTCCACGATAACGTCGCGCATCAAAGGACGGTTTTGGCCTGGGTGAACTCATGTGTGTGTTACTTACTGATTCCCCCTCCCCACGCCGCAGAGCGGCGTGGGGAGGGGACAAGGGGGTGGGGCTTTTCGCGACTGACGGTACGGCTGAGTAATTACAAACAAACAGCCACGCGCGATAGTTATCGCGGTGGCTGTTGTTTCTTTCCCTTGCGGATAAAAGAAAGATTAGGCCATCCTAACCACGTTCACGGCTTGCGGTCCCTTGGGACTCTCCTCAACCGAGAATTCGACCCGCTCGCCTTCGTTCAAGGAACGATAACCTTCACTTTGAATCGCCGAAAAATGCACAAAGACATCTTTGCCATCTTCACGCGCGATAAAACCGTACCCTTTGGACGCATTGAACCATTTGACGGTGCCAATCACACGCTCTGCCATTGTTGTTTCACCTCCTTTCGTGTGAGATTTTACAGTCCGTATAAAAAGCGACGCCCCAGCCCGTTCTGCTGGAGCGTCGTTCAACTTCCACACACAGACTTGCAACCCTATTATCCACAGTTTAGGTGATTTGTCAAATCGGGAAAGACGCGAGAGCATTTCAGTTTGGGGGCAAATCCGATAGTCTCCCCGTTAAGTGTTGACATGTAGCACAACGGTCCAAAGCAGCTCTTTAACAGTCCAAACATGGTCTGTGAGGCCAGCTACCATCGCAGGTGAGCGGGGT
>DAOTYB010000292.1:0-19847 GCA_034435315.1 Anaerolineae bacterium | reverse complement strand
CCTACCACCGCCACCGCTCCAACCTCCGCTACTGCCAGCACTGGACGGCGCACTGGAGAGAATAGAGGCGGTCGAATCAAGCATCGAAAACAAACCCGCGCTCATCGCGTCGAGTCCGCGGAACGTGCCGGCGGCTGCTCGATCGAGCGGCGAACCTCCGCTACTCGGTACGCCACCACCGCTACTGCCGATGGCGGGTTCGTCGGACAAGGCGCGGCGCGGGCGTGGAAGGCCATAGCCGGTCGGTGGATACGTTTCGTACCACATCGGCGCGGGCGTACCCACCGCCGCGAATTTTTGCGTCCACGATTTTTCCAGACCAAACACGATCGCGTACGGCAAATACTTGTCGAACAATTCCTGTGCCTGCTCAAGTTGTGTGAATTTTTCGATGTTGGCGAGATAGCGTTTAAAGGCTTCCCATTTGGCTTTTTCCAGCGCACCCGCTTTGGTGCGGCGCGGCATAAACGGACCAATCACTATCAATCCGACGGCGGTAATGACGAGTGCTGCCGGTGGACAAAACGCCAGATCGGCATAATCCACCGCAAAACCGTAGAACAAGACGCCACAACAACCGAAAACGATCAACGCGACGATACCCAACCCGGCATATTTTGCGCGTGTTGTGTTGGGATTGCCGGCGAAAAAGCCCAGTGTGCTCACCTCTTCGTACATCTGCTTTTGCAACGTGGGAATCGCGGTGTAAAATTTCTGCTTGAGGTCGGATAAGGCGCGCGTTGTGCTACCGCCAAAGAGTCGCTGAATCAATGTTTGTTCGTAGGGGCGCAGGTTGGTGGTATCGCCTACCAGTTCGAACACAAAATCGCGTTTAGTACCGATGCCCAGAAAGCCCGGCTCTTCTTTTTCGCTCATTCGGATAATGCCGCGCCGCGCGAGATCAATGATTGTGGCGATAATGTCTTTCATTTCGGCTTTTTCGTCAATCAGTGTGCCGACCATACCCGCAGGCAAATCGCTGGGAGGTGTATTCATTTGCGCGATTTGCGGCACCTGGACATCGCGCCCGCGCAGATACCACAACAAAAATACGCCGAGTAATCCGAGTACCAATAGCACCAGCCCACCGAACAAGGCAAGCAAATTAAAGAGAGGTTTGTACCTTTCGCGTTCGGCTTGTGCTGCGGCTTCGGCATCCGCAGCGGCTTGCCATGATGGTGGGGCGGCGGTTACAACGCCATGCGGAAATTGCACGCGCACTTCCAGCCCTTCACCATCGCGCAGATTGTTGGCGGTAAAGACGATTGTTTGCCCATCGCGAATCGTGGCAATGCCGTTGCCGAGTGTCACAGCCGCTTTGAGTTGATCCAGTGAGAATGATGCGGGGAGTCGTACGGTAATGTTCGCTGTGTTGATGGTATAGCCGCGATCCGCTTCGATAATCTGCCACCAGAACTGATCGCCACCGTCGTAAATGCGGAGTGCGCCACGCAAGGTATATCGAATGGTAAAGGTGCGTGTCTGATTCATCGCGGGCGTATAGTACCATTTGATAACTTGATAATTACCCTCGCGATAAACTTGATAGGTACCCGCTGTGCTGCCGCTGGGTGTAAGTTGGTAGGCGCGTCCACCTTCCGACACGGACATATCGGTGATGGCTTCGACTTTGTTCAAAGCGATGCCGCGCGTGGCAAAAGTGAACGGTCCCCCCGTGAAACGAAATTCCCAGGTCTCGCTCACTTGCACATCACCGTTTTTCTGGATGATAATCTCCACGTCACGCCGCGTTTGGGTCGCGGTTTTGGTCTGTGCATCGGCGGGGATTGCCTGCACGAACGAAAGGATGGCAAAAACAAGAACCAGCCAGATACGCAAGGTGCCCCAAGAGGATGTCATTTTCTTCTCTCCATTCTATTCTGCACGCAGCGAATCCATTATAAATCAAATCGTACAAAAAGAAAAGGGGGCTTGTCCACTGAATGATTTTGACTTTCCCTGCGCGATATGCTACAATTTTGCGCAGGAGGTCGTTATGCGTTCAAGTACGTCGAATCGCCCGTCCTTCCAACTTACAGAGAAGGTGCGGAAGGAAATTGAGAAGATCGTGGATGCGCGTGTTCGCGAAGCGCACATTACGCGCGAAGATTTTTCCGAGTTGAAACAGATTGTTGGTGAATTAGCCAGAGCACAGCAGGAACTCGCTGTGGCGCAACAGCGTACCGAGCACCGCGTCGCAGAACTCGCTGCAGCGCAACAGCATACCGAGCAACGCGTCGCGGAACTTGCTGCGGCGCAACAGCATACCGAGCAACGCGTCGCGGAACTTGCTGCGGCGCAACAGCGTACCGAGCAACGTATTGCGGAACTCACCGAGGCGCAAAAACGTACGGAGCAGCGTGTGGATCGTCTGGAGATTGTTGTACAGGAATTGATCGAAGCGCAAAAACGCACCGAGCAACGTATTGCGGAACTCACCGAGGTGCAAAAACGTACGGAGCAGCGTGTGGATCGTCTGGAGATTGTTGTACAGGAATTGATCGAAGCGCAAAAACGTACCGAGCAACGTGTGGAACAACTCACGATTGCCCAGCAACGGATGACCGAAGAAATTACCGCACTCGCCCGACGATTGACTAAAGTAGAGGAACGTATGGGGCGAATGATTGGGCGTGATCTAGAACGTGAGTATCGTGAAAAGGCGTATGCTTACCTGGGACAGGTATTGCGCAACATTCAGGTCGTTTCGGTGCAAGAATTGGAAGCCGATTTAGAGTCCCGGCTCTCGGAAGCGGAACTGGACGATTTGCGCTTGCTGGATGTGTTGCTGCGGGGAAAACCGCGTCAAGCGATGGCGGTAGCGGAAATCTGGCTGGCGCTCGAGGTATCTGCTGTGGTGGATCGGATTGATGTGGAGCGTGCCCAGCGTCGTGCGGCGTTGTTGCGCAAAGCCGGGTATGGCGCGGTGCCAGCCGTTGCTGGCGAAGAGGTGACGCACGGAGGCGAACAAGCCGCGCGGACCGAGTGTGTTGTGTTGCTCCAGAATGGGAGGCGACAATACTGGGACGAGGCGCTCGCACGCGTGTGGGCGGATGGTGCGTGAGGTGAGAGAACAATGAGAGCGGCGCGGTGACACGCGCCGCTCTTGTTGTGTTCTGACCTTTTGACATCTCTGCGGGCTAATGGTATGATGCGAATCCTGATAGGTAAGGCAAGCAGAGCCAATGGTTGTGGAGGTCCCGATGGATTTTCATCTTCTCAAGAACGTGGTTGTCCCTGCGCAAACCAGAATCGTGATGCTTGTGCTCGATGGACTGGGTGGTTTGCCGGGACCGAATGGTAAGACTGAATTGGAAACCGCCCATACGCCTCATCTCGACGCGCTAGCGGCGCGTTCTGAACTGGGACTGCTGGATCCCGTTGCGCCCGGCATTGCGCCGGGCAGTGGGCCCGGGCATCTGGGAATTTTTGGCTACGCTCCGCTCCAGTACGAAATCGGACGCGGCGTGCTCGAGGCGCTCGGCATTGATTTCGAACTCACCGCCAAGGATGTGGCGGCGCGCGGTAATTTTGCGTCGGTGGACGCGGCGGGTTTGCTCACCGATCGCCGCGCGGGACGCATCTCCACCGAGACGAACCGCGAACTGGTGCAACTGTTGCGCACCATCAAAATTCCTGGCGTCGAGATTTTCGTCGAGACGGTCAAGGAACATCGTTTCGTTTTCGTGATGCGCGGCGCGGGTCTGGGTGACGCGCTCACCGAGACGGATCCGCAACGAATCGGCGTGCCGCCGCTGCCGGTCAAAGCGCTCGATGCTAAATCGCGCAAGGCAGCCCGAGTGGCCAATCAATTTGTCGCCCAAGCGCGCCAACTCCTCGCCGATAAACATCCCGCGAATATGATTTTGCTGCGCGGCTTTGCTAAACATCCCGCGATTCCTTCGTACGCCGAGGTCTTTGGTTTGCGCGCGGCGGCGATCGCGGTGTATCCAATGTATCGCGGGATTGCCAAGTTGTTGGGGATGCAAACGTTACCGGTGGACGGCGAAACGTTTGCCGATGAACTGACGACGCTCGAAAAGTATTGGAACGATTTTGACTTTTTCTATCTACACGTCAAAAAAACAGATTCGGCAGGAGAGGATGGTGATTTTGCGCGCAAGGTGCAGGTCATCGAGCAAGTGGATGCACAGATGCCGCGTCTTCTCGCGCTCAAACCGGATGTGATTGTCGTCACTGCCGATCATTCGACTCCGTCGTTGCTCAAGTCGCACAGTTGGCATCCTGTCCCTGTGTTGCTGCACAGCCCGTTCGTGCGTGCGGACGGCATCGCGGAATTCGGCGAGCGCGCCTGCGCACGCGGATCGCTGGGACGCATGCGCGCTCAGGAGTTGATGCCGATGGTGCTGGCGAACGCACAACGCCTGACCAAGTTTGGCGCGTGAAGGGGAAGGACGGAGGACGAAGGACGAATGACGAAGGGCGAAGGACGAACGACGGAGGACAGAGCGGCAGGTGTTGGGAGGGGGATGACTTTTGACACGAGGTTATGACGAATGTTCGATGTACCATTGGTGATGGTGGTTTTGATTGCGTTCGCGCTCGTCTTTGATTTTCTCAATGGCTTTCACGATAGTTCCAACATTGTCGCGACGATGATTGCTTCGCGCGCGATGAATGGGCAAATGGCGTTGACCATCGCGGCGATTGCCCACTTTTTGGGCCCCTTTCTCTTTGGTGTGGCGGTTGCGACGACGGTGGGGCATGAAATTTTGAACGAGGTGGAGATTAAATTATCGGTGACGATGGCAGCGCTGATTGCCGCGATTGTGTGGAATGTGGTGACGTGGTATTTTGGTATTCCCTCCAGTTCGTCGCACGCGCTCGTGGGAGGAATGCTAGGCGCGGCGGTCATCGAAAGTGGTTGGGGCGTGGTCAAAATGGCTGGTGTGACCAAGGTGCTCATCGCGCTCACCATCTCACCCATCATCGGCTTGACGGTCGGTTTTATCGTGATGCGGACCGTGCTCTTTTTGGCGCGGCCGTTTCCTCCCAGTATCAATCAATTCTTCAAGCGCAGTCAACTCGTGACGGCGCTCGCGCTGTCGCTCTCACATGGTACAAACGATGCTCAGAAAACAATGGGTGTGATTACGATGGGCCTGGTCTCGGCGGGTGTGTTGCAAGAATTCTATGTGCCGTTTTGGGTTATTTTCATTAGCGCCGCGGCCATCGCGCTGGGAACGTGGTTCGGTGGCTGGCGCTTGATCAAGACACTCGGCGGAAAATTTTACAAAATTCGCCCGATTCATGGATTCACCGCGCAATTCGCCTCGGCGAGTGTCATTTTGTCGGCGTCATTGCTGGGCGGACCGGTCAGCACGACGCAGGTCGTCAGTTCGGCGATTATGGGCGTGGGTTCCGCCGAGCGTCTTTCCAAGGTGCGCTGGGGCGTGGCTGGGCAAATTGTAACGGCATGGTTAACGACGATTCCGGCAGCGGCGTTGATGTCCGCTCTGGTCGCGCTCGTCTTGAGACAGTGGTTCTAAGTAGGTGTGCAAAAGTCTTTTCCGCCATCGGAAGGTTACGGGGCTCGTTTGTTTCGCCATCGTTGTACGGGCGAAAAATCTTTCACCCTTTACGGGACAACCCCTCTCATCCCCCTGCCCCTTGCTCTCCCCGCAAAGCGGGGAGAGCAGGGAGAGATGGAAGGAGGGGTGTGGGCGGGCGGCGAAGCCGCCCGCCCACACCCTTTCCCTTGTTTCCCCCTCCCAAAGCCGCAGAGCGGCGTGGGGAGGGGGCGAGGGGGTGGGGCTATTTCGCGATGGATAGGACGGCTGAGTAATTATCCTGTTGGGGCGAAAAATCTTTCGCCCCAACGGGCGAAAAATCTTTCGCCCCAACTTTTGCATGGTTGATTGTGACTCACAACGAGGACGGCGCGTCAGACGACGCGCCGTCATTCTTGTTCTTGATCGCACAATCACTGTGCGCGAAATGTGACCTGAATGTTGCCAATCAACAATACGTCACCATCATTCAACAGTGTGCGCTGATTGGGCGGCAAACGCTGTCCGCGCAGATAGGTGCCGTTGGTCGAGTTCAAATCCTCAATCATCCACCCTGCTTGCCAGATGATTCTGGCATGCTTGCGCGAAACGCCCGCATCCGATTTGCCACCCACAGGCGCCAGGTCCACGTCGGGTTTCCAGCCGCCGCTACTTTCGGCGCGTCCGATGATCACTTCTTTTTTCAGTGGCACATGAATCGTTTGTTCACCCACCATCAGACGACAGGGTGCGATTGGCATCCCCAGTCGCTCGGGTGGCGGAGGAACCGGCGGAGGCGTGGAAGGATGGCTTTCGGGAAGTATCAACGATGTGCCACATTGCATACACAAGACTGCCTGAGGATCATTTTCCGTAGTACAGACAGGACATTTCATAAGTCAACTCCTGAAAATACGACCGCCGACGGACGACCGCCGACCGCCGCTTGATTTTCATCTGTCGTGGTGGGCGCACGCCGATTATTTTTCACGCACTTGAATTTCGATGCCACCTGTCAGTGTCGCCAGCGTGTTGTAAATCACCGCGCTCATCCCTCCCAGCGCGGCAAAGCAGACACCGCCCAACAACATCCATACGAGTGTCAGCGCCAGGATGAACAGGGGAGCGGCGTTATCCAGAAATTGGAGCGTCTTGAGTGCGTCTTCCAACTTGAGCACGGCAAGCATATTGACGCGAATGGACTGCCCCAAAATGTTGGCGACTTCGGTGTTTTGCCAACTTTCGAGCAAGGCGCGTAGCCCGGCGGCGACGAGTTTGATTATCACTGCCAGGACAAGCCCCGGGAGGAGATTGGTGAGCGCGCCCAGACCGCACCCAAATTTGACGGTGGACACCAGACCGATGTGCTGGAGGGCAAATTTTCTTACCTGCGGTTGTCCCATTTTTCCCTCTTGACACTCAGGCTCTCTCAAAGCGAACGATGAGGCAGGTGATATTGTCTGTGCCGCCGTTGTGATTGGCCAGCCGAATCAACGCGCGACACGCCTCCTGGGGATTGGGATGCCGATTGACAATGTCGCGCATCTGTTCGTCGCGCACCATTTCCCACAGACCATCGCAACACAAGAGCAAACTTTGCCCCGCTTCGATAGACACCTCGAACAAATCCACTTCGAGTTGCGGTTTGTCGCCAATGTTCCGCAGGATATAGTTGCGTTGCGGATGCCGGCGCGCCTCTTCCGCGCTGATGGCGCCACTTTCGGCAAGTGCTTGAGCAAACGAGTGATCGCGGGTCAGTTGGACGATGCGGTCGGGGGTGATGAGATAGGCACGACTATCACCCACGTTCGCGATATACGCGCGCGAGTCAACGACGAGCGCGGCAACGACTGTCGAGCCCATATCGTTGTGAGCGCGCGTGCGCGCCTCCAAGACCGCGCGGTTGGCTTGTTCGATGGCGGCGCGCAAGATGCTTGCGTAATCGTGCTCGGGCGCGCGTAAGGTTGCCATGAAAAGATGTTGTAGCAGCGAGTTCGCTAACGTCTCGATGACCATTCGGCTCGCTATTTCTCCCGCGGCGGCGCCTCCCATTCCATCCGCGACGGCGTACAAGCCGATGAGTTGATCAGCGTTTTGTGTCAAGTGGATTGTCTCGAGCGTAAGGAGCGCGTCCTCGTCTATTTCGCGCCGCATACCGACATCGGACAATCGCCCAACGACAGTAGTGAGTTTGGGGGGATGGCGCAGATGGTCCAGGATTTGTTGCAGGTCAATCTGAAACGCGCGCGCGTTGCTGTACTCGCGCGCCAGTGCGCGAGTAAAGAGTTGCGCGATGACCGGCGCGAATCTCGGCGCGTCGCGTTCCGGCGGAATCATCAAGGTCTGGAGGGTGCGCGCTAGATCTACAATGTCCTGTATCTCGCGCGCGTGCGATGCGTCGGTGAGCTGTGCCCAGCCGCCCAATTTAATCTGGTGGTTCGCTAGATACAAGTGATGGGGCTGGATGTCGTTATGCGCCAGACCCTTGCGGTGTAACTGGACAAGTGCATCGGCTAATTGCACGCCCCATTGCAGCACCGTCATTGCGCGCACATTGCCCGGCGAAACGGGCATCAGCGGATATTCGTGCGCCAGATAGGCGCGCGTGTGATCGCCGAACGAGATGGTGCACACATCGTAGATTTCGATGAGCGCGGGGTGAGACACGTCGGCTTCCAGCACGCGCCTTTCAGCTTGATAGTGGTGCGGATCGTCGGACTCGAAAAGCACGCATTCGCGTCCCGTGGTCTCATCGAGCGCGAGGTAGGTGTTGAGGTGCGGCTGGGTCTCCAGCGCGCGCAAGATCTGGAAACGATGGTTGACCAGTGCGCCGCGCGGTAGATCGGCAAAGCCGAGTGGGGGCAAGGGACGCGTGCGGTGGGGCGAGGTGCGACGCGGCGTCTCGACGGATTCAGGCAAAGTGGAAGGCGCGCGGGGTGCGTTCATCGGGTTGCTCCGCTGGGAAGGTGAAAGCGGCAGCGCAACGCGCCAAAGGTGATGACATCGCCATCTTCGAGATAGTTGGCAAGGGTGCGTTTGCCATTCACTGTGATTCCGTTCAACGAGAGCATTCCGTCGCGCGTACCATCGAGCACGACCCATCGTCCGTGACGCTGGAGCACGCGGGCGTGGTGGGGTGATACCGTGTCTGCGCCGGGCAGTGACGCGTGGATGCGGATGTGGCAATCGCTGGCGCGACCGAGGGTTTGCAGTGAGCGCGTCAGGTAGAATTTCTTGCCGATGGGTTCGACTTGCAGATGCGGCAACGTCGCCAGGCGCGCGCGGCGACGTTGCCACGCAAACCAGCCGCCCATCCCCAGCGCGACCAGTATGCTCGCGCCGAGCAACAGCAGCACGATGGTAAAGAGTTCCATCTACTTTTTGAGGCGAACGGACGGCGCGGCTTTTTCGGGGGGCAGATATTTATCGAGCAGAATCCCCAGGTCGCGCCGAATTTTGAAAGGGATTTGATCGCGCGCGGTGATGATGGCGGTTTGCAGTGCGTTAGGGCAGGGGCACTGTTCGCGCGCGCGCGGAATCTCGGCAACGGCATAGCGCACGATGCGTTTACCCATCTCCGCGTTCTTGAGCAGGTTTTGCACAATCATTTCCGCCGTGACGGTGTCGTGGGCGGGATGCCACACATCATAATCGGTGACCATCGCAATCGTGGCGTAGCAGATTTCGGCTTCGCGCGCCATTTTGGCTTCGGGGAGTGCGGTCATGCCGATCAAATCCATCTTCAGCGCGCGATATGCCTCCGATTCGGCTTTGGTCGAGAACGCCGGTCCTTCCATCACTACCAGTTTGCCCCCGCGGTGCACGCGCGCGCCGGCTTTGACCGCCGCGTCGTACAGGATGCCGCTCAATTGGGGACAGAACGGATCGGCAAACGAGATATGCACGACCAGTCCCGGTGGAAACAGGGTAGCAGGACGCTGCCGCGTGCGATCGAACAGTTGGTCGGGAATGACAATGTCGAGCGGCGCGTAATCTTCGCGCAGACTGCCGACCGCGCTCAGCGAAATGAGCCGTTCGACGCCGAGCGATTTGAACGCGTAAATGTTAGCCGCCACAGGCAGTTCGTGTGGTTTGATGCGATGCCCGCGCCCGTGACGCGGCAGAAACGCGATGCGTTGATTGCCCAGTGTACCCAGAATGAAGGCATCGGAAGGATTGCCATAAGGGGTGCGGATCTTGATTTCCTTGACATCGGTCAGCCCGTCCATCTGATAGATGCCGCTACCGCCGATGACGCCAATCGTCGCGTGTTCGATTTTTGCCATTGCACTTGTCCTCGCAGAAGGATTTGGTGCAAATATTATAAAAGCAATCGGGTGGAAAAGCAAAACGGTCAAGTCAAGTGGATAACGCGAAAACCCTCGGCGTAAAATTCTTCGGCGATCTCTGTGCGGCGCATGCGTTCGCGGATCCGCTTTTCGAGCGCGCCGGGATCTTTGATTTGACTGCGGTGGGCGCGCAGCGCGGCAAGTTTGATCTCCAGTGTTTCGTTGACGTTCACCCAGATGTTCGGCTCGTTAGTGCCGCTGAGCCAGACCTCCTGAGGTGAATGCGGTTCCAGTCCCTCGTCGAGCAACTCGGCAAAGTACATTCGATTGCCTGCGGCGGGAAATATCGCATCGAGTGTTGCCGCGCCGGCTGCGCGATGATCGGGATGATTGATGCCGGTATTGTTGGGACGGAAGAGCAGGGTCGGGTCGCAGGTGACCACGATGTTGGGTTTGATGCGGCGAATGGCGCGGACAATGTCGCGCTGGACCTCGCGCGTGTTCGCGAGTTCACCGTCACGATAGTGCAGAAAGGTCACCTCGCGCGCGCCGATGATGGCGGCTGCCGCGCGTTGTTCACTTTGCCGATCGGCGCAAATCATTTCGGGAGTGACATCGGGACTATCGCTTCCCTTGTCGCCACAGGTGAGCAAGAGGTAATGAATCTCTTTGCCTGCGCGTGCCCACTTGGCAAGCGTGGCACCGCAGAAAAATTCGGGGTCGTCGGGATGTGCCAGAACAACCAGCACACGCTGGAATGGGTCGGGCATAGGTACTCCAGAGTGAGAGATTAGAGATTGGAGATTAGGGATGGATGGGCGGTTGAAAAGTATTGCCTACCGTAAAGATCGGTAGGCAATACCTGGTCTGGTGGAGATGGCGGGAATCGAACCCGCGTCCGAAGAGTTCGCTTCAAAGTTTCTACAAGCCTAGTCGGTTTTTAGCGTTCACGCGAGCCGACTCAACCGACAGAGTGGTTCTCGCGCTAGCCGTGTCGGAGCAAGATACTCCTACGTCTTTGACGATTGTTACCGGCGTGGCAATCGTCGCACCCCGAGTGTGGTCACGCCCAACGCGCCTTCTTCGGGGGAGAAGCCGCGTGGACGCCGCAGAACGTTGTCTGCGGACCTACACCCTCAAGCGGTCAACGCTTACGCGGCGACCGGAAGAGCAGCGAGGTTGGTGCGAGTGTTCGCACTTGTTTTTTTGCTCATTTTAACGCGGATGAGCGCCGCGGCTTGCAACTTTGAAACAGCCCTCCCCGTCGAAGCCATGCATCCCCGAATGCGTGCCGATGCAGGAGGCAACTCTCCGTGCATCGGAATTCACATCTATAATTATAGCACGGGTGGGACAGAGAGGCAAGTTGGGGAGAGCGGGTGCGACGCGCGCGTTTTTTTATCGCGCCAATCTGTGGTATAATGCCCCAAACTATGGTGCAAACGAATGAAGGGCTGAACCAAAAAATGCGCGAGGTGCGCGCGCTCGCAGACGCCAAAGGGTTTTCCTCCGATCCCGCGCGCGTCTGGGAAATGCTCGCCCTGATTCATACCGAAGTGTCCGAAGCCACCGATGCCTACAAAAAAGGCGAATCGGTGGAACACGTGGGCGAAGAGTTGGTTGATGCCATCATCCGTATCTTACATCTCTGCTCCGCGCTCAATCTGGACGTCGAGGCATTGTATCAGGCAAAGATGCAGCGAAATTGGGAACGCCCATACAAATACAACACGGTGCGTGGTGGATAAAATCTGCCAAATATGCCAAAAAAGCCAAATATGCCAAAAGAGCCAAAGATGCCAAAAGAAACCTCTGGCATATTTGGCACATTTGGTACATTTGCACGTTTGGCATTATGCGAGAGCGTCTTTATCGGGTTCAAGCGATTGTCTTGAAACGCACCGATTACGGTGAAGCCGACCGCGTGCTCACGCTCCTGACACCGAATGTGGGCAAGTTGCGCGCGATTGCCAGAGGGGTGCGCAAACTGACCTCGCGCAAGAGCGGGCATCTGGAGTTGTTTACGCACACGCATCTGCTTCTAGCCAGAGGCAAACAACTCGATATCATCACGCAAGCCGATACGCTCGAGGCGTTCTTGCCGTGGCGCGAGAATCTCGAACGCGTGGGGTATGCGTACTATCTGGCTGAACTGGTGGACAAGTTTGCGGAGGAGGGCGTCGAAAATCGCGCGCTGTTCGATTTGTTGTTGGGCGCGTTCGCCGCGCTCGGTGAGGTGGCGGTCAATCCAGAGGTACTGGCGCGCTTTTTTGAACTGCGCCTGTTGCAGTACGCGGGCTATCAGCCCCAGTTGTTTGTGTGCGTTCATTGCGGCAAGGCGTTGGGCGCGCGGGAGAATTATTTTAGCGCGGAAGCCGGCGGTGTGCTCGACCCTGAGTGTGTTCAGACGCAGCGTGAGCATATCGCCGGGTATGCGCGCGACGCACAACCGATCGCGCTGGATACGCTGAAATGGTTACAGGATTTGCAAACGCACACGTGGCTCGCTGTACAAGGACGGCGCGTTAAGAACGAAACACTGCATCAAGCAGAACACTTGCTGCAGCGATACATCGCGCATCATCTGGAACGTAACTTGAAGAGTGTGCAATTTTTACGCGAGGTAAAGCACACGCTCGCAGAGCACTAACCATGTTGGGGCGAAAGATTTTTTCGCTCCAACTCAGCCGTCCTATCCCTCGCGAAATAGCCCCACCTCCTAACCCCCTCCCCACGCCGCTCTGCAGCGTGGGGAGGGGGAAACAAGGGAATAGGGGTGTGGGCGGGCGGCTTCGCCGCCCGTCCACACCCCTCCTCCCATCTCCCCCTGCTCTCCCCGCTTTGCGGGGAGAGCAGGGGGCAGGGGGATGAGAGGGGTTATTCCGCAAGAGGTGAAAGATTTTTTGCCCGTACAACGATGGCGAAACAACGAGCACCGTAACCTTCCGATGGCGGAAAAGACTTTTGCACACCTACTTAGTCGCTAGTCGGGTATAGTCAAATTTGACGTGATAAGCCTGAAACGATATAATATCAACAGATTTGCATATATGCAGATAAATCCAACCACGCTTGCCGAGAGATTTTCAGCGTCAAAGAATTCTCAGGAGGATCAAGAAGAAGGATGAAACGCTTGTTCGTACTTACCCTGTTGGTACTCGCGCTGGTTGTAACCGCCTGTGCGGCACCAACACCCACTCCCACACAGCTACCACCCACACCGACACCCACCAAAGTTCCACCCACTGCGACACCGGTGCCGCCTACGGCAACGCCGGTGCCACCCACGGCAACCAAAGCCCCACCGACTGCCACGCCGGTGCCACCCACCGCTGTTCCCACCAAAGCCGCCGCGCTCGATTGGAACACGATTCTTGACAAGTATCTGACCGCTGCTGCCGACCAAAAGTGGAATGGCATCGCGCCGGCCGCGTTGAACGATGCGCTGGCAACCGCCAAGCCCTTCTTGCTCGATGTGCGCGAAGAGCAAGAAATCAAAGACAATGGGTTCATCGCTGGCTCGGTCAACATTCCGTTGAAGACCTTGCTCAAGAATCTGGACAAACTGCCGGCGAAGGATCAACCGATTGTGACCATCTGCGCCGTGGGACATCGCGGCGGTATGGCAATGGTCGCCTTGCATCTCTTGGGATACACCAACGTCAAGAGTCTGCTGGGTGGCTTTAACGCGTGGAAAGCCGCGAACTTGCCGGTCGCGACCGGCGCGACAGTGGCACCCACTGCCGGCAAAGCCCCCGATGTTGACAAGGCGATGCTGGAAGCGCTCGACAAGTACCTGACCGCGCAATTCGATCAAAAGTGGAATGGTATTGCCGCCACCGCGTTGAAAGACGCACTGGCTGCTGCCAAACCCTTCCTGCTCGATGTGCGTACACCCGCCGAAGTCGCGGATCAAGGAATGATCGAGGGCTCGGTGAACGTGCCGCTCAATACGCTCATCAAGAGTCTGGACAAGTTGCCCAAGGACAAGACCGCACCCATCGTCATCTACTGCGCGGTGGGACATCGCGGCGCAATCGGCATGATGACGTTGCATTTCTTGGGTTACACAAACGTCAAGAGTTTGTTAGGTGGTTTGCCTTCGTGGAAAGCCGCCAACCTACCCACTGTTAAACCGTAACGCGTTTGCGCGTCTGGACAAGTCGAGGGGCGCACGATCTTCTCCTGCTGATGGGGAGAGGAATCGTGCGCCCCTGTCTTTTTTGAAAGGACGACTATGTCACCTGTTCGTTCGATTGGTTGGAGCCTGACAGTACTCGTCGCGCTTGCGCTGGTCGCGTGTGCGTCGCCAGCACCTGTTTCGACACCCACAGCCACACCCATCACCAAACCGACCGCGGCGCCTTCACCCACCCCGATTCCTACCAGCGATGGTTGTATCAAATGCCATAGCGATCAGGAAACGCTGAAGAAACTTGCGGTCAACAAGGTTGAAAAATCGGCGGAAACGCAAGGGGAGGGTTGAGCCGGCGCGGTCACCCCGCTGGAAGCGTGGGAAAAAGTTTTTCTCGGTAGCGATGCCAAGTTCGTGCAATCCACACACGGTAAACTTGGTTGTGTCTTTTGTCACAACGGGAATGGCGCGACCTCGGACAAAGCCGCGGCGCACAAGGGCCTGGTTGCCGAACCGAGCGCGCAGCCAGAAAAAACGTGTGGTTTTTGTCACACTGCCCAGGTTCAACCCTACAAAACCAATTTGCACGTCAATCAGAATGGCTATTGGACCTACTTTAAAGCTGTTGGCGCAGATGTTAACTCGCCGGTGTTGCGAGAAGCGTTCCAGAATCACTGTGCCGAGTGTCACACCACCTGTGGCCAATGCCACATCAGTCGCCCGGCCTTCACGGGAGGTGGATTCCTGGCAGGACACAGCGCGAGCAAGAATGCGCCGGTCAAAGAGACGTGTACCACTTGTCACGGCGCGCGCATCGGCGACGAGTTCTTTGGCAACTATGATTTCATTCCCGCCGATGTACATAACACCAAACTGAAAATGACGTGTATGTCGTGCCATAAAATCGAATCGGTGCACGGGAGTGGGCAAATGCGCGCGACGATGTGGGACAAGCCCCCGGTCACCTGCGAATCGTGTCACAAAGATACGATGAGCAACGCGAACATCCAGCAACACGTCTTGCACAAGGATAAGCTGTCTTGCCAGGTGTGCCACTCGCTTGCCTACAAGAATTGCGCCAATTGTCACACGGGGAAGGATGCCAAAGGGCTTCCCTTCCGCACCCTCGATCCATCGTGGCTCGATTTCAGAATCGGTCGGAATCCCGACAAGACCGCCGAACACCCGTACAACTATGTGGTGGTGCGCCACGTGCCGACCAACGCCGATTTGTTCAAAGGGTACGGTATCATCTTTCCCAACCCGAACGCTGTACCCAGTTGGCGAATGACCACGCCGCACAACATTCAACGCAAAACACCGCAAAACGCCTCGTGCGATGCGTGTCACGGTAATGCCAGAATCTTTCTGACGGTTGACGCGGTCAAACCCCACGAGCGCGAAGCCAACAAGAATGTGATTGTGGATCGCGTTCCCGCCAAAACAGGACGCTAGCAAGACGAAGGACGAAAACAAAAATGTTTTCGTCCTTGTTCATTTTCATTAGAGCCTCGCGTGACGTGTGGGTAAACACATCTGTCACCGTGATTGACAAGCCGTCCGCGTCAACATATAATCACATCAAATTTCTTCAATGATGAAGGAGGGAAAAATGGATTTCCAACTGACCGAAGAGCAGCGCGCGATTCAAGAGATGGTGCGCGATTTTGCAGAAAAAGAAATTGCGCCACGCGCCGCCGCGATTGACCAGACCGATGAATTTCCTGCGGACGTGTTTGCTAAAATGGGCGCGCAAGGCTTGCTGGGCTTGCCGTATCCCGAAGCGTACGGTGGTGGAGGTGCAGACACGATTGCCCAGGCTCTCGCCATCGAGGAAATCGCGCGCGTCTCCGGTTCGGTCGGGTTGACGTACGCGGCACATCTTTCTCTGGGATGCGGTCCCATCTATCTGTTCGGTACGGAAGAGCAAAAAATCAAGTGGCTGGTGCCTCTGGCAAAAGGTGAAGGTCTGGGTGCACTCGCCCTCACAGAAACCCAGAGCGGTAGCGATCTGGCTGGTTCGGTGGCAACGACCGCAGTGTTGAAAGGTGACGAGTGGATTCTCAACGGTACCAAGATGTATGTCACCTCCGGCGCGGTGGCGCGTTCGATCATCGTTCTGTGTGTCACAGACAAGACCAAAGGGCATCGCGGCTTGAGTATGATTATCGTCCCGCGCGACGCGCCGGGTCTGGTCATCGGCAAGGTCGAGGAGAAGATGGGCTTGCACGGCTCACTGACCACGCAGGTATTTCTCGAAGATTGTCGCGTCCCCAAAGAAAACCTGCTCGGCGTTGAAGGCGAGGGATTCAAGCAGGCGATGATTACGCTCGATGGCGGACGCATTGGTATCGGCGCGATGGCGTTAGGCCTGGGGCGCGCGGCACTCGAAGCCGCGATTCGTTATGCCAGAGAGCGCCGTGCCTTTGGCAAACCGATTGCCGAATTTCAGGCGATTCAATGGATGATTGCCGACTCGACGGTCGAGTTGGAAGCGGCGCGATTACTCGTGTTACAAGCCGCCTATTTGAAAGATACCCAGCAAAAATTTTCGCAGCAAGCTGCGATGGCAAAACTGTTCGCTTCGGAAGCCGCTGACCGCGTCTGCTGGAAAGCCATTCAGATTCACGGTGGTGCGGGTTATCTGCGCGATTTTCCGGTCGAACGGTTCTATCGCGACAATCGCCTGACGATGATTGGCGAAGGGACCAGCGAAATCTTGCGCCTGATTATTGCGCGCAACATTCTGCGCGCGTGAGAGGAGAGCCGCCGATGATATCACTCCGTCACGCCTGGAAACGTGCCACTTACAAATCTCTTGAGGAACCGAGGGACGCGTATCCTCTCCGTCTGCGTGATTATTTTACCCTCAACGTGTACTGGTTCGCGCTGTCGTTTATGTGGAATGCGATGGCGCCGATTTTGCTGCCTGTGCTGGTGCTCCGTCTGGTGGACGAAACGCACAAGGGCGGCGCGGCAGGCACGCTGGCGATTCTGGGATTGCTCGTCGCCACCATCGTCCAACCGCTGGCGGGCGCGTGGACAGACACGCGCACCACCCGCTGGGGCAAACGCCGCCCCTACATCGTGGGCGGCACGTTGTTCGATGGTGTGTTTCTGCTGGCGATGTTCTTCGCGGGCGACTATGTCGCGCTCGTTGTGGCATACCTGCTATTGCAAACCGTCTCGAACATTGCGCACGGACCGTATCAAGCCTACCTCACCGATTTGGTCCCCGCGGCGCAACGCGGCAAAGTGAGCGGCGTCAAAATGGCGTTCGAGATGGTCGGGGTGATTGTGACCGCACTGATTATTGGAAATCTGGTCGGACAAGGGCATCTCTTGGCGGCGTTCCTTGCCATCATCGCGGTCTTGCTCGTGACGATGCTCATCACCGCGCTGGGCGTCTCCGAGCGTCCGTTCGATGGCTTTGCGCCCTCGCGTTCCGAGCCTTCTTTTCATCCCGCTGGATTGAGCGGACTTGTAACCTTGATCTTTCATAGTCGTGATTTCTTTGGGTGGCTCGTTTCGCGCTTGGTGATTTTGCTAGCGATCAATCTGGTGCGTAATTATGTGATGTTCTTTCTGAACGATGTCCTGCGTCTGGAAAACGCCGCCGCCGAAACCGGCAATCTGCTGGCGATTCTCGGTGTGGCAGTGGCGCTGGTCGTCTATCCTGCCGGCGCGCTCAGCGATCGGTGGGGGCGCAAGCCTTTGATTATCCTCTCGGGCGCGCTCGGCACGCTCGGCGCGTTAGTGTTGCTGACGGCAACGACAATGCCGATGGTCTTTTTCGCCGGTATGATTCTGGGCGTGAGTATCGGCGCGTTTCTCAGCGTGAACTGGGCATGGGGCGCGGACTTGATTCCTAACGATGCCGGTGGACGATTGCTCGGCGTGTCCAACATCGCGACGGCAGGCGCAGGTGTGTTGGCAGGTCTCGGCGGCTGGATGCTCGACTGGTTCAACGCCCAAGCGCCTAATCTGGGCTACACCGCGCTGTACATTACTGCCGCGCTGTGCTATGTGCTGGGGACGGTGATAGTGATGGGGGTGAAAGATGAAAGAGGAAAGAGATGAGAGATGAGAGATGAGAGAAGAGAGGTGAAAGGTGAGAGAGGAAAATTTAGTCGGGATGAAATGTGTGGCATGTCGCGGGGACGAGCCGCCGCTATCAGAAGCAGAGATCGCGCGCTATCGGCTGGAGGTGCCCCAGTGGAATCTCGTCGAGCGCGACGGTATCCTGCGCCTGGAACGCACATTCAAATTCAAGAATTTTGCGCAAGCGCTCGCGTTCACCAATCAGGTAGCCGCCCTCGCTGAGGCGGAGGGACATCATCCGGCACTGCTCACCGAGTGGGGTCAAGTCACCGTGACATGGTGGACACATAAAATCAAAGGGTTGCATCGCAACGATTTCATTATGGCAGCCAAAACCGATCAACTCTTGCCAACATAAAAGACGGGGCGAGCCACACCGCTCGCCCCGCTCTATTTTTATGGTGCTCGAGTCACCGCGATACGGTCATAGGGCCAATCGCCGGGCGGCATATCATTCGCAATGCGCACAGGATTGCTTCCATCGGCGTTCATTCGCCAGATGCCCCACTGTCCTCCCTGAGGTGACCGATAGAAGATAAAGTTGCCGTCGGGCGACCAGTTGGCAGACACGTTGAGCACGTTGCCGCGCGTCAACTGCTTTTTGTTGCTGCCGTCCGCATCCATCACAAAAAGTTGCTTGACGCCATCCACATCTTTCTGATACAGGATGCGCTTGCCATCGGGAGACCACGCCGGCAGTCCACCATCATCGGTGCTGATGGGAACAGCATCGCCGCCAGCGGAACTGATGCGAAAGATGCCGCACTGGGCGCCACGACACGTCTGGAATACGATGAATTTATCATCGGGTGACCACGACGGACTCCAGCCGATGCCAATTGGGCGACGTCCTGTACCATCCGGGGCAATCGCATCGGTAGCGATGTTGCCGCTCGCACCGGGGCGAACCGAGAGCGCGATCCAGCGTCCATCGTTCGACCAGGCTGGGAAACCCGAATGCTTTTCGCCCACGATCTTTTTCGGTTCCGTTCCATCGGCATTCGCAACGAAAAGGCCATCCGTCCAGAGATAGTAGGCGATGCGTTTGCCATCGGGCGAGAAGGTTGGCTCGGACGCGCGCTTGATCAACTCTTTTGCGCCACTTCCATCAGCATTCATCACCCAGATCGAGTTGTCCTCGTTGCGATCACCGCGTCGCACGGTAAAAGCGAGTCTGGCTCTGGGAGCGCTCGGGGGAGGTGATGGGGGAAGCACCGTGGGAGTGGGGACAATCGGTGAGGCTGTTGCTGCAAGCGTTGGACTGGGTTGCCCGGGAGGTGGCGCAATTGGCGGTGGAGCAGGCAGTGTTGGCGAGGGCTGGAGTGGTGGCAGTGTGGGCTTGGTGACCAGCAGAGGTGTTGGCGATGGTACAAGCGGAGTTTGTTTGATGACGACCAGCGGTGTGGCAGAGGGAAGAGTAAACACGCCACTCACCAGTGCGATTCCCATACCAGCGACAACGATGAGCAAACAGACCGCCAAACAACCCAACACGCCAGCGATAATCCAGGGCGTTCGATTGGGTTTGAGGGGTTGAGTAGTGGACATTCTAATCTCCTTTCCAAACGCAGGCAGTTCCCTGCGTTTGTAACTATTTCACATTGTAACTGCTCAGCCCGGGTTCGCTCGCTATCGGTTGCAAACCGACGACTAACGCAAGCCGATGACTGAGCCTGAATTTCGCCGTCGTGCCCCGGCACAACCCCACTCATCCCCCTGCCCCCTTCTCTCCCCGCTATGCGGGGAGAGAAGGGGGAAATGGGAGCGGGGGAGAGGGCGGGCGGCGAAGCCGCCCGCCCTCTCCCCCCTTGA
>DAOTYB010000291.1:0-4521 GCA_034435315.1 Anaerolineae bacterium | reverse complement strand
GGGGAATCAAGGGCGGGGGAGTGGGCGGGCGGCGCAGCCGCCCGCCCACTCCCCTCCTCCCATCTCCCCCTGCTCTCCCCGCATAGCGGGGAGAGCAGGGGGCAGGGGGATGAGTGGGGTTGTTCCGGGGCACGACGGCGAAATTCAGGCTCAGCCATCGGCTTGCGTTAGCCGTCGGTTTCTAACCGATAGCAAGCGAACCCGGGGCTGAGCAGTTACATTTGCAGACAAAAAAAAAAGACCTGCTGGCTTGTGCCAGCAGGTCTTGTCAGTAGCACAGGATTCAATCCTGTGCTACTGACAACGAGCACCGTAACCTTCGGATGGCGGAAAAGACTTACACCTACAGGTTAGACGTGCACGATACCTTTGCGAATCGCCAACTTGATCAACTCGGCGGTATTGTGGACGCCCAGTTTCTCCATAATGTTGGCGCGATGTGTATCCACCGTCTTGACGCTGATGTTTAGACGTTCCGCAATCTCACGGCTGTTCAAGCCTTCCGCCACGAGTTGCAATACTTGAATTTCACGCTCGGTGAGAGACGTTGCTTCTGGTGGGGCAGACTCGGAGAGTAAACTGACAACCGTCTGGGTGACGCGCGGGGGCAGGTACGCGCCTTCGGTGTGCACCGTGCGGATGGCATCAATCAATTCGTTGGCGCGTGTGCTCTTGGGGATGTAACCCACTGCCCCGGCGCGCAACAAAGGCACCACGTACTCTTTGTTCTCGTACTGCGTCAGAACAAGAATACGCGTGTGGGGAAAACGTTTGTGAATCTCGCGCGTCGCCTCCAGGCCATTCATTCCTGGCATCTGAATGTCCATCAAGACAATGTCGGGCGACATCTGACTGACCATTTCAATGGCACGCTGCCCATCCGCTGCCTGCCCAATGACTTGAATGTCCTTGTGACGCGCCAGTAACGAACAAATGCCCTCACGCACAATCGCGTGATCATCTACCACCAGAACACGAATCGGTCGAGCCATGGCTCCTCTACTCCACATTAGGTCAATGGCACCGTCAAGCGAACGAGGGTGCCTTCACCGGGCGTGGAGTCAATCTCCACACGACCACCGATGGCGCTCATGCGCTCTTGCATCCCCAACAAGCCCAGGCCGCGCCGATATTCGTTGCTACTGAAAACAGTTTTGGGATCGAACCCTTTGCCGTTGTCTTTGATGGAGACTTGAACACAGATCGGTGTAAAATTCAAGTAACATTCCGCACGCGTGGCGCGCGAGTGCCGCGCAATGTTATTGATGGCTTCTTGGGTGACCCGAAACAGAGCCGTCTCGATCATCGGCGCTAGGCGCATCGGCTTGCCCTGCTCGCGCAGTATAAAGCGGATGCCGGTGCCATTCAGGCGTGACTCGGCGTACCATTGCAGCGCAGGCACCAAACCGAGATGGTCGAGCATCGTGGGGCGCAAGTCGAGAATGATGTGTTGAATTTCACGCAGGGCAGTCGTCACCAGCGTGCGCATATGCTCCAGTTGGGGCTTGAACTCGGGATGAGGAAACGTCTCGATAGCATTGTCCAGCGCGTATGCCAGACCGGTGAGAATCTGACAGGTCTCATCATGCAACTCGCGTGAGATGCGCTTGCGTTCTTCTTCCTGGGCGGTAAAAACCCGTCGCAATAATTCGCGGCGCGCATGCTCTTTGTGACGCAGTTTTTCGTACAATTCTTCCAGTTCACGATGGGCTTGTTCGCAGGCGCGCGTCTGCTCGCGCACGCGCGCCTCCAGTTCGCGATTCCACAGTTGAATTTCTGCCAGCGATTGTTTCACGCGCGCGCGCATCACATCGAACGAATGTGCCAGCACGCCGATTTCGTCTTCACGATGGACGTTGAGGGGCGTATCCAGATCGCCCGCCGTGATGCGTTGCGTCGCCGCCGTGAGTGCTTGAACAGGTGTGATGATGCTGCGCGTGGTCAGATAGACCAGGCCGAGCGCGCCCGCCAGCATAATGCCCATCACGAGAAAGATGCGTTGTTGCAACTGATACACCGAGTCAAAGACCTGCGCCTGGCTCTGGCGAATCGAAATCCCCCACGGCGCGCGTTCGAGGGGGGCAAACACCAACACCTCACGTTCACGGATCGTTGCGGTAGGATGATGACAATCGTGACACGTCGCTACCGTCGCGCGTCGCGTCTGGATGAGTGTGGCAAAGGTCGCCTGGTGATCACTCAGCATCCCCACGCGGGAAGGTTGTGTGCTGGCAAGAATAAGCCCACTGCGATCCACTAAATCCATATAGCCCGTTTCACCGAGACCGATCGGCTCGGTAAAGACGCGGACGCGCGCACCATCCAACTCGAGGTGAATCAATAACGCGCCGACCACTTGACCTCTGGCGTCACGCACCAGCGTCCCTGCCAGCGCCAGCGATTCTTCAGCAGAAGAATGGGTCACGTAGAAAATCGGTGAGGAGGATTCGTTCAAAAAGGTGGAAAGGTGAATCGCATCAGGAAGAGTTGCCGTCACCGGTGCAGCCGCCAGCACGCGCCCGGTACGATCAAGCAGGAAAATGCGCTGGGCATACAAACTCAATCGCTGGCAGACGTACGCCCAGGTGGTCTCCAGCGCGTACGGATCGGAGAGGTTCAAGGCGTGAGCAGTGTGGGGTAAGGTTTGTTCCACGCCCAGCAATACGTAATCAATGTGGCGCGCTGTGGCTTGCGCGAGGAGCATTCGCTCGTGCAAGGTGCGTTGAATGTTATCGCTCAGCGCGGCGGTGCCGAGGTACAAAAACCATCCCACGAGCGCGATGGTACCGACGATGACCATCGTCGCCATTTTGGCACCCAGTCCCACGCGCCCCCACACCGTTGTGAGGCGCATTAGCCACGCCACACCGCGCTGAGCCCACATAATCCGCTTCCGCTATCCACTCGACTCGGCGCGCTCACCGCGCGTGACGCCGAGCATAAACAGGAACGCGCAGGCAAATGCCACCGGCGCGACGAGAAAGATCATCGTATAATCGCGTCCCGTCAAGTCCACCAGCGCGCCCCCCAGCCAGGGTCCCAGGATTGCCGCGAGCGTCGAGGCGAAATAGTACAGCCCGGTGTATGTACCGATGCGATCCTGCGGTGCAATGTCCACAACCATCGGCAAACTGTTGATATTGATGAGCGCCCAGCCGATGCCGGCAAGCATCATAATCAGATGCAAGACGGTAAAAGCAAAGCCGCCTGCGCTGAACAGCGACAACATCAGTACGCTTGCCCCCAGCACGTGAATCAAGAGCAGCAAGAGAAACATCAAGGCGATGCCGGACAGAATCGTCACCTTGCGTCCATAGCGCGTCGCAATGAAACCGCTGGGCACAGCAAACAGGACGAACGTCACCGCGAGAAAACCGAGTGTCAAACTTGCCGCGCTCTCTTTGATGTTCAACACGTTGACGCCGTAGAGCGTGAAAAATG
The DNA here is from genome assembly GCA_034435315.1 of Anaerolineae bacterium. Classification (GTDB taxonomy): domain Bacteria; phylum Chloroflexota; class Anaerolineae; order UBA4142; family UBA4142; genus VGOB01. Next base: position 1,080 of record DAOTYB010000291.1, on the reverse strand, counting down.
TTTCGACGACGTTGTACCCTACGAACCATGCAAAGATGGCGAGGAGAATCAACAGCGCGCTCTTGTCGCGCGCTGCAAGAATGAGGCGCAGATTCGTCAACACGCCGGTTTCAGTCGCAGGAGGTTCGGTGATTTCGCGCGGTTCTTTGATGCGCCAGACGACAATCGCTACGGCGATGAGGAGCACCAGCGCCGTCGCCACAAACGGCACGCCGCGCCCCATATCGTACAAACGCGCGCCAACGAAAAAAGCCAGAATCGCGCCAATGCCACCCATCAGGTTGATGACGCCGTTCGCTTTGCTCCGCAGCGGCGAGGGAGTGATGTCGGGCATCAGCGCGATCACCGGCGTACGAAACACAGCCATCGCCAACAACATCACGATAATCGTCAGCATAAACAGCGGCAGCACGGTGACAAAAGGAATGATGGCGAACGCAACCGCCGCGATGGGCGCGCCAAAAATGATGTACGGCATCCGTCGTCCCCAGCGCGTGCGCGTGCGGTCACTCAGCGCGCCAATCCACGGCTGGATGAACAGCGCGGCAATGTTATCCAGCGTCATTACAAAGCCGACTAATGTCGCACTGAGGAGGAAATCGCGTTCGAGAAAGACCGGCACGTACGAGTTATAGATCGCCCAGATGATACTGACACCAAAAAACCCAAAGCCCAAAATGGCCGTCTTGCCATAATCAAGTTTCATCGGTGCACCTCGGATGGAGAGTATGTCGCGCGGCTTGTATTGTATCCTTTGTGTGCATATCGGTCAAGTGCCCGAGTCTTTGGGCAGACAATTTAAGATAAGCCCTGTAGCCGTTTCTGAGCGGCGTATATTTCTGCCACTGCTGCCGAATCGAATTCCACGGCTCAAGGAGGTAAAAATCGGTTGAAACCGATTTACCCGGCGCGCGCGAACCCGATTTATCGGGTTTGCACCGGTGTTAGCCCCCGAATTTCATTCGGGGGCGGGAATTACCTTAAATTGTCTGGCGCACGCCCTACGTCAAAGCCAGCGGGTAAACTTGCTGGCTAAAAAAGTGAAAGCCGACCTGAGGTCGGCTTGAATAAGGGTAACGT
>DAOTYB010000290.1:0-1505 GCA_034435315.1 Anaerolineae bacterium | reverse complement strand
CACACGGGAGACGGATCGTCCGACAGGCAAACGGATTCTGCAAGCGTTTGCCCGCGCGCAAATTACGTTAACACGCGTGGTGGTCGATCGCCAGACCACGTGGCACATCACCGCGTTGTCAGAACTGCACATCCAGATCTTGCACTACTTGCGCTTGCCCGTGACGCTCTATGCCGCCTTGATCAATAATTCGTCATAGTCCTTTCAGTTTTATGCGAAACTTGAGTTTATTTTCTTAAAATCCATATTTTCGCCCCAAGGGGGATGTGGTGGGGGCTATTTCGCGATAGATGGCAGGGCTGAGTAACTTTTGCCAATTTGACTTTACATCATTTTTTCATATACTAACGGTTGATTCGAATGCCGAAGTGGCGGAACTGGCAGACGCGCACGACTCAAAATCGTGTGGGCTAAACGCCCTTGTGGGTTCGATTCCCTCCTTCGGCATTTTTTATACTGAACGCCAATCATTATATCACATTTATCCGAGACCTACCAAGCCACGTTCTTATCCTCTGTTCATCAAGCATCTCAATTGTCCGCGTTGTGAGGGCTGACGGAGACGCGATCATTTTCCAGAACATACGCGAGGTGTTGAAAGGACCAATCCTTGCTATCGCTTTGACCAGTCTGGGTGTCGGCATCGCGGTAGGACTGGTTATCACGTGGGTGGTGATGCCGCTCGACTTTAAAAATGCCGACCCTGCCGATTTGCGCCTGACGATCAAAAATGATTACGTCCGAATGATCAGTCTCGCCTATGCCGCAGATGGCGATCTCGCCTATGCCCAACACCGCTTGACCACGCTTCGACTTGCCCACCCCGCACAGACCTTTGCCGATGCAATCGAACGTGAACGCAGTACAGGCGAATCCATCGTGTCCGACGCGCTCATTCACCTGGGGAATGCGCTGGGCTATCAACTGCCCTATACCACCTGGCGACCCACACCCCAGCCACGCCATCGCACCGTTATCACCGTCACGGTCGTGACCACGCCCGTACCGCGCGTACCGATCTTCAAACTGGTTGAACACGCACAACTTGCCTGTACCGATGAACCCGATGACGCGCGGCTGCGGTTCTACGTGCGCGATGCCACCGGCAAGGCGCTGGCGAACGTCGCTATCGAAATTCGTAGCAAGGACGTGCTCGAAACCGTGTACACCGGCTTGAAGCCGGAATACGGGCCAGGCTATGCCGATTATCGCGCTGCGCCGGGAACGTACGCGGTAACGATTCTGAACTCACAAACCGAAACGGTAGGCAATCTGGTCATCGGCGCCAAGCCGACCAATTGTGCTGCCGATCGCGGCGCGACGCCGCGCGGCTGGAAACTGGTGTTTCAACAGCAATAACAAACGATAACCTGATGTGCAACTCTTTATCCTGAACTTAATTTTTGAGCCGTACCATCCATCGTGACAAGCCCCACCTCCCTTGCCCCCTCCCCACGCTGCAGAACGGCGTGGGGAGGGGGAATCAGGGGAAGGGAGTGGGCGGG
>DAOTYB010000289.1:0-5568 GCA_034435315.1 Anaerolineae bacterium | reverse complement strand
GAAATGCGAACTTGTGTGCTAAAATTGCTCGATTATTTTGGAAGCCCGTAGTTGTTGGGCAAAATTCCCGCATTCCCCATTTTGAGATCACGGGAATTTTGCCCAAAAGTTAGGTCTGAAATCTAAAATCTAAAATCCATGGGGTGACCTTGAGCGATAATACCATCTACGGCGGGCAGGCGGTCATCGAAGGGGTGATGATGCGCGGAAAAAAGTACGTGGCGTGCGCGGTGCGTGATCCGCGCGGCCATATCGTCACCATCACAGAGCCGCTTTCCGCCGCGATTTATGCAAGCCGCTGGGCAAAGATTCCGTTCCTGCGTGCAGTGACGATCCTGTGGGATACGCTGGTGTTGGGAACGAAAATGTTGCTGTACTCGGCAAATATCGCGGGCGAAGAAGAACCGCAGAAGAACGCGAATGCCGCGCCAGAAGACCGCGCTGCGAACAATCCACCCCAGGCGATTTCGACACTGCTGGCGCTGGGCACAGTGCTCATCGCGCTCGCCTTTGGCATCGGTCTGTTTTTTGTGTTGCCGCTCGCGCTGGTGAGCGTGGTAGAGCCGTACCTGACTGCGTGGTTCGCAAGCGAGAGTGTGGCGTCGTTCGTGAGTAACCTCCTCGAAGGTGTGATTCGCCTCGCACTGTTTCTGGCATACATCTACCTCATCGGCTTGCTGCCGGACATACGGCGCGTGTTCGCCTATCACGGCGCGGAGCACAAGACGATTGCGGCAGACGAGGCCGGCGCTGCACTCGTGCCCGAGACGATTCAACAATATAGCAAAGCACATCCGCGCTGCGGTACCGGCTTTTTGCTCGTCGTGGTCGTCGTTTCGATTTTTGTGTTCGCACTCGTGGGACATCCGCCGATGGAGTGGCGGATTCTGTCGCGCATTGTACTTGTGCCGGTGGTTGCTGCGCTCAGTTACGAACTGATTAAATTCGCGGCGGCGCACAAAACGAACCCGTTACTGAACTATCTGGTAGTGCAACCCAGTCTCGCGCTGCAAGCGCTCACCACGCGCGAACCCGACGCGCAAATGATCGAGGTGGCGGTGGCAGCGTTGCAGACGGTCAAGCAAGCAGAAGGTTAGCATCTCAACAAGAGGAGATAACTATGCGTAAAAAAATCACCGTTGTCGGCGCGGGGTTTGTAGGCGCGACGACAGCACAACGTCTGGCGGAACGTAATTACGCCGATATTTTGCTGGTTGACGTGAACGAATTTATCGCCGAGGGCAAAGCCCTCGATCTGCTCGAAGCGGGTCCCATCGTGGGTTATGACGTCAACGTTAGCGGCGTCACGGTTAAAGACGAAGCAGGCTATGAGAAAATTGCCGGCTCGGACCTGGTGGTAATGACTGCCGGGGTCGCGCGCAAACCGGGAATGAGTCGCGACGATTTGATTTTGACGAATATGAAAATCGTCGGCGGCTGGGCGGAGCAAATTGCCCGGCACGCGCCGAACGCCATCGTCATCGTCGTCACGAATCCGGTGGATGCGATGACGCAATTGATGTGGCACGTCACAAAATTCCCCAAGCAGCGTGTCATCGGGCAAGCCGGCGTGCTGGACAGTGCACGCTTTCGCACGTTCGTCGCGCTGGAACTGGGTGTCTCGGTGCAAAACGTGGAGGCGTACGTGCTCGGCGCGCACGGCGATCAAATGGTGCCGCTGCCGCGCTATACCACCGTTGCCGGCGTGCCGATTACGGAATTGTGGCCAAAAGAAAAAATTGACGCGCTCGTCAAACGGACGCGCGATGGCGGCGCGGAAATCGTCAACCTGCTCAAGACCGGCTCGGCGTTCTACGCGCCCAGCGCGGCAGTCGTCGAGATGATTGACGCCATCGTGTTCGACAAGAAAAAAATCTTGCCCTGCATCGCGTACCTCGAAGGTGAGTATGGCATCCACGGCGTGTACGCTGGCGTGCCGGTGCAACTGGGCACACAGGGCATCGAAAAGATCATCGAGTTCAAATTGACGGACGAAGAGCGCGCTGCGTTGCACAAATCGGCAGAAGCGGTGCGCGCGCTGAACAGGGTGATGGGGATTTGACGAATGACGAAGGACGAAGGATGACGAACGACGAATGACGAAGGACGAAGGTCTTTGGTCATTCGTCTTTCGTCCTTCCGTCACCCAAAGGGGGACAATGAGCGAGGTTCTGGAAGCGCAGTTCGATAACGGACTCAAGGTTTTGCTCAAACCTGTTCACACGGCACCAGTGGCAACCTTCTGGGTGTGGTATCGCGTGGGGTCGCGCAACGAAGTGCCCGGCAAAACCGGCATTTCGCACTGGGTTGAGCATATGATGTTCAAAGGTACGCCGACGCTGGGCAAGGGTGAGATAATGCATCTCATCAATCGCAACGGTGGCGTGGATAACGCGTTTACCTCAAGCGATTACACCGCCTACTTTGAACTTTTGCCCGCCGATCGGATTGATCTCGCGCTACGCATCGAAGCGGATCGAATGGTGAACGCGCTGTTCGATCCGAACGAAGTGGAGAGCGAACGCACGGTAATCATTTCCGAACGCGAGGGCGCGGAGAACGAACCGCGTTTCTGGCTGGGCGAAGAAGTGCTCGCGCTGGCGTTCAAAGTGCATCCCTATCATCACGATACGATTGGCTGGAAGACCGATTTGCAAAACATCACGCGCGACGATCTGTACGCGCACTATCGCACGTACTATGTGCCCAACAACGCGGTCATCGTGGCGGCCGGTGATTTTGACGCGGACGAGATGCTCGCCAGGATTCACAGCGCGTTCGGCGCGATTCCGCGCGGCAAGGATGTGCCACCGGTCAAAATCGTCGAGCCGCCGCAGGAAGGCGAGCGTCGCGTGGTGTTGCGTCGCCCCGGACCCGCTTCGTATTTCCACGCCGCGTATCACGCACCCAACGCCACTGACCCAGATTTCTTTGCCGTGTTTGTACTCACAGGCATCTTGTCTGGTGTGGGCGGAATGAGTTTTTCGGGGCACAGCAGTCCCGGACGTTCTTCGCGCTTGTATCGCGCGCTCGTCGAAACCGGGTTGGCGGTAGATGTGGATTGCACATTTCGCGCGACGATTGACCCTGGCACGCTGGATGTGACTGCCACCGCGCGCCCCGGCGTTCCCATCGAAAAAGTCGAGCGCGCCATTTTCGCCGAGTTGGACAAGATCGCTACCCAGCGCGTCACACAGCGCGAACTCGATAAAGTCATCAAACAAGCGCGCGCGCAATTCGTGTACGCAATGGATGGCGTGATGAACGTTGGTGGATGGCTGGGACAACTGGAGATGGTCGCGTCGTACAAAATGTACGATACGTTTTTGGAGAACCTGATGAAGGTCACGCGTGAGGATGTGCGTCGCGTGGCAGAAAAAATCTTTCGCGAAACGAATCGCACGGTGGGGTGGTTTGTTCCGACCAACGGTCGCGCGCCGCGCGCGCGACGAGGAGGCGCCGCGTGAACATCACCTTGCCGATTACTCCCGAAACGGTGACGCGCGTCACACTGGACAACGGCTTGACGATTTTGGTCAAGGACAATCCCACCAATGCTTCGGTGACGTTACGCGGTCGCCTGCGCGCTGGCGGCGTGTTCGATACACCCCAGACGGCGGGACTGGCGCGCTTGACCACTGCCGCGTTGCAACGCGGCACGCGCAAGCGCACGTTTCAGCAACTCAACGAAGAACTGGATCGCTACGGGATGTCGTTCGGCATCGGCGCGGGTACCGAAACGATTGGTTTCGGAGGCAGAGCGCTGGTGGAGGATTTTGATCGTTTGCTCGATCTAGCCGCCGATGTGTTGATGCACCCCACCTTTCCGCAGCGTCAAGTCGAAAAACTGCGCGCGGAAATTCTAGCGGATTTGAAAGAGGACGATCAAGACACTCAGCATGTAGCGTACCGCGAGTTTCGCCGCTTGTGTTATCCTGAAACACATCCGTACCATCGTTTATCCGATGGCACGATCAAGACAGTGAAACGCTTGACGCGCGCGCAGATGCGCGAATTTCACGCGCGGTATTTTCGTCCCGATTTGACGACGCTCGTCGTGGTGGGCGATGTGCGCGCGGACGCCGCGATCGAAAAGATCGCGCGCGCGTTCGGCAAGTGGCGCGCCGATGGCACCCCGCCGCTATCTACGATTCCCAGCGTGCCGCCGCTCAAGCAGATGGCGCGCCGCGTCGTTCCGCTGGATGGCAAGACCCAGGCTGATGTGGTGCTGGGATTTCCGGCGCTCTGCCGCGCCGACCCGGATTTTTACGCGCTCTCCCTCGGCGATTTGATTTTTGGACGGCTCGGCTTGTACGGGCGGCTGGGCGCCAACGTGCGCGACGAGCAGGGCCTAGCGTACTATGTCTTTAGCAGTCTCGAAGCCGGTATCGGTGCAGGACCGTGGAGTGTGCGCGCCGGCGTCAATCCGAAAAATCTCGAGCGCGCCATCGAGAGCATTCTCGCGGAGATTCGGCGTTTCCGTTCGGAGCAGGTTACTCAGGACGAACTCGACGAAGCGCGCGATTTTCTCACCGGCTCGCTCGCCTTGCGTTTGGAAACCAACGATGGGGTCGCTGCCATCTTGAGCGACATCGAACTCTTTGATCTGGGATTGGATTACTTGCAACGCTATCCGCAAATCATTCGCTCGATTACCGCAGAGCAGATTCTCGCAGTGGTGCAAAAATACGCACAAGTCGAAAACTATGCGCTGGCGATTGCAGGTCCAGTGGAGCAGTGAGACAGTGGGACAGTGGATAGTGGGTAGTGGACAGTGAGACAGTGGACAGTGGACAGTGAGACAGTGGACAGCGATCATTGACCACTGACCACTGACCACTGACCACTAACCACTAACCACTAGACAGGAGGAACAATGGCTGAACCCAAGAAACGCGCGCCGCGTCGTAAAAAAGAGGTGACCGAAGAGTTTGCACGTGACTATGTGGAATTGCAACAGGCTCAGGTTAACGATGTGTCTGCGCGCGAGGTGGTAATGCGCGGCGGGAGTGCACGTGATGTCAAAGCCGAGACCGTGACGTTGACGCAGGGTGGTGTGAATGCGATTGATGCCAGGACCGTCACCGTGAATCAAGGTGGCATTGTCGAGGCAGCCGCCACCACGCCGAGTGTGAAACAGGGCGGCATTGTCAAAGTCGAGGCGGAAGAGATCGAAGTAGAGCAGGGTGGGGTGGTGTTCGCTCAGGCGGAGGAAGTGGAACTCGAAGCCAGCGGCGCGGTCGCGCTCGTGGGCACCACCATCCACGTCGAAACCGGCGGCGCGCAATGGATGCTGGCGCGCGAGTCCATTCAAGTTCAGCAAGGCGGCGCGGCGGTGATGGCAGCGCCGCGCATCCAGGTCGAAAATGGTTGGACGGTCTTTTTGATCGCGCGTGAAATTCACGGCAACGTGCGCGCACTCTTCGATGCGCGCGGCGCGCTCATCTTTGGCATCGCCGCGGGGCTTGTGCTGGGATTGATCGCGCGCAGACGGAACAAGTAGCCGAACACCAATTTGACAACCCGTTGAATTTGCATAAAATAGCACCAAATTGCCAGCGAGGGCAT
>DAOTYB010000288.1:0-25162 GCA_034435315.1 Anaerolineae bacterium | reverse complement strand
TGGAGAAATGGGAGAGCAATATTCTTTGTGGTTGGAAGCTTGGTATGCTTATAAAAAATTAGGTGATGAAAATTTAGCCAGGTTTTATCTTGAGTGGGCTTATAAAGGGGGGATCACCCGGCTTATTAATCCTTTGGAGCAACAGCTACAAGCTTATCACAACTATCAAAGGAATCTTTTTGATCTGCCGCCTATACCAGCCCTCTAATTTGCTACTTGATTTTTAAAAATCAACTCCGTTATAATCAAAGATATGCAAAGGATTTTAACTGGTGTTTTTTTGGTGCTTTTGCTGATTGGTTTTTTAGAGGTAGTTTTTTTGCTCGTTTTAGTTAGGAAAAAACCAGCTGCCTCACCCTGGCTTTTTCGGACCTAAAGATCAACGATTTTTTCTTCGTGTTCCTTCGTGACCTTTGTGGACAAATGTGTTTTCGGAAGGAGATAATTTATGAAAGCATTGCATCAAATCCTGGCACATCTCTCCACCGCTGGCGAATTGCTGAGTTTTGTGTGGCAGCGTCGCTTGTGGCTCTTTCCGCTGGTGCTTGTCTTGCTCGTCATTGGCTTGTTGATCGCGCTTGCCTCCGCCTCGGCGGTTGCGCCATTCATCTACACGCTGTTCTGAGTGAGTCTATGCTTGCGCGAAAATTGGGCAGCGTTTTGCGCGAAGTGTGGTTGCTTGTCGGCATCACGCTCTTGTGGCTCGTTGGCCTGGAAGTTGCCGCGCGCGTGGCGTTTGCCGCGCGCGATGTGTGGCGCGCCGGTGGCGATGCGCGGCTTTCGGAATGGAGTCTGGGTGCCGATGTGTATCGCCATCAAGAGTGGGCGAGAGAGTACTGGCGCGAAGAAGACCTGACCTCGCAAACGACGTTCGCCAACTGGCACTCGTACGTCTATTGGCGCCGCAAGCCGTATCAAGGCAAGTACATCAACATTGATGCGAATGGCTTGCGCAAGACGTGGAACAGAACCAGCGCGCCTTCACCATCGCAAATCAAGATTTTCATGTTCGGCGGCTCGGCGATGTGGGGCACCGGCGCGCGCGACGAGTTTACGATTCCGTCGTGGCTGTCCAAAAAGTTGCAGGAACGTAACGTGGATGTGTGGGTCACCAACTTTGGCGAAGGAGGGTACGTCAGTACGCAAGAAGTGATTGCTTTGATGCTCGAATTGCAAAAAGGGAACGTGCCCGATGTGGTGATTTTCTACGATGGCGCGAACGATGTCTTTTCGGCGTTTCAACAGGGTGTTGCCGGTCTTCCGCAAAACGAGTACAATCGCGTGCAGTCGTTCAATCAACTGAATTGGCGTGGCGAGATTCTGGAAAAACTCGCGCTGTATCGTGCCGCGCGCGGTTTGGTCGCGGCGGTGCAAGGAAGACCGGTGCCCAAGGATGATGCTCGGCTGGTCGAAGCGGTGATGGATGTGTATTTCAGTAATCAGCGCATCGTGAGCACGCTCGCTCAAGAGTACGGTTTTACCGCGCTGTTCTTCTGGCAACCGACTATCTACACCAAACCGCGTCTATCGGCGTGGGAGATGCAGGTACGCAATCTCTATGGCGAAGCCGAATTCTTCCAGCGCGCCTATCGCGCGCTGGCGCAACGTCTGCAAACGCTCCAGCCCACCAATGTCTATGACCTCTCCCACGCGTTCGATGACAAAGCGGGAACGGTGTTCATTGATACGTTTCACATTTCAGAAGCCGGCAACGCGCGTATTGCGGACTTGATGATTCAGACGTTGCCGCTCTCGTCACGTCGAAACTTGTCGCGGTGATGCGGATGCTTACGTTCTCGATTCAACGCCTGGGCGCGCGCCAGCGCGGAGTGTGGTGATGCGAGTCGCCATCGTTCACGATTACCTTGTGGATACCGGTGGCGCCGAGCGCGTGGTGATCGCGCTGCACGCATTGTATCCCGACGCGCCGATCTTCACATCGGTACTGGACGCGCGAACCACGTTCACCGCTTTTCGCACGATGGATGTGCGCACGTCGTTTTTGCAACGCTTGCCGGTGCGAAAGAGCAATTACAAATTTCTGCTGCCGTTCTTCCCGCTGGCGTTCGAGAGTTTTGATTTTTCAGAGTACGATGTTGTTCTCAGTAGCGCGTCGGCGTTTGCCAAGGGCGTGGTCACCGCGCCCGAGACGCTGCATGTGTGTTACTGTCACACGCCGGCGCGTTTCGTGTGGCGTTATCACGAGTACATTGCGCAGGAACAGTTGGGGCGCGTGGCGCGACTTGTCATCGCGCTCATCGTGCATCGCTTGCGCGAATGGGATTACGCGGCGGCGCAACGCGTCGATTTTTTCATTGCCAACTCGCGCGTCACCGCGCGGCGCATCGCCAAGAATTATCGCCGCGAGGCGGTGGTGATTTATCCGCCGATTGCTGTGGAGAATTTCGCGCCGCGTGACGAGATTGGCGATTACTATCTGGTGGTCTCGCGACTTGCGCCGTACAAGCGGATTGATATCGCGGTGCAGGCGTTCAATCGGTTGCGCTTGCCGCTCAAAATTGTCGGCGCGGGAGTGGACGCGGCGCGCTTGCGGAAGATGGCAGCGGATAACATCGAATTTCTCGGACACGTGCCACAGGAGCAACTGGCAGAGTTGTACGCGCGGTGCCGCGCGGTCATCTTCCCCGGCGTCGAGGATTTTGGCATTGTGCCACTCGAAGCGAATGCGGCGGGTCGTCCTGTCATCGCGTTCGCGCGCGGCGGCGCGCTCGAAACAATCGTCGCGGGCAAGACCGGCGTGTTCTTTCACGCGCAAACGCCAGACGCGCTTGCCGAGGTTGTTGCGGCAACGGATGTGACGCGCTTTGACGCGCGTGTGCTTCGCGCGCACGCCGAGCAGTTCAGTCAGCCGCGATTTCATTCACAGATCGCGCGTTTCATCGAGGACAAGTGGCGCGCCGTACGGATGGAGAATGACCAACGCTAGACACATCGAGCGGCTGTTCAAGCGATTGTTCGACATCGTTGTTGCCGCCGCGCTGCTTGTTATCTTTTCGCCGCTTTTGCTACTCATCGCGCTAGCGATTCGCCTCACCAGCGGCGCGCCAGTCTTGTACGAGTGGCGCGTCGTCGGACAGGGCGGACGCCCGTTCATCGGCTACAAGTTTCGCACGATGGTGGTGGACGCGGATCGGCGCAAGCACGAATTGTTAAATCGCAACGAGATGAGTGGCGGTCCTGTCTTTAAACTGAAAGACGATCCGCGCGTGACACCCATTGGCAAGATCTTGCGCAAGTACTCGCTCGACGAGTTGCCGCAACTGTGGAGTGTGCTCAAAGGCGATATGAGTCTGGTGGGACCGCGCCCGCCGCTTGTGAGCGAGTACGCGCAGTTCGAAGAATGGCAAAAGCGCAAACTGACGGTGAAACCGGGAATGACGTGCTTGTGGCAGGTGCGTGGCAAGCCCAACGATTGGCACGAGTGGCTCCGACTCGATTTTGAATACATTGATCACTGGTCACTCTGGCTCGACCTTAAAATTTTGTTCCAGACCGCGTGGCTGGTAATCACCGGAAAAAATTACTAACGCATTACGCACTACGCACTACGCACTACGTAATACTGCGTACTGCGTAGGGCGTATGCCTCAGGACTCACAATGCACATTCTCGTTACAGGTGGCGCAGGGTTCATTGGTTCGCATACGGTTGACCTGCTGCTGCAACACGGACATTCGGTTCGCATTCTCGATAACCTCACTCCGCCGGTGCATATCGCCGGCAAGATTCCCGACTATGTTCCGCGCGAGGCGGAATTTATTTTGGGCGATGTGCGCGACCGCGCCGCGCTCGAGCGCGCGCTCGATGGTGTGGACGCGGTGTTCCACTTTGCCGCGTATCAAGATTACCTCACCGATTTTTCCAAATTCTTTCACGTCAACACGGTCGGCACCGCGCTGCTGTACGAAATCATCGTCGAGAAGAAATTGCCGATTCAGAAAATTGTCGTCGCAAGTTCTCAGGCGACGTACGGCGAAGGCAAGTACGAATGTGCGCGCGATGGCGTGCAGTACCCGCCGTTGCGCCCGCTCGAACAATTGCTGCGGCGCGAGTGGGAGCCGCGCTGTCCCGTCTGCGGTGGCACGCTGACGATGCGCATCACCGACGAGGCGCGCGTCCATCCGCACAATCAGTACGCAATGTCGAAATACACGCAAGAGATGATCGCGCTGAATCTGGGTCAGCGCTACCACATCCCCAGCGTCGCGATGCGCTACTCGATTGTGCAGGGTCCGCGCCAATCATTCCGCAATGCGTACTCGGGCGTCTTGCGAATTTTCACCACGCGCTTGCTCAACAATCGCGCGCCTGTGTGTTACGAGGACGGACAACAGTTGCGCGATTATGTTTCGGTGCACGATGTCGCGCGCGCAAATCTCCTTGTGCTGAACGACGCGCGCGCCGATTATCAGGCTTTCAACGTCGGTGGCGGACGCGCGATCTCGGTGCTGGAGTATGCGCGTCTCATCGCGCGGCGAATGGGCAAGGACATTGCGCCGCAAATTCCCGGGCAATTCCGATTTGGCGACACGCGCCACATCGTTTCCGACATCAGCAAACTGCGCGCGCTCGGCTGGGAACCGCGCGTCCCGTTCGAGGACATTGTGGACGAGTATATCGCGTGGGCAGCCGCGCAACCCGATGCGCGCGATTACTACGCCGACGCCGAGCGCGAGATGCTGGCGCGGGGAACGATTCGCGAGGCGATGAGTCAATGAGCCAATGTGCCAATGAGCCCAATGTGCCAAACGTGCCAAATGTGCCGAGGATGCTGAATCACCAAATCACCTAATCACCCAATCACCACGTCACCCAATCACCCAATTTTTCGACCGGCAATCTAAAATCATGTTGATTACACGCGCACCCGTTCGCATTTCGTTTGCTGGAGGCGGGACGGATTTGCCGGCGTACTATACGCGCTATGGCGGTGCCGTCGTCAGCACCAGCATTGACAAATACTTTTACGTTTTCCTGAACGTGAGCGCGGACGAGGCGATTCAAATCACGTCGTCCGATTATCGCACGTTCTATCGCCACGACGCGGATACGCCGATGCTCTTTGATGGCGATTTGAGTTTGCCGCGCGCGATTTTGCATCACTTTGGATTGACGCGCGGCGTTTCGATGTTTCTGGCATCGGAGATTCCGCCGGGCACCGGCCTCGGTTCGTCCAGCACGGTCGCCGTCGCGATCATCAAAGCGGTAACGACCGCGCGCGGCTTGATGCTCTCCAAACAACAAATCGCCGAACTTGCGTGTTACATCGAAATCGAAAAACTGGGCGAGCCGATTGGCAAGCAGGATCAGTACGCCGCGGCGTTCGGTGGCTTGAATCTCATTCAATTTTCGCGCGAGGGTGTCACAGTCGAGCCGCTGTGCCTCGCGCCCGAAACGCGCCGCGAACTGGAGCGCAACTTGCTCCTCTTTTTCACCGGCGCGACGCGCGACGCCGCGACGATTCTGCGCGCGCAGAAAGCATCGTCGGAGCAAGACGACCCGCAGGTGATTCAAGCGCTGCACGCCGTCAAAGACATGGCGTTCGAGGTGAAAGCGCTGCTCGAGCGCGGCGATCTCGCGCAATTCGGCGCGCTGCTCGATCGCGCGTGGCAGAACAAAAAGAAATTCGCGCGCGGCGTTTCCACGCCCCTCATTGACGAGTGCTACGACCTCGCGCTGCAAAATGGCGCGCGCGGCGGCAAGGTGACCGGCGCGGGCGGCGGCGGCTTTTTGATGTTGTACTGCGAGCCACCGCATCAAATCGCTGTGACGCGCGCGCTCGAAAGCAAAGGACTGCGCCGAATGGATTTTCGCTTTGAGACCGAAGGCGCGCGCGTGCTCGTGAACGCGGGGTTGCGCCTTGTGGAGAATACCGCGCCTTACGCGCCACGCAATACGTAATACGCAGTATGGCATAGTGCGTATTGCGTATTTTGTGTTCCAATGCAACGCAAAGAATTTCTGCTTTTACTCACGCTCTGGTTAGTCAGTGACGCGCTGGCGATTTATGCCGCGCTCAATGTCGCGTACGATGTGCGCTACAACTTTGATTGGTTGCCACTCATCGAAAAATTGGTGCCCATCACCGAGCGCTATCAAATCGTCATTCCGGCGGCGGTGCCACTGTGGTTGTTGATTTTCGCGTTCAATCGTTTGTACGATCGTCGTTACACGCTCAATGGTCTGCAAGAGTATGGCAAAATTGTAATCGCGTGTTCGCTCGGTATTCTCGTTCTCGTCGTGTTGAGTTTCTTCGAGCCGAACCTGAGCGTGTCGCGCAGTTGGCTGATTCTCTGCTGGTTTCTGGCGATTCTCTTCACGAGCGCGACGCGCTTTGCGATTCGGCGCATCGTGCGCTGGGCGCGCCGACGCGGTTACTGGTTGACGCGCGCGCTCATCGTCGGCGCGAACGAACACGCCAAAGCGATTGCGCGTCAACTGACGCCGGCAACACATTCGGGCGTGCAGGTCGTTGGCTTTCTGGACGATTATTTGCCCACCGACACGCGCGTCCTCGACGATTTGCGCGTGCTCGATCGTCCGACCGCGCTCGCCGCGATGGCGCGCGCGACCGGCGCGCGTGAAGCGATTGTGGTGCAGGGCGCGATCGCCTGGGAAAGTTTCATGGAGATCATCACCCAAGCCCACTCGACCTTGAATGATCTCGATCTCAAACTTTCGCCGGGATTTTACGAGATTCTGGCGACGGGCGTGCGTGTGAGTAACGATGGATTTGTGCCGCTCCTTGCCATCGAAAAGAATCGCATCACGGGCGTGGACGCGCTGTTGAAGAGTGTGCTGGACTATGGCGCGAGTCTCCTCGCGCTCGTTCTGGTCAGTCCGCTGTTGCTTGTGACGATGCTGTTCGTCAAAATTGTCGCGCCCGGTTCCGTCTTTGAACCGTATCACGTTCTGGGCGCGCATCAAAAACCATTTACCACGTGGAAGTTTCGCACGCACTATGCCGATCCCGCGCGGCGCACGGTAGATTATCCGCTGGCGTGGTGGCTGTATCGTCTGGGGCTGGACAAGTTGCCGCAGTTCATCAACATTCTGCGCGGCGAGATGAGTCTCGTCGGTCCGCGTCCGATTCCGGTCGCGCGCGCGGCGGTGTATCAAGAGTGGTTGCCCACCTTGCTCGCCGTCAAGCCCGGTTTTACCGGACCCTGGGTCGTGGGCGCGCGCGAGGTGTTGACACTCGAAGACGAGATTCGGCTGGATTTGTACTACATTCGCAACTGGACGATCTGGCTGGACTTGCAAATTTTGTTGCAGACCGCGCTGCGATTGCTGGAAGGCGTGCGACCGGTGACGAAAAGGTGATTTTCGCTTTTGGATTTGCAATTTTCGATTCATTGCCTGACACGCTGATTTTGCAAATCGCAAATCACAAATCGAAAATCGAAAATCGAGAGTATGGGACAACGCGCTATTTTTCTCGACCGTGACGGCGTCATCAATGTCAATCGTCCCGATCACGTCAAGTCGTGGGACGAATTTGTTTTTTTGCCGAACGCGCTCACCGCGCTCCAGAAACTTGCCGCGAGCGATTTTCTCGTCATCGTCACGACGAATCAATCGGCGATTGCGCGTGGACTGGTCACGGAAGAGACGGTGCGCGCGATTCACGCGCAGATGATTGCCGAAGTGACGCGCGCGGGCGGACGCATTGACGCCATCTATTTTTGTCCGCATCATCCCGACGACAAGTGCGCGTGCCGCAAGCCGCGCCCCGGCTTGTTCCTCGCTGCCGCGCGCGATTTTGCGATTGATTTCGCGCGCTCGTTCGTCATCGGCGATGCGTTTTCGGATGTCGCCGCCGCGCTCGCGATTGGCGCGCGGCCGATTCTGGTGCTGACCGGACGCGGCCGCGAACAGTACGCCGAGATGCGCGCGAACAATCACCACCACCCCGTCGCCGACGATCTCCTGGGCGCAGTCGAGCAAATTTTGCGAGGCGAGGTGTGATAGACACAATTGCGCGCGCGCTTGTGCGTGGTGAAATCGTGTTGCTTGCGATCGTGTACGCGTACTTTGTCCTCACCGATCGAGTGCCGCTGGTCGCGTTCGCGCTCATCGTGCTCGTGTGGCTGGCGCGCTGGCGCGTCACCGGCGCGCTCACGCGCCGCACTCTCTTCGATGCGCCGATTCTGCTGCTGCTCGTGTGGTTGCCGGTGAGTTTCTCCGTGACGATTGACCCCGCGCTTAGTTTGCCCAAGGTGTACGGCGTTTTGCTGAGTGTCGCGTTCTTCTACGCCATCGTCAACGCAATTCGCACGCGCGATGATCTCGCGACGGCGACGGTGTGGCTGGTGGTGGTGTGCGCGGGAATCGCGCTCGTGGGTTTGATTGGCACGGATTGGGCGCAGGGCAAAATCGTGTCCGCGTCATTCATTTACGATCATCTGCCGCGCGTGATTCAGGGCATTCCGCGCTCGATTGCCGGCGGCTTTGCGCGCAATGGCGTGGGCGGCACACTCGCGTTCACGATTCCATTGCTTGCCGCACTTGCGCTCACGCTGACGAACGACGAACGACGAATGACGAATGTTCTTTCGTCTTCCGTCATTCGTCTTTTGTCCTTCGTCGCCCTCGCGCTCTCGCTCATCACGCTCGCGCTCACACAATCGCGCGGCGGAATGTTGGGGACGCTCGTCGGCTTGCTGGTTGTGGCGGTGTGGCGCGAACGAAGAATCGCGTGGCTGATTGGCGCGGGCGCGCTGGGGTTGCTTGCGCTCGTTGCGCTGGGGTACAGCAACGCGCTGCTGGATTTTGTGCTGCGGATGGACGCGCGCCACGCTACGCTGGCGAGTCGCTGGGAGGTTTGGCAGCGTGGCATGATGATGGTGCGCGATTTTCCGTACACGGGCATCGGCATCGGCACGTACAACACCATCGCGCATTTGCTCTATCCGTTCTTCATCGCTGCGCCCGATGAAGTGGTGCCGCACGCGCACAATCAGTTTTTGCAAGTGGCGGTAGATTTGGGCTTACCGGGCTTGCTGGCGTATCTGGGTCTGCTCGGCGCATTCGGAATCAGTGTGTGGCGCGCCTCCCCAACCCCCTCCCCAACCGGGGGGGGGTGGCTGACGCGCGCGCTCGGCGTGGGCCTGGCGGCGGGGATGCTCGCCCACCACGTCTTTGGTCTGACCGACGCGTTTATGCTGGGCACCAAGCCAGGCGTTGTGATGTGGATGTTTTTTGCGTTCGCGGCAGTGTTGGGGAGACGGATGACGGAGGACGAACGACGGATGACGGATGACGAACGACGGATGACGGAATGCTCGATTGCCGATTGCCGATTGCCGATTGCCGATGGGTCTGCCAATCGCAATTCGCAAATCGAAAATCGAAAATCTCTTGTCCTGCGTCCTCTCTCCTCCCCGTGGTTTCGCGTGACGGTTGGCACACTCATCGGTCTGTTCTTTCTCTTCCTTGCCTTTCGCGATGTGCCACTCGAAGAGGTGGGGCAGGCGTTTGCGCGGGTCAATTATTTTTGGGTCGCCGTTGCGCTTTTCGCTATACCGCTTCAGTCATCGTTGCGCGCCTTGCGCTGGATATACCTGTACTATCCGCGGCACCGCGAGTTACGCTTTGTACCGATGTTCGTCATCGTGGTGATTAGTCAGATGCTCAACATCGTCGTCCCCTGGCGTGTGGGTGAGATCGCGCGCGTCTATCTTGCGCATCGAGTTGCCAGAAAGAGTGTTGCCCAGACGATTACCACACTCGCAATGGAAAAAATCTCTGATATGTTGATGATGGTCACACTCCTGGTGCTGATCCCTGTATTTATGACGTTGCCAGATTGGCTCGTGGCTCCGCGCGAAGGATTCCTGGTGATGGCGGGTGGATTGTTTTTCGTTGCCATCGTGATGATCTGGTCGAGCGATTGGCTGATGCGTATCGTGAATAAAATTCCATTTCCGTGGGGCAAGCAATTCATCAGCGAGCAAGCGCGTCTCGCCCTGAGTAGTTTGAGTGCGTTCAAACGCTGGGACCTACTGATCACGCTGCAACTTTTTTCAGCGGCTGTCTGGTTGTTGGGCGCGGGTGTTAATTATATGGTGTTCCTCGCGCTGGGTTTGCATTTGCCACTCGTTAGCGCGTTTTTGTTACTCGCCGTGTTGCAACTGAGTGGACTGGTTCCATCGTCACCGGGCAAAGTCGGCGTGTTCCAGATTTTGTGCATCTGGACACTCGCGCTCTTTGCGGTGGACAAGAGTGTCGGTCTGGCGTACGGCATTTTGTTGTACGTCATCGCCTACGGCACGCCCATCGTCCTGGGGGTTTTGTTTTTGTGGTGGGGCGGTATCAGTCTCAAGACAATGACCAGTCAGTCAAACGTGCCAAATGAGCCAAACGTGCCAAATGTGCCAAATGAATGAGCCAATGAGCCAAAGGACGAAGGACGAAGGACGAACGCGCGTTTCGATTGTGATACCGGCGTATCGCGCGCAGGCGACGCTGGGCGCGTGCCTGGACGCGCTGCGCGCGCAACTGTTGCCGGACGATGAGGTGATTGTCGTCGTGGACGAAGCGTCGTACGAAACGACGCGCGCGCTCGCCGAGCCGCGTGGCGCGCGCGTGCTGACGCCGAATCGTGGCGCAGCAGCAGCGCGCAATCTGGGCGCGGCGCGCGCGCGCGGTGAAATCGTCTTGTTTCTCGATGCGGACTGCGTCCCCGAACGCAACTGGCGCCGCGCGATGCTCGCGCCGTTCGCCGATGCGGAAATCGTTGGCGCGTGTGGGATGAAGCGCACCCACCAGCGCGGCATTGTGCCGCGTTTCATTCAACTCGAATTCGATTATCGTTACGACAACGAGCGCGCGTTGCGCTACATTGACTTTGTGGATAGCGGCACAGCGGCGTATCGGCGCGAGGTGTTTTTGCGCGAGGGCGGATTCGACACGCGCCTCTCGGATGCTGAAGATGTGGATTTGTCGTATCGTCTCTCCGAGCGCGGTTACAAGATGGCGTTTGCCGCCGAAGCGGTTGTGTATCACCCGCATCCCGAATCGTTACTCGAGTACGTGCGGCGCAAGTTCGTTTACGCGTTCTGGCGTGCACAGGTGTACGCGCGGCATCCGCGCAAACTCGTTGCCGATTCGCGCACACCGCAAACGCAAAAGATACAAGGTTTGCTCGTTGGTTTGTTGCTTGGTTGGTTTGTCGCATCGTTGGTCTGGCGCGAGGCGCTGTGGCTTGTCGCGCTGAGCGCGCTTGTGTTCATCGTCACGACCTTGCCGTTCATTGCGCGCTATGTCAAACGCGATCCGCTCGTCGTGATGCTGTCACCGTTCTTCACCGCGCTCGCCGCGTTCGCGGGCGCGCTGGGCGTGGCGCTGGGGATGGTGCGCGCGCGTGTGAGTCATCAGTAGGCAGGAGGCGGGAGGCGGGAGGCGAGAGGCAGGAGGCGGGTGGCTGGAGGCAGGAGGCAGGTGCGGGGTCTTGTATACACGAAGCACAAAACTTGAAACCTGAAACCTGCAACTTGCAACCTGAAACTTGAAACCTAAATGAAACAACGACGTCTTGTTCTTGCGCTGATTGATTTGCTGTTCGTCAATGCGGCGGTGGTGATTGCGCTGGCGGTGTGGGCATTACGCGGCGATAAGGATTTGCGCGATCTACTCACGACGCAGGCGTACTGGTTTGGGCTGTTCTCGATACTCTGGCTTTGCTTTGAGTACCTGAGCGGCTTGTACGATTTACGCATCGTGGCGCAACTGCGCGCGACGATGCGCGCGCTCGCGCAAACTTTTTTGCTCGTCCTCGTTGCCTACCTCCTCATCTTTTTTTCGATGCCCACCGAATTGCCGCGCGGCATCGTCGTCTATCACGGCATCGCGGCGATGACGTTGATCGCGCTGTGGCGCGGCGCGTACATTCGCGTTGCGCCATTCCGTCGTCGCGCGCTGATTGTCGGCGCGGGAGAGGCGGGGCGCGAGATCGCGCGCGTGATTCGCTCGCAATTTCAAACGCACTATGACGTCATCGGTTTTGTGGACGATGACGCGGCAAAGCAGGGACAGCGCATCGAAGGGCTGACCGTGCTGGGCACGCGCGCCGATTTGACGCGCCTCGTTCAGGAACATCGCGTCGCCGAAATCATCCTGGCTGTCACACGCTCGCTCTCTGATGATTTGTTCGCGGCGTTACTCGACGCGCAAGAACTGGGCATGGACATTGTGCCGATGCCGCTGGTGTACGAAGAGGTGACGGGGCGCGTGCCGGTGCGTTACATCGGCGATAGTTGGTACGTGGCGCTGCCGCTCCGTCACGCGTCGAGCGATGGTTTGTATGGCGCGCTCAAGCGCGTGTTCGATGTGACGATCGCGCTCATCGGTCTGAGTGTGTTTGCGTTGATGCTGCCATTCCTCGCACTGGCGATCAAACTCGATTCGCCGGGCGCGGTTTTTTACGCGCAACCGCGCGTGGGGCAGGGGGGACGCCTCTTCCGCGTGCTCAAGTTGCGCACGATGGTGCGCGATGCCGAGCCAAATGGTCAAGCGGTATGGGCAGCGCGCAACGATCCGCGCGTGACGCGCGTCGGAAAAATTTTGCGGCGTTTGCATCTGGACGAGGTGCCGCAATTCTGGAATGTGTTGCGCGGCGAGATGAGCATCGTCGGTCCGCGTCCCGAACGTCCCGAATTTGTCGCGCAACTGGAAAAGCAAATTCCGTTCTATCGTCTGCGTCACGCGGTCAAACCAGGTCTGGCGGGTTGGGCGATCGCGCACGCGGATTACGTGGACAGCGTCGAAGACGCGCGCTTGCGCGTGGAGTACGATTTGTACTACATCAAGCACCAGTCGTTGGGACTCGATGTGTGGATTTTGTTTCGGGCGATAGGGCATGTCCTGGCGTTCAAAGGGAGATGACGGACGAATGACGAATGACGAAGGACGAAGGTCGTTCGTCGTAGCAGTTGATCTGGGCGGTACGCAAATTCGCGTCGCGCTGTGCGATGCGCGCGGCAACATCGTCAAGCGATTGGCGACACCGGCGCGCGCGGCGGAAGGTGTCGAAGCGGTGTTCGCGCGTCTTGTCGCGACGATGCGCGCGGTGACAGACGATTGGTCGCGCGTGCGCGGCATTGGCTTGGGTGCGCCCGGCACCACCGATCCGTGGCGCGGCATCATCTTCGAGGCGCCGAATCTGCCGGGGATGATTGATTTTCCGATGAAGGCGCGGCTGGAAGACGAATTTCACGTTCCCGCGTTCATCGGCAACGATGCGAATCTTGCTGCGCTCGGCGAACAGCGTTTAGGCGCGGGGCGCGGCATCGCGAATCTGATTTACGTCACGATTAGCACCGGCATCGGCGGTGGCATCATTGCGAACAATCGTTTGTTTTTGGGCGCGCGCGGTTTTGCCGGCGAGGTGGGGCATCAAACGCTGGAAGCGAATGGTCCGCGTTGCAACTGTGGCAACGTCGGTTGTCTCGAAGTGCTTGCGGCGGGTCCCGCGCTGGAACGCGCCGTGCAGGAGGCATTGCGCGCGGGACGCGCTTCGCAATTGCGCGCGCTAATCGAGGACGATCCAGCGCGCGTCACGGGCGCGCTCATCACGCAAGCCGCGCGCGCGGGCGATGCGCTGGCGCGCGAAATCTTTGCGCGCGCGGGATTTTACATCGGCTTGGGATTGGTGAGTTTGCAACACAACTTTGATACGGAATTGTTTGTGCTGGGAGGCGGCGTCGCCATTCACGCGTGGGAGTTCATCTATCCGACGATTCAAAAAACTTTTGACGAGTACGCAATGCCTTCGATGCGGCGCGGCGTGCGCATCGTGCCAGCGGAGTTGGGCGATGAGGCGGGGTTGTTGGGCGCGGCGGTGCTTGCTATGAGCAATGAGCCAATGAACCAATGAACCAATGAACCAATGAGCCAATGAGCCAAATTGATTTGTCCGTTGTGATTGTTAGTTACAATGTGCGGGAGTTGTTGGAGCGGTGCCTGAGATCAGTGGTCGGTGATCAGTGGTTAGTGGTTAGTAATCAGTGGTCAGTGGTTAGAAAGACCGAGGAACTGTCCACTATCCCCTATCCACTATCCACTGAGATCTTTGTGGTGGACAACGCCTCGCACGATGGCAGCGCGGCGATGGTGCGCGCGAAATTTCCTGAGGTGCATCTCATCGAGAACGCGACGAATCGTGGTTTTGCGGCGGCGAACAATCAAGCGTTTGCGTTGACGCGCGGTCGCTATGTGTTGATGCTCAATCCCGATACGGAGGTGCGCGCGGGCGCGCTCGAGACGCTGGTCGCGTTTATGGACGCGCATCCGCGCGCAGGCGCATGCGGTGGCAAGTTGGTGTACGGCGATGGAACGTTGCAACATTCTGCGTTCGCGTTTCCATCGCTCGCGCAAATCTTTCTCGACTTTTTTCCGATTAACTGGCGGCTCACGGAATCGCGTTTGAACGGACGCTATCCGCGCGCGTGGTATGCGCGCGGCGCACCGTTTCGAGTAGATCATCCGTTGGGGGCAGATTTTCTGGTGCGGCGCGCGGCGGCAGAGCAGGTGGGCTGGCTGGACGAGCAATTTTTCATCTATTGCGAAGAGATTGACTGGGCGATACGGCTCCAGCGCGCGGGGTGGGAAATCTGGTGCGTGCCGCAAGCAGAAATCGTGCATTACGAAGCGCAAAGCACGCGTCAGTTCCGCGAGACAATGTTCGTCGAATTGTGGCGCGCGCGAGCGCGGTTGTTTCGCAAGCATTACTCGCGCGCGTTCTGGTTTGTGGCGCGGCAGATTGTGCGCGCGGGATTGTGGAATGAGGCGCGCAAGGCGCGCGCGGCGGCGCGGCGCGGCGAGGTTACACAAGACGAACTGGCGCGGCGGCTTGACGCGTATCGGCAGGTCTGGCATAATGTTGGTGAATGACTGGCGATTTTCTGGAGGATACAATGGGCATCCAAATGGTGATTGAACTATCGGATCGTCAAGGGACGCAAACAGTACTTGATGCTCTGGAGGCATACAAAGCCCGTTTGCGCGCGAGTATTGAACGAACCAGGCGTCGTCTCAGCGAGTTTGAGGCGCGTTATCATGTAACGACGGCGCATTTCTTGAAAGAGATGACAGCGGAAGATTTGGGCGGCAACGATTTAGAGTATGTAGAATGGGCGGGTGAGGCAAAGTTGTTGCAAGGGTTGGAGTCTGAACTAGAGGAATGAGAACATGCCCGCTACCGATTTTTATGATTATGCTCAATCCATTACCAACCTCTTGAACGCATTTGTAACGGCTGGTAGGATCGCGCGCGTCAGTTTGGAGACGGAGCCTCGTTCGAGAGTGCGCGGTTTGATTGCTGGTGTGTTATTGTTCGAAGATGGTAGCGAGTTGCATTTTCGCGAATTTGTTGACCTGACTTTGTCCGAGCCAAGAATGATGTACGCGTATCATTACCAGAGTGCAAACAAAACGTTGATTTTTCGTACGATAATGCGGTACACCGCCCGGCGTTGGCGCAACGTGCTCACAAGCATACTGCAGAGGGCATAATTACTTCAGAGATGCCTACTTTGACGCAGGTTTTGGATGAAATCATGGCAGGGATGGTTTGAGTGATAGGGTGGTAGAGGTTCAGAATGCCAGGGTCCTCTCGCGTGAACAATCGTCGCACCAAGCCAATGCGGCGGCGTAAATTTACGATTCCCGCAATCACCCCTATCGGCTGCGATGCGCCTGTGAGTGAGACGCTGCCCAAAGCGGTGCGGCGCATCGCGCGCGTGTTGCGTCCGCAGAAAATCATCCTCTTTGGTTCGTATGCCTATGGCAACCCCACGCCCGATAGCGATGTGGATTTGCTTGTGGTGATGGAGACGAAGGCGTCGCACAAAGAGCGATTCCTGGCGGTTTCACGATTGTTGCGCCCGCGTCCGTTTGCGGTGGATATTATTGTCAGAACACCACAGGAGATCAAGACGGCAATCGAATCAGGGAATTTTTTCATTAAAGAAATCTACACGCAGGGGAAGGTACTTTATGAACGACGAACTTGATCCTCGTGCGTGGATTGCCAAAGCCGAAGAAGATTACAAATTGGCTGTCTCCGCTCTGCGGCGCAAACAACCATTGATGTACGGAGTCTGTTTTCACGCGCAACAGTGTGCGGAGAAATATCTGAAAGCGATGTTGGTGGCGCGCGCCAAACCCTTTCCCAAAATCCACGACCTTTCTAAACTGAGCGATTTGTGTGAAGAAGCAGGAATTCTCGTGCCTGTGTCAAAGGATTTACTCGAAACGCTTTCGGATTTTGCAGTTGCGGCGCGTTACCCAAGTGGTGTTCCTTCAATCGAAGATGCACGCGCGGCACTCGAAACTGCCAAAGCCGTTCGCAAATTTGCGCGCAAGTTTTTTGGGGTGCGCTAAGCCGAGATGACAAGTTTGACGGTCGGCGTTCTCACCCACAACGAACAAAAGCACATCCGCGATTGCCTTGCCTCCGTGCGCGCGTTCGCCGATGAACTCCTCGTCCTCGACGATTTCAGCACCGATGACACGGTCGCACTGGCGCGAGAGATGGGCGCGCGCGTCGAATTCCGCAAACTGGACAATTTTCCCAACCAGCGCAACGCCGCTATCGAACTCGCGCGCGGCGACTGGATTTTTTTCATTGATGCGGACGAACGCGCCACACCCGCGCTGGGCAAGGAGATTCGCGAAAAGACCGTTGATCACCGACCGCAGACCGCTGACGGCTACTCTTTGTCGGTGGTCGGCGGTCATCCGTCGGTGGTCGGTTTTTGGGTGCCCCGCCGCAACATCATCTTTGGCAAAGAGATTCGCCACACCGGCTGGTCACCCGATTATCAACCGCGCGTGCTGAAGAAAGGACGCGCGCGCTTTGACCCCGCGCGCGAGGTGCACGAGTTGGTGCTGTGGGACGGCGAGGTGGGCTATTTGCGCGAGCCGCTGATTCACTACAACTATGAAACGCTGGCGCAGTTTCGCAAAAAGCAAATCGTCTACACGCGCTATGAAGCGCAGGTGTGGTATGCCGAAGGGCGACGCGCGCGGTGGCGTGGCGCGCTCGGACAGCCGCTGCGCGAATTTTTCCGGCGGTACATCGCGTTGCAGGGCTGGCGCGATGGCGGGCACGGCTTGCTCCTCAGCGCGCTGATGGCGTACTATGCGTTTGTGCGGTGGCGGATGTTGCGTGAGATGCAGATGGGTGGTCAGGTGGCGGGTAGCAGGTAAACAGGTGATGGGTGAATGGGCAACAGGTCCAGGAGTGAATAATCTACTTGTTTTACTCTCTACGTGGCTACCTGTTTTTTGACGTAGTCAAACAGCAGTGCTATACTATGGGTCAATGAATCACGATGTCCTCGTTCTCAATCAGAATTACGAGCCGCTGAATGTATGCCAGATCAAACGCGCGGTTGTGCTCCTGCTGAGCGGCAAGGCAGAGATCGTTGTCAACAATCGTGGCTATCTGCGTACACCGACGACGGAGATTCCGATTCCCTCCGTCATTCGTCTAGCCAGTCCGGTACGCCATCCGCGATTGCGCGTGGCGTTGACGCGGCGTGCCGTCTTTCGTCGCGATCATTTTACGTGTCAGTATTGCGGTATGCAGTCGAATCATCTGACGATTGATCACGTCATTCCGCGTCATCGCGGCGGGACGCATACATGGGAGAATGTGGTGAGTGCCTGCCCCGCGTGCAATCGCAAAAAGGGTGGTAAAACGCTGGCAGAAGCGCGTATGACGTTACGTCGCAAGCCTTTTGAACCCAAACCTACTCCGCGCGCGCTGTTTGGGCATTACCTCGCCGAGTGTCGAGAGTGGGAACCGTTTCTGGACGGATAAAAAAACGCCACGTGGACAGCGTGGCGTTTTTAATTTTCTGTCGAGTTCCACTCTCCCGTTTCCGTTTCCTCCGGAGGTGGAACAATTTGCCAGATGCGATGCGGATCCGTTTTGCGACGCAGTTTGATGGGCTTGATTTCGCGCAAGGGAAATTCATCTCCCACGTGTGTACAAGTTGCTGCATCAATGAAGATGCTCCGTTCTGGGCGCACGGCAAGACGTTCGGCCACACTCACGCATTCTCCGATAATTGTGTATTCGGTGGAAGTTGCCAGATGGAGGCGACCTGCCAGGACATCGCCGGTGGCAATGCCCATTCCAAGGTGGCAAGAAATGGGTGGCGTGTGATTGCGGTTGAATGCCGCAATCTCTTGTTTGATCTGGAGGGCGGTGGATAATGCCTGGCGCGCGTGATCGGGTTGTTCGAGCAACAGGTTCCACGTTGCCAGAATCTCGGCACCGTTGCATTCAATCAGCATGCCATTGTGCTGAAAGATGTGTGTGCTGATTAGCCGGATGTATTGATTGAGGATTTGAAAAAGCGCGGCGGGAGCAAGTGTCTCAGCCAGATGGGTGACATCGCGCAAATCAATACATAGTACCGAGATACGTCGTTGCGTTCCGCTGAGGAGCGCGCTGTCGCGATCGAAACCGCGCATCACCTGTTCGATCGTATCGGGTGCCACATAGCGACGGAACAAATGACTCAGTGCTGCGCGCCGGCGTTCGTGGGAGAAATAACGAAAGACCATCGCGCCGATCAAGACCAGCAGTAATGCCAGCACCGGATAGAGCGGCTGAACCAGCGTGCCGCGACTAAAGAGCGCGAACGCATAACCCAGATAGAGCAGCACGTAAATAATCGTGAGTGCCAGCGCGGACAGCAAGCGCAAGTGGGGCAGCGTTGCTCCCGCGAGAATCGCAAGCAGGAAAATCATCACAATTTCGGTCAAACGATCTTGCGGGGTGAGCAGGTGATTCCTCAAAAGCGTTTCGATAACGTTCGCATGCACCTCGACCGAAGTCAGTGGAGGTGTGGATAAAGTGGGTGGAACAAAAAGCCGCGCCCGACTCTGGGTCACCCCCACGAGAACGATACGGTCACGTAAAACGTCCATATTCGCGTCGCCGCGCAAGATCGCCGCGGCTGGAATAACCACCCGGCTCTGGGGATGCACGAAGATGATTTTCATTCGCCCGCTGGCATCGGTGGGTAGGCGTTGTGTATCCCATACGACGGTGCGATGTTCGAGACGCACATCGGGTACGCGTTGCTGAAATGCGGCGGAGGCTGCCAGCCCCAGCGCGGGATAACGTTGTCCCTGCGATTCGATGGCGAGAGGTATGTGACGCACGATGCCATCGCGATCCGGCATGATGGACGTATGGGCGAGAGAGGTGTTGGAGGTACGTAACAGCGGTGCGGGGGTGAGTACGTAATCAAAGCGCGGAAAAGCGGCGGTCGCCAGTGTCGCTTCGACGCCGATGACTGGTTGGATGACGCGCGGCGCACCTTCGAGGGCGCGCGCGAGGAGCACATCGTCTTGCGAAGGTTCGGGCAGAATCACGTCGAGTGCAATCACGCGCGGTGACGCGCGCGCAATGGCATCAATCAATGCCGCCAGGGTGGCGCGAGACCAGGGGAGAGGACCGATCGCTTGCACGCTGGCGTCGTCAATCGCAACGATGACGACGTGGCGCGTGGCGGCTGGGGTTTGATAGATCACATCGCTCAGACGCGTGGAAGGCGCGGTGAACACGTCGGAGATCAGGAGCGCCGCGAGCACGAGGCCCACGCCCAGCCCCAGCGCGCTACCCAGTTGCAAGCGCAGATACAAGCGACGGTCTTGAAGCAGTTGGCGCAGTGCCGTCAGTAACCGCAGAAGAATTTGCTTTAGTGGGTGACCGAGTGAATCCACGTTTTGATTTTTTCGTAGCCGGTATCAATCAGAGTTTCGAGATGCTGCGCGCAATCTTCATATTCGTTCAACGTTCCGCCATACGGATCGGCAATGTCGTACATCTGGTTCACGAGTTCACTCATCAGATGAATTTTGGGGCGCGTGTGGGGAAACTCGGAGAGGAGCGCTTCGCGATGGCTGTGGGTCATCACGATAATCACGTCGGCTTGATCGAGCAGGGCGCGTGTGACCGTTTTGCCACGATGGCTGGTGAGGTCAATGCCACGTTGTGCCATCACGGTAATCGCGTGTGTTGACGCGGGAGTATGCTCCAGTGCCCACGTCCCTGCCGACGAGGCGTAGTAAAGATGCTCCTCGCCGCGACGCCGCGCGCGCGCATTGAAGAGCGCGGCAGCCATCGGTGAACGACAGACGTTGCCGGTGCAAACAAACAGGATGCGGTACGTCATGGTTCCGATTCGAGTAGCAGATATTCCAGTTCTTGCAAGCGGACGACCTGCTCGTCGTCCAGGCCGACTTCGAGTTGCAACGCGAGCAGGTCGAGGAGTTCATCGTCCAGCCGGTCGAATTCTTTGGGGCTGAGCAGAGGACGATCGCCGCCCGCCATTTTGTAGCGTTCGAGGTAATCGAGGTACTCGGCGGAGTGCTGGGGCGCGCGCGCAGCGGAACGCGCGCGGGTGGCGCGGGCGGGGGTTTTCTTTTTGACCGCCGCGCGGGTAGTTTTCGTTCTCGTCCGTGTTGCTTTCTTTTTGGTAGTTGCCGCTGTTTTCTTTTTAGGCATACGCTAATCCTTTTGCATCTATCGAGGAATGATTGGCAGGCGCGCTGCTAGACGATGCAACCACATTATACCACAATCAGCAAGATTTGTGTCAATGGTCGTATGCTTGTGATGTATTTCAGTTTGCGGGAGAATGAAAGTAGTTTCTCCAGAGCGGGGGTGTGAAATGTAGGCTGAGCACGCGTCATTTGCTCTCCTGTTAGAATGTGGTATAATCCGCACCGCAATTATTCAGGAGGATAGAATCACAATGTCACGGAGAGGTAAACCGAAAGAAGCCAAACGTGATTGGCGCTGGTGGGTCAATATCATCATCAGCATTTTGGTTGTCACGAGTATGGTGTTTGGTTCGATTCTGATATTTATAGATATGTCACCGCGCCAATCCCTGCCCACCATCCAGGTGCCAACGGCTGCGCCCACGCCGGTGCCGACATCCACACCCACGCCCAGAACATTTCTCGATAAACCTGTAGAAATCTGGTTACTGCCTATTTGAAAAACAAAATCCGCAGGAGAGTTCCTCCTGCGGATTTTGTTATCACGCGCTTTTGACTTTGATGACCCTGGGCTTGATCTCTTCCGCTTTGGGAATCGTCAACGTCAGCACGCCGTTCTCGAATTTGGCTTCGGCTTTATCCGCCTGCACAGGCAACGCCAGTTCAATCGAGCGAGAGAACGGACCATAGCGTTGCTCTTGCAGCAAGAACGTGCCCTCTTCTTGCGGCGCCTTGATCTCGCCGCGAATCGTCACGGTATCGCCCTCGATGGTGATCTCCACATCGTCCGGCTTGACACCCGGCACTGATGCGCGAATCACCACAGCATCATTCGTGGTGTACACATCGAGCGGCAGATACGTGCCAGCGGCTTCGCGGAAGAATCGGCTCGGACGAACAAACGAGTCCTCAAACAGCCGATCCATCGCCTCGCGCAAGGTCATCATTTCCTTGAAAGGCTCCCAGCGTGAAATGCTCATCGCGACCTCCTCAATCTCCAATCTCTAATCTCCAATTTCCCTGCTCACTTTGCCTTGACCTTGATGGTCTTGGGCTTGGCTTCTTCGGCTTTCGGAATCTTGAGCGTCAGAACGCCATGCTCGAATGTCGCTTCGGCTTTGTCGGTCTTGAGACCATCGGGCAAAGAGACCGAGCGGGAGAAGATGCCCATGCGACGTTCGCGGCAGAGATAGTTTTCTTCCTTGACCTCTTTCTCCTCTTTGGCTTCGCCACGAATCGTCAAGGTGTTACCCGTGATGGTCACCTCGGTCTGCTCGGGCTTGATGCCGGGCATTGCGGCTTTGACGACGACCTCGTCTTTGGTTTCGTACATATCAATCGCCAGATCGCCTGTGCCCAGCGGCGCCCACCAACTCACGCGAGGTGCCACAAACGACTCTTCGAACAGGCGGTCAATCGCATTGCGTAGCGACATTGCTTCTCGGAAGGGATCCCAACGAATCAGGCTGCTCATCGTTTTACCTCCTTATCATTTTTTTCGAGCATCGCCCATTGAGCAATGCTCAATCATTTTTCGGTTCGGATTATACCACGATGACTTGAATTTGTCAATAGATTTGATAATGATTTTATCAACTTTTTTCATTAGAGTTCTCTAATGATATTGACAAATTGGCTTTATCGTTGTATAATATGCGGCGTGGAGTACAAGGACTATTACAAAATTCTCGGGGTAAGCAAGAATGCCGATGAAAAGGAGATCAAACAAGCCTTTCGTCGGCTGGCGCGCAAGTATCACCCCGACCTAAACCCAAACGATAAATCGGCTCAGGAAAAATTCAAAGAGATTAACGAGGCGTACGAGGTTCTGTCCGACCCTGCCAAGCGGCGTCGTTACGATGAACTGGGCGCCAACTGGCAGGCGTACGAGCAGTACCAGCGCGCCGGCGCCCAGGGTCCGTTCCAGTGGGGCACGGGCGGCGTGCACTATCGCACCGTGTCGCCGGAAGAATTCGAGTCGCTCTTTGGCGATCTGGGCGGCTTTTCCGATTTCTTCCGCACGTTCTTCGGTGACTTTGAAACCTCGCGCGCGCGCGCGCGCCGCGGGCAGGATATTGAGCAGACGATTGAGATCTCTCTGGAGGAGGCATATCGCGGGACGACCCGCATCTTGCAAAAAGGTGAGCGTCGTCTGGAAATCAAAATTCCGCCCGGCGTCAAAAACGGTTCCAGGATTCGCTATGCTGGCGAAGGAGCGCCGGGACTGGGCGGCGCGCCGGGCGATTTGTATGTGCGTGTGCAAGTCGCACCGCATCCAGTCTTTGAGCGAGATGGGGACGACTTGCGCTGTGAAATCCCGATAGACCTGTACGTCGCCGTGCTCGGTGGTGAGGTGTACGTGCCCACGCTCAAAGGGCAACTCGCGCTCAAGATTCCGCCAGAGACGCAAAGTGGGCGCACGTTCCGTCTGGCAGGGCAGGGCATGCCACGCTTGAACACCAACACCTATGGCGATCTCTACGTCAAAGTGCGTGTGGTGTTGCCCGAAAATCTCACGCCCGCCGAGCGCGCCCTGTTCCAACAACTTGCACAGATGCGGAGGCGATGATGGAATATCGTGATCCAGATGAACCGATCTTTGTCATTAGCGTAGCCGCACGGCTGGTAGATATGCACCCGCAAACCCTGCGCTACTATGAACGCGTGGGGCTCTTGAAACCGACGCGTTCTTCGGGCAAAATTCGGTTGTACTCGCCGCGCGAGATCGAGCGGTTGCGCAAGATCGCGCGTTTGACCAACGAACTGGGAGTGAATCTGGCAGGCGTGGAGATCATTATGGATCTCACCGAACGCCTGGAAAATTTACAGCAGGAGATGCAACGACGCGAAGCCGAACTACGTGCCGAGATTGAGCGACTCAAACAAGAACTCGCACGCGCGCGCGGCTGTTAGCCGCTCGCGAGGGTGTGACGAGTGGCTTGTGGGCGCAACCGCCCGCTACACAGAAAATCTGCGGCGGTCGGCGGTCGTATTTCGTAAGGAGGCAACGGTGATTACCCAAACTGAACTCAAAGAGTTGGTGCGTCTGGACACGCAGGGCAAGCCGGTGCTCAGTGTGTATCTCAACACCGATTTGTCCCAGCACGACAAAGCCGAACGCAAACGCGCACTCAAGCGTCTGCTCGAACCGCTCGCGGCAGACCCCGCCGATGTGCAGCGCGTCACGCGTTTTGTCGAGCGCGAGTACGACTGGCAATCGCTGGGGCTGGTACTCTTTGCCAGCGCGCCGCTGGACTTGTGGCGCGAGTTTCGTCTGGCAGTACGCCTCCCCGACTATGCCGGTGTGGACGTCAAACCGAATGTGCGCTTGTTGAGCGATCTGCTCGACGAGTACGAATGCTTTGCCATCGCGCTCATCGGGCGCGACCGCGCGCGCTTTTTTGCGATGCATCTGGGCGAGATCGAAGAGTACACCTATCAGTTACCCAGGACGCCCGGTCGGCACAAGCAAGGCGGCTGGAGTGCCGCGCGCTTTCAGCGTCAGATCGAAGCGCAGGCGCTGCAAAATCTCAAGCAGGCGGCACAACTCACGGCTGATTTTGTTGCTAGCCAAAAGTGCAAGTATCTGGTCATCGCAGGGACGCGCGACACACGCGCCCAGTTTCGTGAACAATTGCCCAGGTCGTTGCGTGAGCGCATCGTCGGCGAGTTTGCGATGGATATGGATGCCTCGGCGCGTCAGGTCGTCGAAAAAGCGCGACCGATTCAAGAGCGCCTTGAACGCGAGCGAGAACTCGCGCAGGTGGAAGCGTTGCAGACCGCCGCGCGCAAAAAAGGCTTGACCGCCACGCTGGGCTTGGCGGACACCTTGAGCGCGCTGATGGAGAAAAAAGTGTACACCTTGATCGCCGTGCCCGATTACCCTGCCGAAGGTGCAATGTGTCGCCACTGTGGTTATCTGGCGGGACAACACCTCGCCGCCTGCCCGCTGTGTGGTCAAGCGATGCAATCGCTCCCGGGCGCGGTGGATGTGGCTGTCCGACGTGCCATCGAATTGGGATGTCGTGCCGAGTTGGTGCATGGTACTGCGGCAACGCGGTTGAAAAAACTGGGTGGCATTGGTGCGATGTTGCGATACTGAAAGTGAGTGAAGAATGCCAGAATTATCTGCCGCCGCGCAAACGCGCATCAACACATTGATCGAAGAAATCAAAAACGGTATCGGCAAGGAAATTACGGCGTTACTCCAGGAGATTAACGCGACGCGCCTGGCGAACAAGGGTAAACTCTCCAGGCCGGTTGTTGATCGCGCTAGTTTACGCTGGACGCTGGCATGGGAACAAAACAAAATTTCATACGATTTGAACATCATCATCCGCTTTGACGACAATGGCACAGTGGCGCGCGTGGCGGGCGTGTGGGTACATCGTCACGCCTCCACGCCACTCGACTATGAGGGGCACACGCCCACCACGCGGATGCATCGCCTTGCCGGCTTGACCATCAAAGAGATCCGTGAGGCAATTGATGCCCAGTGGAAGTAGAGTGCTGAGGTACACACACGCCCTCTCCCCGAAGCGGGGAGAGAGGGAGCGATGGGAGGCGGGGTGTGGGTGGGCGGCTGCGCCGCCCACCCACACCCCCATTCCCC